>JALGUG010000009.1 GCA_029820995.1 Candidatus Zipacnadia bacterium
AGACCTCGACGATGTTCCCGCACACTTCACACTTGTAAACCTCTAACCTGTTCGCCATCGCCCTCTCTCCTTTCTGACTGTTGAGTCAACGGCGTGCGACAAGATGCTACCTCCGGCTCGACCCCTCCTCAGGATTGATCCTTCGGTGCGCTGAACATGCGCCATGCACTTGCGCAGTGGCGCGCTGAGGCCATAGCATGACGGCAGCGACGAACGACAATCGGCCCTGAAGGGGGCTCGTACAGGGCTCTGAAACGGCATCTAGCTCTTGTGTGGGCACTTCTTGAGGCACAGGAACCAGTCGAGACACTCGTAGTCCTTACCTGCCTGTTCGACCCGGTCCGCCGCGGCACCGCAGGAGCCGGGTGGCGGAATGATTACATCCTCGCCCAGCTCCCAGTTGGCGGGAGTGGCGATGCCGTGCTCGTCCGAGTGCTGCATGGCCACCAGGAGGCGCTTGATCTCGGCCATGTTGCGGCCGTTGGACAGCGGGTAGTAGAGAACGGCCCGCACCGTGGCCTCGGGGTCAATGATGAACACGGCCCGAACGGCCTGGGTCGTACTGGCCTGAGGCTGGAGCATCCCGAACTTCTTGGCCACCTCCATCGTCAGGTCGCTAATCACGGGGAAGGTGACTTCGACTTCCTTCATACCCTTGTACCGGATCTTCTCCTTGATGACTCGGAGCCAGGCAATGTGGCTGAAGGTGCTGTCAATGGACAGCCCGAGCAACTCGGCGTTCAGAGCCTTGAACTCGTCAGCCATGGTCGCGAAAGTCATGAACTCCGTGGTGCAGACCGGCGTAAAGTCGGCTGGATGCGAAAAGAAGACCACCCACTTCCCCTCGTAATCGTCCGGGAACTTGACTGTTCCCTGGGTGGTCTCCGCCGTGAACGACGGCGCTTTTTCGCCAATCAACGGCATCTTGGTGACCTCGTCGCACATGCTATTGTCCCCCTTCCAGGTGGCTGAACGGCCAGAACACGCATTTTCAGCGGGTCGCTGAGCCGTCAGCTTTGCTTGATTCCCGCGTAGAAGTAATCCCGGTCGCCAGGCAGTCCGGTTGGACGCGCAGTGGGGCATTGTTCTTGCGGGTGGGTTTGAAACCTCCAATGACCATCTTGAGCCTCTTGGCGTAGATAGCAATAATAACCATTCCTATGTTGGGCCATAAAGCTGCAGATGTCAAGAGGTTCAGACAGAATTTCGGGCTGATCGCGCCTCGCGGGGCAAAAGAAACTGAAAGTGTACCGACAAGACCCCGCTTCCAGGAAGCGTCGGGAGGCCAGGTTAATGGCTCAGTCTGAGAACGCAGCGGAACCCGACGTGGTGTAGGCGATGGTCGGGCAAGGGGTACATCCGGTAGGCGGCTCGAAAGTTGACCTTGGCCGCGTTGTCCCAGGAGCCGCCGCGGCCGACTTTGCGTTCGGCCGTGGGCGGGCCGGGAGGATCAAGGCGGGGGGATTGGGCGTAATAGTGCTCGTCGTACCAGTCGGCGACCCACTCCCACACGTTGCCGGACATATCGAAGGCGCCGCACCAGCTTGCTCCGTCGGGGAAGCCGGCTACGGGCAAGGTGGCCACGGGCGTCTGGCCGCGGTTCTCGCCCCAACACAACTTGGCGCCATCCCAGGTGTTCCCCCAGGGATAGGTCGGCGCGTCCGGGCCGCGGGCTGCATATTCCCATTGGGCTTCCGTGGGCAACTGCAGGCCGGCCCACTGGGCATACGCCTGTGCGTCATGCCAGCTCACGCAGGTGACGGGATGGCGGGCTCGATCGGGGGGAAAAGTGCGGCCGTTCCAGAGCGGAGTGCCGGTATCGGCGCTATCAGGGGGACGATGGCCGGTGGCTTGAATGAAGGCGAGGTATTGCTCGTTGGTGACGGGCGTGCGGTGGATCCAGAAGGCCTCCAGCTCGACCTCGTGGGCGGGCTGTTCGCGCTCTTTGGCGTCGGAGTCACCGGCCGGGCTGCCCATCATGAAGCGGCCTGCCGGTACATGGACCAGGTCGCTCCGGTCGGGAGGCCAGCGGAGCCTCGAGCCGAGGCGAGGGCGCTGCCAGGCGTATCGGCTGCGTCGGTCGAAGCGCTGGAGAACCGCGGGCAACTCCATGATGGAGTATCTTCGCCGCACTGTGCCAGAAGGCCTTCCAGAGAGTCTCATTGGCTCGGGGTGTAATGAGGCGAGAACGCGAAGCGCCGGGCACGAGGCCCGGCGCTGGAATGGAGGGCGTGGGGGGTTAGGCACCCGGTCCGGGAGGCGCCGGCGGCGCGCCTTGAGGCGCGTTGGGGCCCCTGCGACGGCCTCCACGATGGAAGCGTTGCCCGCGCTGTCGCATCATTCGTCCGGCGGCGACCAGCTTCTTGAGCTGCTCGTCCGTGAGGTTGAGCGTCGTCTTGAGCCCCTCGACAAACTCACGTTGGGCGGCGCGGATCTTCTCCTGCCGCTCCTTAGCCAGACGGAGCACCTCGGCTTTCTGCTCCGGCGTAACCTCGACGCCGAGACGCTGCAGCAGCCGGTCCACCAGCTTGCCCTGGTCGAGGCCTTGATGCATTCCTGGCCCCGTCTCCATACCGCCACCGGGCGGTCCGACCGCGGGCTTGTCCTGGGCGACCGAGACCACAGCGGCGAGGGCCAAGATTACACATACTATCCACAAGGTGCTAGCCTTCATGGGTTTTCACGGCTCCTTTCACGGGAGGTTTGACTTTGCAGACGAGAGAAAAGGGCTTTTGTTCGGCCCGCGAGCACTGATGCCAGGAACAAGCTCAGGTGTTGCTCAAGTCGGGGTGGAACGGCAGCAAGATGCCGTGGATCTTTTACGAGGCGGTGTGAAATCGGAAAGGTCAGTGTGGTACACGAAGGGGCGAAGGCTGGACAGAGGGCCGGCAGGGAGCAGAGCGAGAATGGGTCAAGCGCGGAGGGCACGAGGCGGGTTCACGCTGGTGGAGATGCTGGTGGCGGTCGGGATTGTCGTGGTATTGATCGCGATTCTGTTCCCGGTGTTCTCGACCTCACGAGAGCGAGCGCGTCTGGCGCAGTGCGAGACCCATCTTAAGGTTATCGCCACCGGCCTGCGGGAGTTCCGAGGCGATAACGGCAGATACCCGAACTCACTGGGGCGGCTGCGGAAGGGCTATATCACCAACGGCGGGGCACTGCACTGCCCGAGCGATCCGGTGGCGGGGCGGGACAGCTACGAGCTGTTCTATGCGCCGCGTGGGACCGGAGAGGGCGACGGTCCGGTCACGCTGGCGTGCGCGATGCATGGGGCGAACTCGGGACTGCTGTTGCACGTGGGCGGCGAGATTGACTACGTGGACTTCCAGACGGCCGAGCTGAGCGGGGAGGCGCTGGTGCGGCGGCGAGACTCGGAGGTGTTCGGCAGCCCCGGCAGCGAGCCGCTTCAGCCGGGAGACATCGTAAGAACCGCGAGCCACTCCGCGACCTTGACGTTTGAGGACGGGAGCACGGCTGTCGTGTTGCCCGAGAGCGAATTGAGCATCTGCGCACTGGCTCAGGACCGGGACAGTGTGGGCAGCCATATTTTACTGTACCTATATTGGGGCGAGATCATCGCGGACGTGGTGAAGTTGCTGGACAATGGTTCCACCTTCGAGGTGGCAACCCCTGCGATTATCGCGGGGGTGCGGGGGACGCGATTCCGGGTACACGTTGAGCGCGACACCGGCAGGAGCACGGTGACGGTGTACCGGGGCGTGGTGCAGGTTTATGGAGCGCGAGGTCCCGGGTCGCGGCTGACGGCTGGGAAACAGATCGTGCGGACGGTGCGCCGAGATATGCTGCGCACGCCGCCGGGGGGCGCGAACGGGGTCTCGCCCTAGCCGGGGACGACTTGCGTCCGAGGCCGCCGGTGCGCCGGCGGCCAATTCGTGTACGGACGAGGACATGATGGCGCACAGGAGGAAGAAAAGAGGGAAGCCGAAATCGAGGTCGGCGGGTATGATGGAGATGCGGATCCGGGCGCTGCAGTGGCCGCAGGACCGGGAGGCGGTCCTGAGCTTCCAGCGAGAGATCTACGAGACCAACTTCGCGGGGTTCGTTTTGACGCCGGAGTTCTTGCGGGAGTACTCGTCGCTGTTGCGTCGGGCGGTAGGCGACCGGCACGAGGGTCTGTTCGTGCTGGACGACGGGGAGACGGTGCGGGGCTTCTTGTGGGTCGCGATAACGAGTACTCTGGTTGATCCGTGGTGCGGGTACATCAAGAACATATATGTGGCGCCCACGCACCGACGGCAGGGCTGGGGGCGGCGGCTGTTGGAGCGGGCTGAGGGATGGCTTTCGGAGCGGGGGGTCTCGTGCGTGGAGTTGGATTGCACGGTGGGGAACGAGGCGGCGTTGGCGCTGTACGAGAGCGCGGGGTACTCGACGTGTCGCTACCGGATGTCGAAGCGGTGCGACGCCAAGGGCAGGTAGCAGCCGTTTTAGGGTGTTGCCTGCCGGGTATACCATCAGCGAGGCGCTCGCTAGGGCGCGAGGCGGCAATGGAGCCACGATACGTTGCGGACGAGACGAATCCGGCATTGCGGACGCTGCTGGTAGAAGCGAACCTGCGGCGTGAGCGACAGCAGTGGGGTCGGGCTCAGGCGCTGTGCCTACGGCTGTTGCGCAAGCACCCCACGAGCGCCGCGGCGCATGCGGTGATGGGCGACGTCTTCGCCGACCAGGAGCGCACCGAGGATGCGATTGAGTGGTATCAGTTGGCCCTGGATCTGGAGGACCTGCCTGAGGTCAAGGGCAAGCTGAACAAGTTGCTGGAGGTCCGGCCCGAGGTGGGCGGGATGCTGATCGAGGCGCCGCTGCCGGCTGTGGAGCCGGTGGTGGAACCGCAGGAGTACACGTGGGAGACGAGCCTGGCGTGGTTGCGCAAGAACCTGTTCGCGGTGCTGGGCGCCGCGGGGGCGTTGCTGATCATTATTGTTGTGGTGGCATTGGCATGGAAGGGGGCCCAAACCGAGGCGCCGGAGCCAGAGACGATTGCGCGGCGGGGCCCGATGCTCGTGGAGGCGGATCAGCGAGCGTTGCAGCCGGTGGGTTCGCAGCAACCGGCGGCGCAGCCGGCACAGCCGGCGCAGATCGTGAGGCCTGCCAGTCGTGCGCCGGCGGTCCGCGTGTCGGTTCCGCCGCGACCCATGTCCTCGCGTGGCACCGCGCCGGTGAGGGCGACATTCATGGACCGAAGCAAGAGCGGGTCCCTCACGGCGAGCAGCCAGGACCGGGAGCTGACGCAGGCGCTGTCGCGACTGACATGGCCGGACGGGACGAAGGTGGGACCGGCCGTAGAGGTGGTGGTGGACCCGGCGCGGAGCTTTGCTCTGCTCAGCTTTCGGATGCCCGAGAAGGTGCCGGAGGCGCAGTTGGGGCCGTGGATTCTGGTGCAGTCCTTCCGTTTTGCGCGCGAGTTGTTCGACCAAGTGCAGCAAATCGAGTATCTCACGGTGCGCGCGCTGGTTGAGTTGCCGGCAGCGAGCGCGGACAAGGGCCCGGAGACCGTGGTGGCCTTCCGCGGGAACACGACGCGGGCCGCGGTTCGCCGAGCGGGGACAACCGAACCGAGCATTGATCAGCTTGGCTCGGGGTCCTATTTTGCCGAGATGTGGTGGGACCGGAGAGTAGCGGCGCTGGTGCGCCGGGCAGCGGCCGCCCGTTCCGGGAGCCGGTAAGGCCCGGGAAGCAGGGGCGGCGGGCTGCGAGGCCTAGAGGTGGTTTCATAGCTTCAACGGCAATCGCGCCTGAAGGCGCTCCGACAGGGGTTTTGAAGCTGCTTCCAGTGTGAGCAGTGCGGCAGAGCGGAGGCGC
The DNA here is from genome assembly GCA_029820995.1 of Candidatus Zipacnadia bacterium. Classification (GTDB taxonomy): domain Bacteria; phylum Armatimonadota; class Zipacnadia; order JALGUG01; family JALGUG01; genus JALGUG01. The sequence goes on from JALGUG010000009.1 coordinate 5,821, forward strand.
GGGTCAGCTTTTCTGGGCGCAGGTGTTATGGGTTTGCTGCGGCGTTTTGTCCCCGATCAGGCTGTGGCCTCGGTCGCGGAGATAGACCTGGACGGCCTCCGGAAGCGCGGCATCGGAGGCCTGCTGTTGGATGTTGACAATACGCTGGCGGCCTGGAACTCGGAGGAGATCGCGCCGGAAACGGAAGCCTGGTTGGCCAAGGCCAGGGAACAGTTTGCGGTTTGCATCGTTTCCAATAGTACGAAGCGAAGGCGGATTCAGGCGTTGAAGGAGCGGCTAGGAGTGGAGGCGCTGGCACCGGCGGGGAAGCCGTGGCCCTGTGCTTTTCGCAAGGGAATGAAGGTCACCGGGACGGCGCCGGAGGCGACGATTGTGGTGGGGGACCAGTTGCTGACCGACGTGTTCGGAGCGCACTGGGCCGGTTGTCAAGCGATTCTGGTGGAGCGGGTAAGCCCGCGCGAGTTCCTGAGTACGCGACTGGTCCGACCGTTGGAGCGTCTGCTAATCGGCTGGTTGCAGCGACGCGGAACGTGGCCCACGCCGGAGAAGGCAGGGAGCGCAGGTGGCGGCGCGGATTAGTGGCGGGACCCAGGTGGTCGGCGTGTTCGGCTGGCCGATCGAGCATAGTCTGTCCCCGCCGATGCACAATGCGGCGTTTGCGGCCGCCGGTCTGGACTGGGTCTACGTGCCCTTTGCAGTGCCTCCGGAAGGGCTGACAGATGCCATCCGGGCACTGCCGGCATTGGGGATCGTGGGGGTCAATTGCACAATTCCGCACAAGGCGGCGGTGGCTGCTCTGATGGATGAGTTGAGCCCGGTCGCGGCAGCCGCCGGGGCAGTGAACACGGTGCACGTTGTGGAGGGCCGACTGAAGGGATACCTGACGGACGGACCGGGGCTGCTGAGGGCCTTACAGGAGGAGGAAGTTCGGCTCAACGGTCAGCGGGTGGCGCTGATTGGGGCCGGGGGCTCTGCACGGGCGACCGCCTTTGCCTTTGTGCAAGCAGGTGTGCGAGAGGTGTCGGTGATCAACCGCACAGCGGAGCGCGCGGAGAAGCTGGCCGCAGACCTGAACGCTTATGCGGGAGCCGAGGTCGCGCAGTGGGCCGGCCTGGACTCGGAGCGGGCGCGTGAGCTGGTGCAGAGGGCCTTTCTGGTGGCCGACAGCACGAGCGTCGGGATGTATCCTCAAGGGGATGTGCCGCCGGTAATACCAGCCGAGTGGATTCAGCCGGGGCAGGTTGTGTGCGACTACACGTATAATCCGTTGGAGACGTGCTTGGTGAAGGCCGCACGGGCACGGGGCGCTAGGACGGTGAGCGGAGCAGGCATGCTGATGCACCAGGGCGCGCTGGCGTGGGAGCGCTGGACCGGGCTGCAGGCGCCTGTGGAGGTGATGCGGGCAGCTCTGCTGGAGGCGTTGGGAGCAGAGGCGAGCGGCTGATGCAGGCGGTAGAGGCCGTGGGGCCGGAGAGGGCCGAAGGAGTCCAGCAGGTTTGGGGGCGGCGTCTCAAGCAAAGGGCCCAGGACGGCAAGACAGCGGTGAAGGTGGGCTCGGAATATGGTGCTTGACGGGGGGAAGGTTATTCTATATACTCGCTATATTGGGTGTAAGGGTTTGGATTCACCCCGCCGGGTCCGTGTGTGTGGGGCGCTGTTGTTTAGTGTTGTGGCGGCGGGGAGTGCGATTATCTCTAATCAGAGGTGGTGCCCTGATGGAGACAGGTGGTCGCAAGCTCATCGGTGAAATGCTGATTGAGAAGGGCCTGATTTCAGAAGGGCAGCTTGAAGAGGCCTTGCAGGCGCAGAAGGACACGACGCAAAAGATAGGCCAGGTGCTGGTCGGTCTGGGCTATCTGGACGAGAACGCCTTGTACGAGACGCTGGCCGAGCAGCTCAATGTGCGGTACGTTAACCTGGCTCAGTTCGCGATTGATAAGGACATCGCGATGTTGGTGCCGCGTGACGTTGCCGAGCGGTACGAGGCGGTGCCGATCGCGCGGGGCGACGGGTGCATTCGGGTCGCGATGGCAGAGCCGGGTAATGTTCTGGCCATGGACGACTTGCGGATGCGTCTGCAGATGCAAGTCGAGCCGATCCTGGCGTCGTCCGAGGCGATTGCGGCGACGATCCAGAAGGTGTTTGAGGGGACCGACGGCGGTGGGGCTGACACGGGCGGCTCGGACCTAGATGCGCTGGCCAAGAGCGTGCTGGATTCGGGCGTTCTGGGCGCTAAGGACCTGGCGGGTGCGGAGGAGAAGCTGGATGACCGCGTGGAGGAGTTGGTGGATGAAGCACCGATCATCAAGATTGCACGCGTGATCATTCAAAAGGCGATTCAAGAGCGGGCCAGCGACATCCACATCGAGCCGGAGCGGCGGGGCGTGCGGATTCGCTATCGTATTGACGGCGTGCTGCACGAGGTTATGAAGGTGCCCAAGTATGTGCATGCGCCGCTGGTGTCGCGCGTCAAGATCATGTCGGACATGAACATCGCCGAGCGACGGGTGCCGCAGGATGGGCGGATTCACATTCGGCATGACAACCGCGATTTCGACTTGCGGGTGTCGGTGATCCCGACGACGCTGGGCGAGAAGGCAGTGGCACGGATTCTGGACAAGACGAGCGTGTTGATTGGTCTGGACAAGCTGGGGATGTTGCCGGAGACACAGGCCCAGGTTGAGACCTTGATTGTTCAGCCGAACGGTATGTTGCTGTCCACGGGCCCGACCGGGAGCGGCAAGACGACGACGCAGTACTCCATTCTGAACAAGATCAACTCGGTGGAAAAGAATATTATCACGATCGAGGACCCGGTAGAGTATCAGCTTGGCGGCATCAGCCAGGTGCACGTAAACCGCAAGGCCGGGCTGACGTTTGCGATTGCTCTGAAGTACTTCCTGCGTCAGGACCCGGACATCATCATGGTGGGCGAGATTCGAGACCTGGAGACTTCGGAAATCGCAATCCAGGCGGCCTTGACCGGACACTTGGTGTTGAGCACGCTGCACACCAATGACGCGGCCTCGACGGTAACGCGAATGGTGGACATGGGCGTGGAGCCCTTCCTGATCTCGTCTTCGATCATTGGGGCGTTGGCTCAGCGGCTGGCGCGGAAGATATGCGACAACTGCCGCGAGCCGTACACGCCGCCGCGCGACAAGCTGCTGGGCTTCGGGTTTGACCCGGACCTGCCGGAGAACCGGGACGTGGTGTTCTATCATGGAGTCGGGTGCGAGCAGTGCCGGCATACGGGGTACTACGGGCGGATCGGGATCTTCGAGCTGATGGTGATGAATGCGGAGATCGCAGAGCTGGTGGTCAAGCGTGCGACGGCCAATGACGTGAAGGAGGCAGCACTGGCGGCGGGGATGCAGACGCTGCAGATGGATGGCTTCCAGAAGGTCTTGATGGGCATCACCGACGTGGAAGAACTTACCCGGGTTGTGTTTACCGCAGGGCAGGCGTGGTAATCACAAGGGGGACGGGGCGCGGACATCGGCGACGGGGCGCCTGCTCGGACGGGGCGTGCTTTGCCCCTTAGCAAGCAATGTGTGGAGGAGACAATGGCGCAACAAGGCGGGCCGCAGAATCCCCCAGGCGGACAGCCTCAGTACTTCGCTCAGGAGCAGCCGCCGGCGCCCGGTGCAGCGCCGCCTCCGCCGGCGCCCGGTGGAGCGCCGCAAGCGCAGGCGCCCGGTGGAGCACCGCAAGCGCAGGCGCAGGGCGTGGTCCCGGCCGGCGGTGTTCCACAGGCGGGGCAGGCTGCAGCGCCGCAGGCCGCGGCGCAGCAGTTGGGACAAAGGCGGGTGGCGAAGCTCCAGCCGATCAACGATGTGCACATTGATGAGCTGCTGGAGATCGTGGTGGAGGCCGAGGCCTCCGACCTGCACTTGTGCGCGAACATTCCGCCGGTGATTCGGGTGGACGGCGAGCTGCGGCCGTTGCGGTATGAGCCGGTGACACCGCCGGTAGCGCAGCGGATGATCTACGATATCCTGGTGGACGACCAGATTCAGCGGTTTGAGACGGAGATGGAGCTGGACTGCTCCTATCAACTGCGGAAGGTGTCGCGGTTTCGGGTCAACGTGTTCCGCGATCGGGGGACGGTGGCGGGCGCGTTCCGGCGGATTCCGACGAAGATTCCGACGATTCGGGAACTAAGTCTGCCGCCGATTCTGGAGGAGCTGGCGCGGAAACCGCGAGGTCTGCTGCTGTGCACGGGGCCGACCGGTCACGGGAAGTCCACGACGCTGGCGGCGATGATCAATCAGATCAACCACGAGAACAGCCTGCACATCATCACAATTGAGGACCCAATCGAGTATCTTCACCAGCATCATCGGTGCATTGTCAACCAGCGAGAGCTGGGGTTTGACACGCTGGGCTTCAACCGGGCGCTGCGGGCGGCATTGCGGGAGGACCCGGACGTGTTGCTGGTGGGGGAGATGCGCGATCTGGAGACAATCCAGTTGGCGATCACGTGCGCGGAGACGGGGCACTTGGTGATGGCGACGTTGCACACGAACAACGCCGCCGAGTCGGTGGACCGGATGATTGACGTATTCCCGTCGCAGGAGCAGGAACAGATTCGTGTGCAGCTCTCCAACAATATTCTGGCGATCATCTCGCAGCAGCTTCTGCCGCGTGCGGGGCAGCCGGGCCGCATCGCAGCGGTGGAGGTAATGATTGCCTCTTCGGCGATCCGGAACCTAATCCGGGAGGCCAAGGCTCACCAGATCACCTCGATCATTCAGACGAGCGGGGAGATCGGCATGCAAACCATGGATCAGGCGCTGCGGGATCTGTATCGGCAGAGCTTGATTACGTATGAGGTGGCCATGCAGCGGGCTCAGAATCCCGATGAGCTCAAGAAGATGATTTACGGTGCGGAGGAAAGCTAGGAGCGTAACGGAAGGAAAGGTCCAAACGTCATAGGATTGAGGGATAGGCTGCAAGTCGCCATAATACCTTAGGCCTGGGTTGCCGATCGTTTGGCGGCCGAGGAGGTGGCGGGAATGCCCGTATTTGCATACGAGGCGACGGACAAGGCGGGGCAGAAGGTCTCCAGCCAGATCGAGGCCGATAGCAAAGAGATTGCGGTGCGGGAGCTGAAGGGTCAGGGGTACTGGGTAACGACTCTGACCGAAGTGACGACGGAGAAGAAAAAGAAGGCGGGCGGCGGGTTCGGACTATTCAAGCGAGTGGGCTTGAAGGATCTGTCCATATTCTGCCGCCAGTTCGCCACGATGATCAACGCCGGGGTATCATTGGTGCGCTGCCTGGACGTGTTGGAGCAGCAGTCCACTAACGTGAACCTGAAGGAGATCATTCGGGACATCCAGTTCGAGGTGGAGGGCGGCGCGACGCTGTCGCGGTCTATGGCCAAGTATCCCCGAGTGTTCTCGAACCTGGCCGTGGGTCTAGTGCGCGCGGGAGAGGTCGGTGGTGTGCTGGACGAGACGCTGGAGCGTCTGGCGGCCTTCATGGAATCGGACATGGAGTTGCGGCGGAAGGTCAAGAGCGCGATGACGTATCCGGTTATCGTGGTGTTCATCGCGCTGGGCATTGTGATCTTCCTGGTGACCTTTATTCTGCCCAAGTTCGCAGCCCTGTTCAAGGAGCTGGGCGTAACGGAGTTCCCCTTGCCGACGCGCATACTCATGGCGACCTCGCACTTTATTACCAGCAAGTGGTGGCTGTGCATCCTGATCGTGCTCGCCCTGTTCGCGGCGCTGAATCGGCTGAAGCGGACCAAGACGGGAAAACGCTACTACGATACGATTAAGCTAAAGGTGCCGGTGTTCGGCAAGCTGAACCACAAGATCGCCATCGCGCGCTTTGCGCGGACGCTGTCCACGCTGCTGTCGTCGGGCGTGCCGATTCTGCAGGCGATGGAAACAGTGGCCGGAACGGTGGACAACGATATCATCGCCGACGCAATCCTGCTGAGCCGCGCGAGCATTCGAGAGGGTGAGACAATCGGCGAGCCGCTGGAGCAGAGCAAGATGTTTCCGCCGATGGTCGTGCAGATGATCACCATCGGGGAGGAAACGGGTCAGCTTGACTCCATGCTCAGCAAGGTTGCCGACTTCTATGAGTCGGAGGTCGAGGCAACGCTGTCGAGCCTGACGGCAGCCTTGGAGCCGGTGTTGATCGTAGTGTTGGGCTTCATGGTCGGGTTTATCGCCATCTCGATGTTTCTGCCCTTGACCGCAGTGATTTCGCAGCTCAGCAAGTAGGGCCAGGGCAGGTCAAGCACAAGTTTTGCGGAATAGGGCCGAAGCCGCTGTGGGATCGTAGAGATCCGACGGGCTTCGGCTCGTTGCTTTCGCGTCCGTGGCGGACATCGGCCTGGAAGGGGCTGGACGGGAGCTCACGGGATGCCGCCTGCGCTAAGTGCTTCGCACCCGCTGATCGTATTGTTCACGTTTGCTTTTGGCGCGACGGTCGGAAGTTTCCTGAACGTCTGCATCTACCGCATGCCTCTGAAGCAGTCGGTGTCATCGCCGACGTGGTCGTACTGCTTTAGCTGCGGCGAGCGCCTGCGGTTCTGGGACCTGATCCCGCTGGTCAGCGCCTTGGTGCTACGGTTTCGCTGTCGGCATTGCGGGCGGAGGTTTAGCCCGCAGTATTTCTTCGTGGAGCTGCTGAGCGCGCTGTGGTTTGTGGGCTGCGTTCTGCGGCTGGGCCTGACGGTGGATGCGGTGCTGGCCCTTGTGGCGGGCTCGGTCCTGATTGTAGTGATCTTTATTGACCTGCGGCATCTGATCATCCCTGATGAGCTAATCTGGATTCTGGCTGTGCTGGGCATCGTGTGGGATTTGGACCGATTGGCGACCTACCAACAGGGGTGGGGTCTGATCCATTTCGGGGAGCAGCTTGGCGGGGCCGTTCATACGGTGTATCTGCCGCGTTCAATCGTGGGGATGGCTCTGGGAGCCGGAGCGTTCCTGGCTCTGGCGCTGCTGTTTGACAAGGTGTTCCGCAAGGAGAGCATGGGGTTTGGCGATGTGAAGCTGGCCGGGGCGATGGGAGCGATCTTTGGGCCCGGGTATGTGTTTCTGTCGTGGTTCCTGCTGGCGGTGTTTGTGGGGGCGGTCGTGGGCTTGACGATGATGCTGATTTGGCGTCTGCGGCGGGAGGAGAAGGTGCGGTTCCGGGCCGTGCCCTTCGGGCCGATGCTGGGCGTGAGCGGCATGATCCACTTGCTGTGGGGTGCACAGGTGGCGGCCTGGTTGCTGGCGCGGTATTGGCCGCAGGGCTCGTAGTGCGCCGACCCGCAGGCGGATTGAGCGTCGGGCGGGGAGAAGGTTTAGGCGAGCCGAGTGATGGGTATTCATATCATGCCTGTGACCGAAATCACAGAGACCCCTGCGGCTTAGCACCTTAGATGTGTGGAGCCGCTTCATTGCGATTAGTGTCCTACGATTGTGATGCCCCTACGCGGATCTCGCGCTCCTGGTTTGGTGGTGCCGCTGCTGTGACTCTGGCCGCTGGTGCGGTGATGGAGGGACCGTGCGCATGAACTGTGCAAGAAGGTCACGCCGGTTGCTGGGTTTCACGCTGATCGAACTCCTGGTAGTGATTGCGGTCATCGTCATCTTGTTGGGGATTTTGTTCCCGGTATTCAAGGGCGCACGCGAGAAGGCGCGACAGGCCAAGTGCATCAGCAATTTGCACGCGCTGACCCAGGCGTTGCGGGCGTACCGGATGGACGAGAAGCGCTACCCGGGTCCGCCGCAGCTCGATCCCACGGGGTCGGTGTACATCGGCGGGGTCAGTGACCTGGTGGGTGGCGGGTACGTGTCGAGCAAGGAGATTCTGATCTGCCCTGATGACATTGATGCCCTCGGCAACCTGGAGGCCTGCAAGAACCGGAACTACAGCAGCTACAACGGTCTGGTGACGGACATGGCCGGCGGCGACTGGAGTCTGGCGGAGCGGTACTACAATTACTACGGCTACGACGAGGACGGGATTGACTACGACCCCGCGGTGGCGTGGCCGGAGAACGGACAAACGCTGAGCAACTGGGCGCCGTGGCTTACGGAGGACGGGAAGACGCGGAAGGACTATCCCCGCCTGCGCAACCGGTATGCTCCGGACAATACGATCTGGATCCACTGTCGCCATCACCGGCGTTTCTACAGCACCAAGCCGGACGGCCAGGACGAGAACAAGAAGCGCGAGATTATTGCGCGACTGGGCGGGAGCGTAGACTCGTTTACGCTCTCGGAACTGACGACCCCGAACGTGACGACGTCGGACAGTCGCCAGTGGAACACCTTCCAACACCAGCGCCAGTAGGGCGCGCGGGCGGGCCGGCGCACCTGGCAGGCATGTGAAGCAACCAGCACCGAGGGTGTCTTTATGAACAAGCTGAGGCGAAGGGCACGGTTCGGAGGCAGAGGTCTGACGGTTGCCGAGACTCTGGTTGCGATTTTGATCCTGCTGATCGGGATTTTTGCCGTTGCCGCAGGCTTTCCCCGGCTGATTCGAGTCATTAATGGCAGCAAGATCGAGGCGATCAACACCCGGTTGGCCCAGCGAGCGCTGGACCGACTGAGCAGCGACAGCGACGGCCTTCCCTTTGCGGTGACGCAGGTGCCGAACCTGGCTGCCGGGACCAACTTCATCCTGCCGGAGCCGGAAGTGAGCAACCCGTACGTTTTTGCGCTGTTGAATGCCCCCCTGTTCGATTTGGACCCCACCGAGCCCAACGCACTCAACGACGTTCACCGCGTGATCGGGGAGGAGTTCACCTTTCCCGCTCCGGCGGCCGGCGCCGCCGGGACGCCGGCTTTCTATGCGCCGCTACTGGGCCCGGTGCAACCGGGGAGCGTGAGCGTGTACGAGCCAATCGAACTGGAGTTGCTGGGCCCTCCGGGGTCCTATCCGAATCAGGTGGCGCCACTGGCGGTGCCCGATGACCTGAACGGCGACGGGCTGCCCGACCGCGGGACCTTCCTGGTGACGCCGACGGGTCAGGCCTTCGATCTGGACCAGGACGGAGCAGTGGCCGACTGGGACGGCGACGGCACGGGCGACGAGCTGATCATCGTGTTCCCGAACAGCGATTGGATTAGCCTGGGCACGCCTCCGGCTTCCCTCTGGGCCGAGATCACGTACACCTGGGTAGAGACGGGGGCCGGCGGCGGGGGGACGGCGGCGAGCGTGCACGAGGTCCACGCGGAGCGGATCGCGCTGACCCAATCGGCCAGCGACGCACTGGCCTACATCGGGACGGTGGCGGCGTGGACGACGCTGACGGCGCAGGGGATCAGTATTGGCATCGTGCCCGACAGCGTTCACATCAGTGGGCTGCGGTATTTCGCGGAAGAAGCTCCCACCGGCGTGATTGATCCGGGCGAGTTCGCTCTGGTGCCGCTGGCCGATCCCGGGGATGCCGGCTCGAACCTGGGGCTGCTGTTGAGCTTCAACCCCAGCGACACGGCCAAGACGGTGCCGGATCCGACGTCACCGACGGGTTGGAAGTACGCCGGGCCGCAGACGCTACGGGTGGACTACACGCAACGGCTGGAGCCCAACCCGGCCGACGAGACGGGGGTGCTGCTGAGGCGCGAGCCGCTGATGGTGGAGGACCTACGGGTGCCGCTGTCGGGCTATCCGGACCCGGACAATCCCGGGACGCTGCACTTCCCGGTCCAGTTCAGCGTGGCCGGCATTGACGACGAGGGGACGATTTTCGCCAATGCGAACGTGGCGGTTCCGGTGGCGGCCGTGGACTTGACGAGCGGCTCAGCATTTACCTTCAACCGATTGAGCAGCGTCAACACGCTGACGATTCTGCGGCGGGAGAGCGATGCGCCGGAGGCGGACGAGGAGCAGATGTATGACGAGAGCGTGGTGGACTTCCCGCGAGCGGCGGGGGTCGCGCCGGGGTATCTGGATCCGCCGGGACATCAGGTGCGGTTCTACTACCGCCAGATTGACGAGACGACTGTTCAGCTCTTCAAGCCGCCGGACTACTTCATTGAGCAAGATATCTTCCTGGACCCGAGCGATCCGACGCGGATTGCGGATCAGTACCTGGGCGAGGTCTATCGGCTGTTTGCTCTGGACGGGAATACGGCGACGGTGTATTTCCCCAACTGCTATGCGGGTCTGTCGGTAAATGTGGACTACGACTACATTACGGGCTTTGGCACCGGCAGCCAGCGGATCCATCAGGTTCGCGGCGAGCTGTACACGATCGCATACGGGCGGCGGCCGCTGCTGAGCGGAGAGTCGGCCAACACGGTGGAGTATACGACGCATCTGGCCCTGCGGGGGCCGTGGGAGCAGTATCGGCGCACGGGTGAAGGGATCAACACGATGCGGGTGCGAGTGCGGACGGTGCGCGGGGCTTCGGTGAAGGCGCGGACCTGGTGGCGGTCGGAGACGGGAATGCTGAAGAGGGTGGATGTGGACAGCATAATCAGGCGGCCGGCGAGTTAGTGCGGGGGGGAGCAGGCCCTGAGATGGGCCCTCAGGTGCAGTGGCCGGGTCTGCGACGGTGTGGGAAGCGAAATAGCGCAGGTGAAGCTATGAGCAGGTACCGGTTTGAGGGTTTGTATGGAAGGCGGCGGAGTTGTCGGGGCATGACGCTGGCGGAGCTGATGGCAGTGATCGGGATCATGGTACTGCTGCTGGCGCTGCTGTTCCCGACGACGAAGCGGCTGCGGGAGGATTCGCGGTATCACACCTGCATCTCGAACCTGCACAGCATCGGGACGGCCTTATCACTGTATCGGCTGGATGAGAGCGGGTATCCCTACCGTGACGGCGACTACTCCTCCGGGCCGCCGGCGAGCGCGGATGACCTGGTGGGGTGCGGACTGCGCGCGCTGTACATGAACGACTACCTGCGCAACGAGCGGCAGCTTGTCTGCCCGGACGACATTGATGCGCCTACCGAGGCCGAGATCGCGGCCGACGCCAGCTTGAACGCGCAGTTTGGGCTTATCGGTTATTCGAGCTACATGACTGTGGACAACAACGCCAAGGCCAGCAGCGCGGTGAACAAGGTGAAGTACCGCTCCTTCCGGGGCGTAGACAGCAGTGACGGCGCCTACCAGCGACAACTTATGCGGGCGGCGGACCCGACTGACGCCTCGCAGGGTCCCTCGCCGCACCAGTTTGACTGGTATCCGCGAGACGACAGCATCGTGACGTGGTGTAACCACCACACGGATTTCTTGAAGCGGGACTACAAGGGGACCAAGACGGGGGAGTATGTGGTGCTGTTCGTGGACGGTAGTGTGAAGACGGGGATTTCGCGTCTGTTTACGGATGGCGCCATGAGTCCGTCGGAGGCGTGGCGAGTGACGCCGAGCCAAATGGAACAGGAGTAGGGCCTGGTCGGGCCGCCGGTGTGGGAGGAGCGGGTGGCGGGAAGGTCGGCGGCAGGGCGCAGGGACCAGCGGCAATTGAGGGCCGCATGAGGCAATCTATGGACAACGGCAAATGGGTCGTGAGCGGTCAAGGGGCGGGCCGGCCCGGGGGGCGAGGCTCCAGCGGCTTCACGCTGGTGGAGGTGCTGGTGGTTCTGGCCATTCTGGTGCTGCTGTTTGCACTGCTGTTCGCTCCGATGATGACGGCCTTCGACCAGGCGACGGTGGGTCAGGAGGATGTGCGCAAGCAGGACGCGGCGCGACGGGCGATTGAGCAGATAAAGCGCGAGCTGGCCAGTGCGGTGTACGTCTATCCGGCGGAGGCCGTTCCGGCGGGCGCGCGGGTGATCTTGAATACGTCTCAACTGGTGTTCGTGCCGCCGGCTCGGACCAGCACGGGCTCGCCTGCTCTGCCGCTGCGGCCCCAGACGGTGTGGGATCCCGTTGCCGGCCAGACGGTGCCTCTGGCGGTGGCTTATACGGCCCATCTGGCGGATCGAGGCCAGGGCTACGGACTGAGCAACCCGTTTGTGCTCTGGCGGGAACAGGGGATCTATCGCCCGGCTGACGCGACGCACAATACCCGGTGGATTGACACCTCAATCAGCCAGGGTACCAGCAATGCGTTATCGCCGCGGGACGGCATGGATATTCCAGTAGCAGTGACCGTGTGCCTGGACTGCGGGGAGGCGACGAGCGGCTACATCGGTCCGCACCAGCCGGAGTTCCAGATTGACAGCACCTGTCCGTCCTGCGGGTCGAGCAACCTGATGTACGTGTTTCGGGGTCTGCAGTTTCGGCCGGAGCGCATTGCGTGCGAGGAGCTGCAGGTGTCGGACGACGGCACCGTATATCGGGCGCGGCACGGCGCGTGGGACGGGGTGCAGAATCCGGACTGGATCAGCGGCGGTCCTTTGACGAGCGTGTTTGACCCGCGGATTGTCGTCTACCGATACAGCGCGGCCACCGGGGCCCATACCAACGTCGTGTATGACACTCACAGCGCGGGGTTCATTCCGGACGGCACGGGCGGTCTTGATGACCCCGATACGCTGTATCTGACGTGGAACAACGGGGCCGGAGGGGTGCGGGTGGGGCGCGTGCAGCGAAGTTGGTTCTACTCGCCGGCCGAGCGCAGCCTGGACATCTTGGCGACCACAAATCCGTACTCGTTCCGCGTGGAGCCCTCGGAGCTGGCGAATGCGCCGGCGAAGATCGTTCCGGGCGACGTGCGGGTTGCCCTGGTGGGCTTGGGGGCCGACGGAACGGCGGGTACGCCCGACGACGGCCCGGTGCTGGGGACATTCTCGCGGGCGGACACATGGCAGGCGGATGAGTTGGGCAGCGACAGCCTGGCGCGGAATGAGTTCTGGTTTGGCATTGATTTGGACCCGACGCAGGATTTCCGGACCATCGGGGCACCGGGAGCGGGCCCGGACGGGGTGGCGGACGGGCAGGGCGCCGAGCTGCGGTTCAGCCGATTCATTGACTGGGGAGCCCTGGGGCTGGGCACGACGGCGGAGCTGGTGGTGGAGTATACGTTCCGGTGCAACTTCGACGCATCTACCGGGATGGACGACGTGGTCAAGGCGGACTACAGCACGCGCAGCATCATGAACATTGCCCTCATTGTGGCGGATTTCCTGGAACCCGACCTGCGTGCCGCGGGCGAAACCTCGCGCGAAGTCCCCCTGACCGCGAAAGTCGAAGTGGGCAATCTGGGCCGCTAGCCGGACCGAGGGCCGAGGTCTGCCCGCTGTGTAGTTGCGTGAACCTCTCCTGTCGCTCGGGCCTGCGTGCAGACGCTCGCGGAGGTGTAGCAGATGAGCCGAGATCTGAGCTGGGCCTCCTCCGGTCGCCGGAAGGACCACGCGCTTCGTTGCTGCGGGGGAGGGCGGGCGGTACGGGGGCAGGCACTGCTCGTGGCGATCATGATTATGCTGCTGGTTGTGCTGGTGCTGGCGCTGTTCACGGCGATCGCCATCTCCAATCAGAGCCGCACGACACAGCACGCAGGGCGAGTGAACGCTCAAGCGGTGGCGCAGGCGCTGGTGCGCTACGCGGACCAGCAATTGCAGCACCATCCGTACGGGGCGGACTGGCGCCCGCAGAGCCTGGGGCAGGACGCGGCCTCCGGGACGTACATTCCGCCCAATCCGCCGATCATCTTCGATCCCGACGGGGACCTTGCGACGCCGGTGGACGTGATGACGGCGCAGTATTCGGCGGGCTTCTGGGGGCCGGACGACATTCCCGACACGGAGGATGACTACTACACGCACTTTGAGCTGCAGCGAGGTTGGTATGGTGTGCGAGCGGGGACCGCGGCGGCGCCGGGGGCGGTCCTGCGTCAGGGCTTTCGGGTCTACCCGGATCCGATGACGGAGGACGTGGGTGACGAGCCGCTGACGTTGGGTCAAGGCCGGGGGTTGCTGCGTGTCACCTATGATCCGGACCCGCCTTTCGAGCCCGAAGATGGGCCGAACCCTCAGCCGGACCCGCTCTCGAAGTACATCAAGATTGAAGCGATCGGGATTGTGCAGGACGAGGGGACGCAGTTTCTGCGCCAGGTGGCGTACAAGCCGATCGGCCTGACCGACTATGCCCGGTTCATCACCGATAAGACGAATACCGGACAACCGGCGATCCTGGGTGTGGACCCTGACTTTTCCGCGGTCGGGATACCGGGCAAGATTCTGATGCGGTTCACGGGCGGCATCAAGTGCAACACGGTGCTGGACCTGCGCGGGGACGATCGGGACTACAGCGACGGGGACCTGACGGATGACCCGAGCACGGTGTTCTATTTGCTGGGCGGCAGTCCGCCGCTGGGGTTCGTGAACGGACCGAGGCGGTTTCTACGGGACGACTACATCGAAGCCGCGAGTGGCATCGAGGTGACGCAGTCGCCGGCCTCGCCGACGCCGGTGCGGCACTCGCAGGCGTGGAAGTACGTGTATGACGCCGCCGCGGGGCAATTCGTGACCTCGTCGGCGGTGCCGGGCGGCATTGGCGACACGTACCTGTCCAACGGGGCGGTGAATCCGAGCTTCGACACGGGTGGGGGCATTGTGCGGGACGGGGTGCAGGGGCTGGACCCGTCGGGTCGGAGCCGGTTCGCCCGCCCGCTGACCGCCCCGTCGCTGTTTGAGAAGGACCCCCGGACGGGCCACAACCGGTACTACATGCTGACGGCCGAATCGGGCATCCCCTCCACCGGCTCGGCCACGGCGTTTGAGCAGCAGTTCACGGGAGCATATGCGAACATCGGGAAATACGGATATGGGCGGGGGATCTATATTGACAACTTCTCGGATATCCAGTTCGGCCACGATGTGGAGCTATTGAAGCAGGACCTGCGACAGGTTCTGGACGCCAACGACGCGCGAGCGGTAGACAGCGGGTGGAATGAGTTGGGTACCGACTATACGCCTCCAGGCGTGGAGATCGAGATTCTGCCCGATGACTCATATTATCGGTTTTCGGCGGGGCCGCCGCCGGTGGAACCGGGGTACTACTGGTTCCCCGACAGCGCGGCGCACGCGGCCGGTGAGCCGGTGCTGAAGATTGTGCGTCACGACAAGCAGTGGGCGCGGACCAACGGGTTGCCGTCCGGCGAGAATGCGCGGCTGTTCAATTGGCCGGTGCACGGGGTGATCTATGCGGAGGGCAATGTTCGGGTGAAGGGGATCATGCCTTCGCGGGCGACGGCGGTGAGTCTGGGGCTGGTGCGCTCCGACGGCACGTATCGGGATTTCGACCTGACCATCGTGTCGGGCGGGACGATCTATATCGAGGGCAACATCCTGCAGGCGACAGATGTGGACCCGTTGACGGCCAATGGCGCCCGGGACAACAGCTATTTGGCGCTGCTGAGCCGTGATTGCGTGGTGCTGAACACGACGAAGTTGGTGCCGCAGTATGCCAGCGGAGGCGTGCGGGTGGAGCCGGACGATGAGCAACAGCCGGGCCGCGGCAAGCACTACGAACTGGGAGCACCGCCGGATGTAATCTGGACCGACTTCCAGTTCGGACGGGACCCGCTGACGCCGGTGGCTGCGGGAACGCAGGGGCGCGAGCCGCTGCCGGCGGGGGGCATCGGGTTCGGGGCGCCGCAGGCGCTGGCTGCCTGGACGCTGCCGCTGGAGAGCAGTGCGGCCACGCAGATTAGTCTGGTGGCGAAGCAGTGCGGCGAGGATCCGGGGCCGTCGGCGGTTCGAATGCTGGTGAACCAGAACCCCTATGACTTCGACCAGAACAGCAGCGACGGCGTGCTCCACGACACGTTCTACTTCCTGCCGGCGGGTGAGTCCCTGCCGGGGGCGAATCCGGGGCCGCAGCCATACGTTTCGCACGCGCTGTCGCCCAACTGGGAGGTGCTGGCCTCGTTCGGCGGGCCACTGCTGCCGTGGGGCCTGGCATATGATTCCGGTGGAGCGGCTTTGCCGGATCTGGCGTATAGCCCGTTGGCGAAGAACCGGATAGCGCTGCGACAGCCGCAGATGGAGACGCTGACCGAGTACTGGCTGAAGAAGTTCAAGCTGGAGGAGCGGGACGCTGCCGGGCCGCGTGGTACGGTGCATTGCCGGGTGAATGCGCTGATCTACGCGGAACGCGGGTCGTGGCTGGTCATACCGGGGCAGTATTTCGAGCCGGATCCGTCGGCGCCGGCACCGATGCGCTTCCGACGGTACAATTACGACATCGAAGTGGTCGGTCCGATCACGGAAAACATGACGGCCGGCGAGGACTTCGTGCGCGATTGGCTGGACAAGACGAGCTACCCGGCAGGGGGTGCGTGGTATCAGATGGTGCACCGCTACGGTGGTAGCCACATGACCACGCGCGACTGGCGCGGCACCGGGGCGTATGACTGGCGGCTCAACACCAACGCGACGCGCCAGGCGATGTGCCCGGTGTACCCGTGTCTGCCGGTCAGTCCGGACCTAATCTACGAGGGCGAGATGCCCTAGAGCTGGTTTCATGACCTCGAGGACCAACGACGGTCGCGCCTGAAGGCGCTGCTACAGAGGTTGTGGGACAGAGGGGTTGTGAAGGAGCTGCTAGAGCTGTTGGGGAGACGGGGACGCGGGGGTTGAGGGACGTGCCGATGCCTTCCTCCTGGTGGAGGTTGATGTTCATGCGCAGAAAACTGCTTGCGGTGGCGCTGACGGGTTCGGTGATTCTGGCCCTGTGGGCCGTGGTGGCGGTATCCGCGAAGACGGCGTTCACCTACCGCACTGAACGGCGGGTGGTGAAGGCGTGCAATCTCTTGCTGCCCCTGGCTCTGACCGGCCCGCCCTCGACCCCGGCGGCGAACCCGAACGCGTACTTCTTTGTCGCCCTGGAGAGGTCGCCGCAGAAGCCGCGCGGGTGGACCTTTGACAACCCTCTGGCCTCGGAGGTCGTGACTCCCGCCATTTCCACCCGGTGGGTGACGCCGGGGTATTTCACGGTTGACCCGGATATCGTGAACGCCAACGCGCGCGCGAACTTGCTGTCCTCGGGGGGCAACTACTGGAACGGCATTACCAACGGCGCCTCCGCCGACGGGCTGACTCCGACGCCGCCGTATCCGATGACGCTGACGAAGCGGATGCCGCAGTACTGGGAAGTGGTGCTGACACCGAAGACGGCGCCGCAGATCGCGGACTTTGACGTAATCTACTGCGCGCTGCCCGCGGGCCAGGATTTCAACGCCGTTTACGCCAACGCGGACGGCACTTTTACGGACCTGAATCCCTATTTGCAGGAGGCGGTGGACCGGGGGGCGCTGCTGTGGCTGGACAATGTGGGGAGCGACGGCGCGAAGCCGGACGCCGAGGCCGGCGACACGGGGGGCATTGATCCGTTCTTTGTCAACTTCATCTTCGGAGACAACCCGCCGCGGCGGCTGGTCGCGGCCGACACGCAGCACCCGGTCTTGAACAGTCTGTTCGCGCTGGCGCCCAGCGAGGTGAACGCTCTAGGGCGGCGCGGGGCACTGGCGGGCGATGCGAACGCGAACGAGGACCTGGGCAAGTACGTGGAGGACTATCCCAATCCGCCGATTGAGCCGGACGACAAGGTGGTCAAGCGGGTCGTCAACGCGATCAATGGAGGGAACGTCAACGCGGCGATACTGGGCGGGCGCCAGGGAGACGGCGCGGTGCTGGTGACGGCCCCGTACGTGGGACGCCATGTGCAGGATTGGTTCCTGCGGGCCTTCAGCGGGCCGACGGACTGGCACAAGCCGGACCTTAAGTTTGCGTTCAATGCCATGGACTGGGCGGGGCAGTACGAGCTGGCGCGACGCGGTCCGCGAGGGACCGGCTCGCGTGTGGCGAGCGCGCCCGGCCCGTTGGATATCGCGTGGCAGTTCCCGACACGGTTGGAGACCGACTACTCCATTGCCGCGGTAGTGTGCAGCCCGGTGGTGAGCCGTGGGCGGGTGTTTGTGACGACGCTGAGGGGCTCCAACCTGACCGGAGCGGACCTGGACCACGGGCTGGTGATCTGTCTCGATGCCCATCCCGGCACGGACCTGGACGGAAACGGTGTTAGCGATGACGGGATGAGCGACATCAACGGGGACGGCGTGCCGGATGATTTCGCCGCGGGACGCGGCCATGACGTGGTGTGGATTGCGCATCTACCCAGTGGCTTCACGCCGCGCAATGCCGGTCCGGCGGTCGCCACGATTACGCCGCCGAATGCGCCGCCACGGCCGATCGTGATTGCGCCGGCGGTCAAGGTGGACGGGAGCGAGGCGCGGCTGTTTGCCTATCAGGCGCTGAGCCAGAACCCGGCGGGGCAGCCGGAGAACGCGTGGACGGTCGGGCCGGGATTCAGCTCCTTTGCGCCGTACGACCCGAACGGCAAGATCATCAACATCTCAACGCCGGCGGTGTCGGGGGAGTACGTGTACTTCGTGACGACGGAGTACTCACCGGCCGCGGACGGCAATGCCGGTGTGGACAGCATTGACGACATCTTCTCGCGCGTGTGGTGCGTGGATGTGCAGACCGGCGGCGACGTGGGCGGTCCGGGGCGACGGTTCGTCTATCCGGACCCAAGCAAACTCGGCCCGGCCAGCCCGGTCGGTGGGTATAGTTGTGTCAACCAGCCCGAGCACCCACATGTGCTGGCGCCGATGGATGAGCCGGAGTGGGCGTTGGATGTGGTGGCCAACGGGGTGGGGGCGCCGGAGATTCCGCCGCACACCAGCACGATGACGAACCCGGCGGAAGAGAGGCGGTGGGATACGCCCGGCATGGTGCCCACGGTGTCTGCACCGGGGCCCAACCTGGACGGGTCGGCGCAGCAGCCGGTGGTGGGCCTGGTCTCGACGGTGACGCCGGAGAACTACTCGGCCGCGCCGGGACCGGCTCCGCCCACAGGCTGGCCGATTGTGCAGGTCAATCCGGCCCAGACGAATCGGGCGGGGGGCAGCCAGCTCTTTGTGGTGCCTCTGCCGGAGGGCGGGGACGGCACCATTGACCCGGCCTTTGCGGGCCACTTCCAGATCCAACTGCAGCATCGGCCCGTGCCGGCGGCGGGCAACGTACCGGCCGGCCCCGCCGGCGGCAACTGCCGGATCGTGGACGAGGAGTTCGAGGTTGACTGGGCTGCGCCCGCGGGGTACTTATTGCCGCTGCCGGTGATCGCCAGGCCTGGTGCGGCTGTTCCACCGGGAGACCCGGCGACACGGACGATCGTGTTCGACCCGCTGGCGGCGCGGAGCTTCGTGGGGGACCTCCGAGTCGGGACGGCGTCGCCTACGCCGCCTCAGAGAGTCATGCGACGCCCTGAGGGGCGCTGGCTCAAGATTACGTATACGGCGGACCTAGACGGCAATCTGGGCACAGTCGGTGACCGCACGGACATGACGGAGCTGCACCTACTACCCGGCATGATCCGGCCGACGCTGGAGATCCCGCTGCGGAATCAGATCTCCGCTCCGGCGGAGACGGTACCGGGCGGCAGTGCGGTGATGGCTACGGGTATCCGGCTGGGCGACCTGGTGGGGCCGGGGCCTTTAGCGTACGAGAAGCCGGCCCTCCCCTCCGAGACGACGGCACAGTACAACTCCGGCATGGTGTACGGCGTTGATCTGCGTGAGTCGGGGCGGCGAAAGAACCCCAGCAGCGACGGGCAGGGCAATCTGATCCCGCGCGAGGTCGAGTGGACCTACGACCCGCGCGCGGCCTCCGGGGGGGCTCATGCCCGTTGGCACCTGGAGCCCGGAACGGGGATGTTCGAAAAGCCCGGGCTGCAGCGGTGGGATGCACGGTGGCCGGTTCCGCCCCAGACGCCGGCCGACCCGACCGACGATGTGGCTCTGGAGCAAGTGGACATTGAGGGAGGCGTGGCGGTTCGAGGGGACACGGCGGTGGTCGCGTTCAACAACCTCTATTTGGATGCGGCGGTACGCCCGGACTTTGGCAATAGGGCCTACCAGGTCGGGGGGGTCGTGGGTTTGACCACGCGGCCGGTGCTGGCGATCCGGCTGCGGGTGCCGCCGGGGGTCTCGGATGCGAACACAGTCATCGAAAGCGACTCGGCCCCGAAGACGCTGACCGGAGGCGCGCCCCACACGGTGCCCGCGGTGCTGGTCACGATCCGGCCGCTGTTTACGCCGGTGTACGAGAACTTCGCCTCTGCCGGGGAGCCGGCTCCCGCGGACCCGACTGGGTCGCCCGAGCGGTACATTATTCCGCCCCGCTACTACGATATAGACTACCGCACGCGGACGATCAAGTTCAAGGCCGAGCTGGCGAGCAACGTATGGGCCTATCCGGACCAGGAGGGAGCGGCTGCCGGGGCCCCGCCGATGTTCCTGGGGCCGATCTATGGGCGGCCGGTGTATGTGAGCTATCGCTACAGCGAATACGATCCGGCGGCGGACACGTGGACGCCCGGTACGCCGGTGGGCGGGACATGGGCGGGCGGCACGAATCCGTTCAGCATCATTGATGATCTGCACGTGGTGCCGAACGTGCAGCGCTGGCAGGCGGTGCCGGGGATCGTACGGCTGCAGTATTATCCGCTGCTGATAGACGCGGGCAGTGCCCGCGGCGCCAAGGATATCACCGCGAACGGTGGCTGGATTCGGATTACCGATGTCAACGGTCGAGATGTGAGCGACACCAACTTCGGGAAGGCAGTGGCGGACTTCACGATCACCGACATTCGGGACCTGGACCTGGGGACGATTGATTTCTCCGGTCGCGACGGGTCGCCGATTACCAATGCGGCGGGCGGCAGCCTGATGGGGCAAGAGGTGTACATTCACTATGTGGGATGGGACGAGCGCAGCGGGCGTTGGGTGCGCGTGGGGAACCCCGGGGTCAGCGATGAGACGATCAACAGCTACCAGCCAAGCCTGACTGCCCCGGGGGTGGCCTCCAATGCGCGGCCGGCGATGTATTGGCCCGACAGCGCCCCTCCCACCAACCCGCCGGCACTCGGTGCGGAGAAGCAGGCGGTAACGCCGTACTTCGGCGCGCCGATCACGGCGCCGACGATTACGGGCAACAGCGTCCACGTGGGCACGGCGGGACTGAACCGAAACGAGCGCTGGCCCTCGCTGCCCAATCCGCATGATTACCTGTTTGAGTATCCGAATGATAACTGGACAATCGGCCAGCCGCCGGCTGGTGCGCTCAATCGGTGGCATCCGGTAGCATCGCGCCTGTTCAAGACCTTACTGACGGTCAACTGGGACCCGGCGAGCAAATACGCGCGGGCCTTTCTGTCGCAGCCGGCGCGCTGCGATTTGCCGCCGGGGACGGCCGTGGGGGGAGCTCCGGCGGGCGAGCTAGTGCCCATCGTGCGAGGCGCGCCGGCGGCGGCCGAGGATTCGGTCTATGTGGGCGTAGACCTGGTGCGGCACGGATTCGCGGCGCTGCCGTCGCCTTCCCGGGGCTATGTGTCGGCCCTGCGCAACCCGCGGACCTTGATTTGCGACCGACACCGGATCCTGAAGACCGCGGCGTGGGAGCCGGACCTGATGCTCACCGGCACCACCGCGCACCTGCAAGGCGAGGCATACTATCTCAGTCTCGACGGCACCCAGAGCGTGGTCGGGCCGGCGCAGGTGTTCAACAGCCCGGCGAAGGCCACCGGGTTGCCTAACGGCAATATTCTGATCGTGGACACGAGCAACGACCGGGTGGTGGAGGTGGATCAGCGCGGCAAGCAGGTCTGGCCGCTTGATCCGGCCGGCAACGATCTGTATGCGAGCAGCTACAACACGGGTCTGAGCTTGAACGAGCCCAGCGATGCCTATCGCTTCTACTTCTACAATACGGCGCCGGTGCCCGCGGGGCCGGCGCGGATGGAGGCGCATACGGTCATTGCCGACACGGGGAACAGGCGGGTGATTCGGGTAATCACCTGGACGGAGGTTGTGGGCAGCAAGCTTGTTCAGAACCACCAGGTGATCGTGGAAAGCCCGGCGGTCGTGCCGCAGATCGTGCTGCCGGGGAAGACGCTGCATTTCGTGGAGCTGGAGTACACCAAGGCGCAGCCGATCTTCGACTGGAACTGGGACCCCGCTAGCGGGACGACGCAGCGGCTGATGGGGTATCTATGCACTGCGGCGAATCTGCACACTCCGGTGGTGATCGAGGCGCGGACGCGCGTAGTGGACCCGCCGGCGTCCAGTGTGCCGCCGACGGATGGGGCGCTGCCGGGCACGTGGCCCACGAACGCGCCGACGACGACCGACTGGTCGTTCTTGTCCTGGCTGTACGATCCCAACGGGGACGGGGACTACAGTGACCGGCTGATGTTCGACAACCTGAAGGACATCAAATGGTCGCGAGAGCGGAACACGGGCTATGTGACCATCACGGCGAGCAACTATCCGGGCTGGCCGGGAGCACCGGCGACGGCGGAGCCGCCGGGTGTCTGGGAGTTCAGTGTGGGCCTGACGCCGGGCGGGGCGCCGGCGGCGGCGCCGATCTGGGGCGGTGCCGGAGTGGGCAGTCCGACGTGGTTCTTCACGGGGTACGACTACCACTACGACAGCACGTTGCCGCAGAGCAAGCCGAACAACTTCCGGCCGGAGACCAACATTCTGATCAATCCCGGCGCGGACGGTGTGTGGCGCGCGCCGGAGCCGTACGACGAGACGAGTGCGGACAAGGACATCATTCTGCCGAAGCACTGGGAGCCGGTCGCCTGCCAGCGTCTGAACGATGGCGACCATCTAATCGTGAACCGGGGCCCGAACATCGAGGGGCTGACGCACTACGAGATGCCGAATCGTCGGCCGGGGCCGACGTCTCTGGGCAGTGAGGTGTTCGAGGTTCGGACCATTCCGACGACCGGCGTACACTATTTGGTGCCGGAGTCGTTCATTCCGGCGCCGCGGGAGCGAGACTGGACTGATCCGTTCAACCAGCCCTCGTACGCGGAGCGGCTGGACTAGGAGTGGGCTGGTAGCCTCGAGGACGAACGGCAGTCGCGCCTACAGGAGCTACGAAGCCACTTCCGGGGCGTGCGGGCCCCTGCTGTCGGAGATCAAGCGTAATGAGGTGACTCTGATGCGCCTCTTGTTGTCGGTAGTGTGTGCGATCTGCCTACTAGGGGGGGTGGCTGCGTGGGGCCAGCATATCGTGTGTCCTCTGCCACCGGCCAGTGGGCTGAACCCGAACCACATGCAGGTTCCGCCGGGGTTGGATATCCGGACGATGCATACCAGCCGGATGGCGAATTCTGGAGGAGGTGGGGGGTTCTACCTCAGCCGCCAGGAGAGCATGATCAAGGGGCGCTGGGTGTGCCCGGTGTGCGGGTATTCGTGGTCGCCGAAGAGCACGGCAGTGGGTACCGACAGCGATGATGATACCGTGGGGGCGACTGCGCCGCCGATTTGCCCGGATCCGTGGGGGCTTCATGGGGCCGGTGTGGCCATGGAGCGTGTGGCGCTGCGCGACCGGTTTCTGATGAACAAGTGGGTATTCAGCGCGCCGGGGACTCCGTCGGCGCTGTCAGCGGAGCACATTTTCGCGATGCCGTTTCACCCCGGGGATGGAGACCGCAACACCCGGCCTCCGGACGACGAAATGGTCGCCGCGGACCCGACGGTGCTGAACAATTACCGGGGCGAGGCGTACGGTTGTCGGGTCGGTGTGAACGTGCGAGGTCTGGGGACCGGGGCGAATGCCCGCCAGGTGCGTCTGGCGATGTTGCCGCCGGGCTGCAGCCGGCCGACGGCGAGGGTGCTGCCTTCGAACAGCACCTGGTCTTTTGGGACGGGCGGCACGCTGCCGGTGTACGTGAAGTTCGCGGGCACCGTCCCGACGAACTTCTTCAACAATACCGGCGCGACCTGGCAGTCAACGGACAACACCCGCTGCGCCTGGATCGTGGCGAATCCGTACCTGGCGTACGATGAACAGGCGTACATCGTGGAGGCGAGGCTGGAACAGCACGGCAACACCGAGGCGCGACTGTACGTGACTCTCATCAGCGGCGACGATGGCCAGGGCGGACGGGTGCTATACAATTACAGCGACCAAGGCGGTGCCGCAGAGACCCCGGCAGTTCAGGGGTCCTTCGGCAACTACAGCGGCCTGATCCAATCCACGCCAAACTGGGCACAGGCGCCCGGCATCACGCTGGACAAGAACGGCCCAGGCGACACGCCGGCGAACCAGATCACGGACACGGATCGGCTGGAGCTATGGTCGCGGGACGGGGCTTTGCACATCATTCTGCCCAGTTTCCAGAACTACATTCTGAGCGAGGATCACGTTCTACGGTGGCGGTTCGCCACGCGGTCGAATCTGCGGATGATTCCGCGCTTCAATCTCGGCAATGCGGAGCCGCCCGCGCCGCCGCCTGCTCCGGGGAATTTCTGGGACAGCGGTATTACGGCTACGCCGGGCGAAGTGCGGGTCAATGACGGCCAGCCCGGGCCGGACAGCGATCTGCCGATAACGGGTCAGCCCGTGATCCCCTTCGAGTTGAGGCCGGGCGAGGTCGGCCGCGGGCAGATCATGGTGCAGTGGCGGGATCCGACGCCTGCCGGCGGCCCGAATGCCGGGAATCCGTGGCTGTACGACATGGACCTGGACGGAGATAACGGGATTCAGACGTACCATGTGGACTTCTTCTCCAGCAGCGTGGAGGTCATGCTAACCGGCGACACGACGTGGGACCCGGATGGGCCGGGGCCGTTGCAGCCGCCGGCGCCGCCGGATCCGGCCGCGAACCCGAGCGAGGACCCAATGCTGGTTCATCGCCCGGAGGCTTGGCCCAGGGTGGTTATCGGCGACTCAGTGCCCGGTGGCTGGGGGAGTGCGGTGTCGGGACTGTACAACCCCGGCGCGTTGACGCCGTCGAAGGCGTTCTGGATTCGGAACCCGTTCAATAAGGACCCGACCAAGACGGATAACGACGCTGATGGGACACCGGGCGAGGAGTACGAGCGGCGGCCGGGCGGCTTGGTGCTGCGGTGCCCCAAGTGGCGCGGCGCGGGCGGAACGGCGACAAAGACAGGGTGCGGGGCCGTGTTTCAGCTTGGGAGCCTGCGGGCGGACGGCGGCTGGCACGACGGCGGAGCGAACGACTACTGCGACTTCTGCGGTACGAAGCTGGACCTACAGACGGCGAACCCGACCTGGGACGGCAATGACGCGCTGCGCGGAACGGCGCGAGTGGCCTTCGACCGCGTGCGAGATTTGGTCAGCCGAACTGCGGACGCGGTGACAGGTGCGCTGCCGCCGCCTATTCCGGAGCAGCGGGTAAAGTTCACGCCTGATTACCTGGTTTTGGGCGCGGGAGTGGACGATTGGGACGGGCCGCCGGCGCCGTACACGGCCAACAGCGATTTCACCGACGCCACGACGACTCGAGTGGCGATTGATATCCCTCGGTTTCAACCTCCCTCGGTGGACGAGGCGACGCTGACGGACCATCCGTACCTGGGCGTCCAGGTGGCCTACCGGGCTCGGGCGGAGAACAACACGTGGCTGGAGGACCCGGCGAACGGACTGCACAGGCGCGTCGGGCCCGAGGAGGGCCCCGGAGTATTCGACGACAATGGGCAGTGGGACGTGTACTACCAGTGCCCGGACGACGGGAACAAGCAGTCGGGGCGGTATTTCACGACAGCGAGCGGCAAGTACGCGAACGACGGGATCCTGTCCGACAATCAGTGGGGGCTGGACACGACCGGCCCGCTGCCGGACAGCCGCCGCCACCGGGCATGTACGTGCGACTATGACAGCCAGGGGCCTCCGAACTCGCCGTACGATAACATCAAGGGCCCGTGGCCGGGCATGACCGGCGGCGAGGAGTGGCCGATGGAGGACAATGCGGGCAAGGGCTGGGGAGCCAGCGAGGCGGGGAAGTGCCCGTTCCACACCAAGTACTACAATACGCTCACTGGCGGGAATGACGACAGCTACACTGCGCAGCTCGTTGTGCAAACGGACAAGCCCACGGAGGACGACCTGACGGCGGAGGAATACGCTCCCTTTATGCTGCAGGTGTCGGTGGCGGGTTCGAACTTGCGGGCGCGGCGCCTGGAGGCCCAGACCGAGACGGTGGACTACGGGCGAGTTTCGCCGGGGCCCGGGAAGACGTCGGCTGTTGCGGATTTCCGAGTGGCGAACGAGACGGGCGTGGGAACCGCGGTCCTGCGGGGTGCTGCGTCGGCGAGCAGGTCTCAGGCGGACGTGGTCAAGCCCCTCCGGGAGCCGCTGTACCGAACCGAGGTAGACGGAATTGGGACGTCGGCGACGCGGTCGAACGCCTCACTGCCGGCGAGTGGACGCTGGGAGCCGGTGACGACGCCGACGCTGAAGGTGCCGCGTGCGGTGGTAGACGCGGCCACGGGTTTCGTGCGCACTGATTGGCGGAAGGTCGGCGCGGCGACGCGTCCGGTGCCGGTCGGGACGCCGGCCGGCTACTACCAGGGCACGTCGCTGTTTTACACGGACGTCAACGGCGACGGCACGCTCAACTTCTTCGACATGAACGGCGACGAGCGGTTCCAGCCGCACGTAGACCTGCCCTTCGAGCCGGTGATCTTGGCGGATGCCAGCTTGCGCGTGACGGAGAGCTGGCTGCCGCACAACGACCGCCGAGCGGGGGACGCGCACCCGGTGGCGAACGTTCTCTCGGACGTCAGTACGCCGGGGAGCACGTTCCTGCAGGTGCTGTGGTCCAGCGACCGGACGCCCGGACCGGACGGTTTTCCGGCTCAGGGCGGCCCTCCGCCGCCGGCGAACCATCCCTGGAACCTGCTGGGCGTGAACGGTCTACTGGGATACGATCCGCTGCCGCCGGCGAACCCGAACTATGACCCGCTGTATCGCGAGCTGGTCTGGGGCGGCGTGGCTCCGGCTTCGCTGCCGGGAACGGATTATCTGGTGCCGGGGGCGGTGGACGCGACGCTGCCGCAGGCGGGCGGTCCGCCTGAGACGGCGCCGAACTTCCCGGTGGCGGGCGAGATGCGGGTGAACTCAATGCCGGAGGTGTACATTGACCCGACGGCCGGCGCCGCCGGAGACGCCTGGCTGATCTGGCAGCGGCGGATGCGCGGTCCGGGAAGGGCGTACACGGCGCTGGTCTACTCCCATACTGCGGGCAGCCCACTGGTTGACCCGGCGGCCGACACCACGAATTGGTTGTACGGGGATAAGTTGACCCAGGGGGCCGGTCGCGGATTCGTCTCGGCGGCGGAGCCTCCGCCGGCGAATCACTGGCTGTTTTGGGCCCACGGCGACGAGAAGGCGCAGCGGATCTACTTCCGGGCCAATTTCGATCCGACCAGTCCGGCTTCAGTGGAGTACGACGGGCCCCTGCCGTTGACCAGCTCGGGCGTCAGCATCCGGCCCGAGGCCTCGGCTTCCGGCACTCGCCGCGATACAGTGGACGGCCTTGACGTGCGCTGGATTGGCGGCGGGTTCAATGCGCCGCCGGGGCCGGACGTGGGCACCGATGGGGCACCGGTTCTAGTGCGGCGCACGAGCCAGCAGCCGTTCAGCAGCGTGAAGGACCCGTGGCCGGTGGAGCATGCCTTCGGCACGGACCCCTATGTTGACCTGTACTTCTCCGGAACCCCGCGGCGCGAGCAGGGGGCGGACATCTGTGTGGCGCGCTTCTATGAGCCCTACTTGGGCACGATGACGACCAATGTTAGCTTTGGCCGGCAGCCCTTCACGCGCCAGCAGAACAAGGTGACCTTTGACTTTGACGGCAGTGGCGCCATTGACCAGACGTGGGAGCGTTTTGGGGAGGAGCTCGAACCCGATGGTGCACGGGCTACGTTCCAGAGCCGGCACCTGGATTGGCTGGTTCGGGCGGAGTTCCCGGGCTTCGTTCGGGCGCGCTCGTTTAGCATGGCTGCCGGGGCCGGCGACAATACCGCGCCATTGGACGATCCGGCCCTGGCGCTGGTGGCGGTCAGGGACGTGCTGGGTGACGGTCTGCCGCCGTCGTTCCAAGGCTACTGGATTGTCTGGGATAGTGCGAACCACACGGTCAATCGGTACGACCCGAAGACGGGGCTGTACTACCTACGGCCCCTGCTGGTGCCCATCGCGGGCGGAGGTGCTCCGGCCGTGATGATAGACCCGGCGACAAGCCGGCCTCTGCGGATGATTCTGGATGTTGCGACAGGGACCGTGCGGTTCTCCAAGCCGCTGTTTAACGCCAACGATCCGGGCGACGCGAACGATGAGGCGGTGTTCTACGACACCACGGCGCCGACGGCACGTGGGGGGCCGGGCGGTGTACCGAACCTGGCGGACGTGCAGATCGTGGCCGACTACACGCCGTTCATCTATCGGCTCACGCGCAGTGGCGCCACCGACGACACGCCGTCGGCGTTCTTCGACGCTTTCGGACGGCTGACGGTGTTCTGGCGGCGCAGCCACGCGGCGACCGAGGCGCCGTATTTCGGCAGCACGGAGCTGATGTACAGGACTTTCTCGCGCTCGATCCAGGTCGCGCGGCCGCCGATGATCGGGGCGGCGTCAAGCATCGTTGCGCTGGATGGGAGCGATCTGCTGGCGCAGGGCCTGGTGGCGGGCACTGATACGGACAACGGGGTGATTACCTTCGCGCCGCTGTACGCCGGGGCCGACGGTATCGTGGGGACACTGGACGACGTTCTGAGCGATGGGCGGATCGTGACCGTAACGTATACCAGCGGTGCGGCGGGTGCTCCAGCGACGGTGGTCGAGCGGCACCAGATACTGGGCTGGAGTAAGGAGCAGGTGGTGCCGGCGACGGATACGGTGATGAATGAGGGCCCGGTGACGGTGCGGCCCGAGGCGTACACGGTGACGGCCGGAACCAATGCGGGCCAGGACCCTGAGATCCCGGCGAACAGCCAGTACACGGTGGTGCGGTACTGGGTGTTCTGGTCGAGCACACGGCCCCAGTATGATCCGGCATTTGACACCACTCAGCCGCCGGGATTCCGGGGCTACGTTTTGCGGTCGAGCGACGTGTATTACACGACCGTTTGCCCGACGTTCGGTAGCCTGATCAGCGACATCCCGGTGCCGAGGATCCCGCGAAACGGGACTTAGGAGAGCAGGCCAAGCGGGCCGCTTCCGTTTTTGGAACTGTTAGCTTGACAAGGCCGTTTGAATGGAATAAGATGGTTTTGCGGCCCCTTCGCAGATTAGTCCGCAGCCTGAGGTGGAGGCAGCTTGTATGGCCAAGACCAGCGGGCCGGTACTCGGTGTCAATATCGGGTCGGCCACCGTAAAGGTAGTTGAGCTGCGCCAGTCCCGGGACGGCATTGAGCTCATGAGCGCCCCGCTCGTCTTCGCGACGCCGCCGGACACGGTTCAGGGCGGCGTTATCGTTGACCCTGCGACGCTGGGGTCCGCGCTGGCGGACGAGCTTTCGGCGGCGAACATCAAGACCAAGCGGTCAGTGAGTTCGGTCAGCGGCCAGCAATCGCTGGTCGTGCGGATCACAGAAGTGCCGAAGATGTCCGAGGGGGACCTCAAGGAGGCGATCCAGTGGGAGCTGGACCGCCAGACGCCCTTCCCCGTAGACGAGATCATTTACGACTACGCGCCGATTGAGCGGCCGGACGCCGACGCCGCCTCGCCGAATATGGAAGTCCTCCTGGCAGTGGCCCAGGAGGAGATGATCAACATGCACGTGGAGGCGCTCATGGCGGCGGGTCTCCAGCCGCTGCATGTTGACATTGAGCCCCTGGCCCTGGGTCGCGCGATTGTTAACCTGATGGGTGACCAACTAGCCGGGCAGACGGTGGTCATTCTCAACATTGGTTCTTCGGCTACAGAGATCAGCATCATGCGGGACGGGCTGCTGAGCTTTGTGCGCACGATCCCGACCGCGGGGGACAGCCTGACGCGCGCCATCGGGCAGGGGTTCATTGTCGAGACCGAGGAGGCAGAGCGCCTGAAGCGTCAGTATGCCGACCTGAATGTGGGACAGGCGGCCGGCGCGCACGGCCCAGCTCCCCCCGCGCCGCCGGACACGGGCGGGCTAGATTTGGGTGGTGGGCAAACGCCGGGTGCTCAGGGTCCGCCGCTGGCGTATGAAACGCCGGACGAGCAGCCGGTATTTGAGCTGTCCAGCACGGACGATCTGCAGCCGCCGGCACAGGCAGGCGCTGAGGAGGAGCCGGTGTTCGATCTGACCGGGGATCGGGCGACACACTTGGAGCTTGATGCGCAAGTGCCGGAGCAGGCGCCGGCGCAGGCTGCTCCCGCGGACCCGGATGTCGAGTATACGCAGCGTCAGATCTACGATACCATCGTGCCGGTGCTGGCCGAGTTGACGACGGAGCTGCACCGCTCGCTGGACTTCTACCGGCGTCAGCACCGGAACGAACAGGTGGACTTCATTTCGCTGGCGGGCGGCAGTGCCGCGATCCGCGGGCTTGACACTTTTGTGCAGAACGAGGTCGGGATTCGCACCTTTGTGGCGGCGCCATTTCAGAGCGTGGTGTGCGACCCGGCGTTGGTGTCGGCCGAGTATCTGCGCGACATCGGTCCGGTTGCGGCTGTGGCGGTGGGGTTGGCTGTTCGGGACATGATCGAGTAGCCTGAGTCCGGGCCCCGAGGCAGCGTTACGGAGGCAGTAGATGCCCGTCCTGCAAATTGATCTTCTCCCGGTGCATTTCGCGCAGCGGCGCGCGATCAAGACGATGTTCTTGATCTCAGTCGTGGTGCTGCTGGCGGTCGTCGCGCTGTGGGCGGTCTGGTTTTTGAAGCTGAAGGGCGATGTGAGCGCCTGGGAAGCGAAGAAGACGGAGGCCGACAAGCGTGCGGCGGTGGTGAAGAAGATCGAGAGTGAGACGAACAAGATCAACTCGGAAGCCAAGAGCGTGACGCCGAAGGTTGAGTTCATTGAGAAGACCAAGAATGTGGGGGACGAGTTCTGGGACCGGTTTCACGAGATTAACAAGTACATTTCGGACAGCGTGCAGATCTCCAACTTCTCGCTGACGCCCACCAGCGTGAGTTTCACGGCGACCACTGACACGACGCGGAATGCGGCGCGCTTCATTCTGAATCTAAGGCGCTGCCCGATTCTGTCGAATATCCAGTTCAGCGGGATTCCGGCCGGGGAAGCGATCCAAGGCGTGGCCGGCACTGCGGCGAGGGGCGGCATGGGGATGGGCGGTATGCCGGGCGAGATGATGGGTATGCCCGGCGAGGCGGGGATGGCTGCTGAGGCGGGAGGCGCGGGGATGCCCCCGGAGATGGCCGGCGCGTCGGGGATGATGGGCGGCATGCCTGGAGCGGCGAGCACGGCCACGGGCGCCGGCGGCGAGCTGATTACGCTCAGCGTGAGCGCGCAGTTGCAGAACCCGATAACCATTCCAGTGCCGGGAGGCGGTGCAGCGCGGCCGGCGGCTGCCGGCATGGGGATGAGCATGGGGATGCCGGGCGAGATGGGAATGGGTATGCCAGGGCAGACGAGCATGGTGCCGGAGGCGGCGCCACCGGCGCCGGGCGCAGCACCATAGAGGCGGGGGTCCGCGCGCAGGTATCGAACGCCGACCAGAGCGGTGACAAGAGATGAAGCCTTTCATCGTTCCGATAATTGCCGTCATTGTGATCGTGCTCATCAGCGCGGCGGCGTTCATGCTGCTAATCAAGCCGCAGCAGGAGCGAATTGCGACGCTGAAGCAGGACGTGGAGCAAGCGGAGCAGGTCTGGGCGAGAAAGGTTGATGCGGAGCAGAAGTTGGCTCAGGCAAAGGAGGAGTTGGAGCAGGCACGGCGGACGTTGGCTCAAGCGAGGGCGGAGAAGGGCATCCGGATGTCGCTGAGCGACCCGCAGGAAGCGATGGTGGCGATGTGGTTCGAGATGCGGCATACGGCGCCGCCGCTGCTGGAGAAGTTCATCACGAAGACCGGATGCGAGATCGTGCAGGGCAGCCAATTCCCGGCGCCGGCGATGTCGCCCCCGACGGCGCTGCAAGGCGATCTCATTCAGATTCCGCCGGGCGGATCGATTCCGCTGACAGTGCGGGGTAACCTGGCGGAGATAGAGAACCTGTACCGGTCGCTGAAGTATTTCCCGCGCATCCTGACCATTGATCAATTGTCGCTCAGCGGCCAGGGAGATGAGCTGGAGGCCAGCTTCACGCTGACGATGTATGCCATGGTCGAGACCGGCCCTGGCGGTGTGGCAGCGGCTCCGGCGGCGCGGACCGGAATGGCGGGCATGCCGGGAATGGCAGGCATGCCGGGGAGCATGGAGCCCGGTATGGGTGGCGAACCGGCGATGATGCAGCCCGGCGGAGGGCCGCCAGGTGCTCCGCCCGGGGCGCCTGCTCCCTAGGTGAAGTCCGCCGGGCGGCAAGAGGGCCACGCACAGTGGGGTGCAGGCCGAAGAAGCGACGGAGGCAACACTGTGGCTGACATGCAGAAACGGAAGATCGTGATCACTGGAGCATTGGCCACTGTACTGCTGGCCGTCTGCTTGCTGGTTCTGGTGCTGCCGGCAATTCGGCAGGCCTCGGCTCAGGAGGCGGCGGGTGCTCCGGGGGCAAAGGCACCAGCGACACCGAAGAAGCCGGCCAAGGCAAAAGGGCCGAAGCTGTCGGAACAGCCCATGGAGCCGTCGCGGGCGAACCCGTTCGCGCCGGTGCAGGCCAGAAAAGGGGCTGGTGTTGAGGACTATAGCGCTGCCACGGCGTACGGCCCCAATTTCAGCAATTACCCGATCACGCTGCGCGTGCCGTTCCCGCGGCCGGAGACGCCCAAGCCGGAGGAGCTCGCGCCGAAGCTGCCGCCGGAGGTCGAGTATCGCCGGCTGAGCGCGGTGCTGTGGGCGCCGGATGGGGGCGTCACGGCCGTGCTGGAGATGGGCGAGCCGCCTAATGTGTCGAGTAAGATCGTGAAGCCGGGGGATGTGTTTGACGACTGGCAAGTCGTGGAGATTCAGAATGATCGCGTGATTCTGCGGAACCGGTCCAACGGTCAGCTCGACACGATCGAACTGCAAACGGAGAAGGAGGCACCACGGCCACGGCGAAGACAGCCGCAAATGCAGCCGGGGGTTGTGCCGGGGGCACCGCCTGCTGGGCCGTGAGCTGCGACCGGTGAGCGGTTTATGGCGAGAGTTGAGAGTGCTTTCCCCGGGGGTTGGTGCGTCGAACGCAGTCGGCGAATATGAGCTTGATCGGCAGGGAGGAACGGAATCATGAGAATGCCTTGGTATGCGTTGAGCGTGGTCCTGTGCGGCCTCGTTTTGTCGTCACTGCCGGCGATGGCACAACCCCAATTGGCGATTACGGTGGACTTCAAGGACACGGACGTCAAGGATGCCGTGCAGGCTTTGTGTGCGTATACGGGCGCCAACTTCACGATTGACCCTGAGGTGCAGGGGCGTGTGACGGCCGGGCTTACAGGCGTGCCGTTCGATACGGCGCTGCGCCAGATCCTCGATCCTCTGGGAGCGACGTTCAAGAAGGACGCCGGTGTGTACAAGATTGTGAAGAAGAAGAAGCCACCGACGTCTCGGAGTCTTCAGGTTGCGCCTCGTCCACAAGCGACGGTGCGGCCCACGCCGACACCGCCCAGTCAAAGCACGGGAGGCGTTGCGGCCCAGGGGAAGGGCGAAGAGCAAGAGGCTGAAGAGGTCTATAAGGTCGTAAAGTTGAGGAATCTCGATCCGGCTGTGCTGGGTTTTGAGGTCATCTCGGGCAGCATCTTGGATATGGGTGGTGGCGGGTACGGCGGTTTGGTGGCGGTGGTTTTGGTGGTGGGAGCAGCTTTGGTGGCGGTTTTGGTGGTGGTGGCTTTGGCGGTGGTCGGAGCTTTGGCGGCAGCAGTAGCTTCGGTGGTGGCTTTGGCGGTGGTCGGAGCTTTGGTGGCAGCAGCAGCTTCGGCTCCCGTGGGGGCGGGTTTGGCTTCTAGGAAGCTTGGAGCAGGCTCGTGTAGACGGAGCCGGGCCAAACGATGGCCCCGTGGATTGGGCGAACGGCCGTAGCGGGGATTGCAATGGAGGGTTACAATGTACAAGGGAGCGCACGCGCACACTATCGTAGTGCTTACAGCTCTGGTAGCAGCAATTGCGCTTGTCTACGTGGGCAGCGCAGCCCTTGCGCAGGAGGCTGAGGAGGAGAACCTGATCCGTCTGCAGCTCCGGGATGCCGACATCGTTGACGTTTTTACTCTCCTGGGGCAGGCTGCGGATGTGGGGATCGCAGTGGGCGAGGGCATCAGCGGGCGGGTGAAGTCCGTCACTCTGCACGATGAGCCCATCGAGAAGGCCCTCGACATTGTGTGCCGGATTCAGGGGCTGCACTGGGAGCGGGAAGGCAAGAACTTCCTGATTCTGCCCGGGCCAAAACCAGCCGGTAGCAGCCCAAAGGCGGCACCGGCGGAACCTGAGCCGAAGGCGTCGGCAGAGGCCAAGCGTGTTGCTGTGATCCCGGAGCCGCCGGAGACGGAGGTGGAACCGGCGGTCAAGCCGGCGCCGATTGCCGCGTTCCGCGAAGAGCCGGAAGTCAGGACCGAGAAGTACATTCTAAAGTGGACGAATGCCCGTGACATCGCCGAGATGTTCGGCGGCGGTGTGTGGGGTGACTCGATTGCCACGCGGCTGCGGCACACCGGGGAGCGGGCCGGTTTGGGGCCTGGTGTACCGCACTACGACTGGCCCCACCCGCCCACTGGCGCGAATGCCGGAGGCGGCACCTCGGCCACTCCGCCGCCGGGTTACCCGGTGTTTGAGCAGCTTGACACAGGGGGCGGACTGAACACCGGGAGAACACGAACAGGAGGCACGACGACGGGAGGCTATGGAGGCTACGGTGGCGGTGGGGGGTCGTTGGCGGACCTGCTGCCGGAGGACATGGAGGAGCCGATTGCCTTCCTGCCCGAGAATGCCCTGATCTTGCGCGGCACGCCGGAGGACATTGACAGTTTCCGCGAGGTCCTCGAGATGCTGGACAAGCCGATCAAGCAGATCGAGGTCTCCGTGAAGATCGTACAGATTAAGGCTAACAAGGAGCGGTCGCTGGGTATCGAGTGGCGGCTGAACACCGGCGCGTTCCGGATCTTCAATACCGGGCTGGCACCGCCGGGCGCGAACACGATTGTGAACTGGGCAACAGGGACCTTTGACGCGCAGTTGAACACGGCGCTGCGCGACGGCTCGGCGACGGTGATTGACGAGCCCTTTATCGTGGCCGGCAACAACCAGTTCGCTCAGGTGACTTTCCAGACCAGCGTGCCATTCTTCGCGGCGTTCGTGAGCTTCAATCAGTTCGGCCAGCGCACGGTGGACTACCAACCGGGCATCGTTCCGGTCACGAACCAGCTCATGGCGCGTCCGCGAGTAAATGCGGACGAATCGATTACCGTGTTTTTCCAGGTGATGCTGTCGGAAGTGGTGAGCACCGTTACGGGTCCGAACGGGGAGACCATTCCCAGCGTGGCCTACCAGGAGTTGTATTCGGAGATTCGCGTGGGCGACGGGGATACTGTGGTGGTCGGCGGACTGAACCGCAAGAGCGACAGCTTGGAAACGGTCGGCATTCCGTATCTGAGCAATCTGCCGTTCATTGGGCGACTGTTCCAATCGGAAACCCGGTCACGTAGCGACGACGACGTGTTGTTCTTCATTACGCCGCGGCTGATTCACGACATAGCCACGGGCGCGTGATGGTGATACCCGCCGCTCCCCTGGAGCGACGCCAACCTCCGGGCTGACGTGAGCAAACGGCACTTCTCTAGGGTGCCGTTTGTTTGTCTTGGAGAGCAGGAACGTCGAGGCAGGTGAATGTCGGACTATCGGCGAGCCAAGGTGCATCTGTCGTTGGGGCCGCGCAGCTACGATGTGCTGATCGGGCCCGGGGTGCTCGGCGAGCTGGGCGGCGTGGCGGAGCGGTTAGAGCTTGGCCGCACTGTGGCGATTGTCACCGCGGCGCCGGTGAGTCGATTGTATGCGCCGGCGGTGCAGTCGCAATTGCTGCGGACCGGCCGGGCAGTCCACGTGATGGAGGTGCCGAGCGGCGAGCGCTGCAAGACGCTGCGACGGGCGGGTCTGCTATACAAGGAGCTACTGAGGGCGGGGTTTGACCGGAACTCCTGGATTCTGGGGTTGGGCGGCGGAGCGACGGGTGACCTGGCCGGCTTTGTTGCCGCGACGTACATGCGCGGGATTGACTATGTGCAGGCACCGACGACGCTGCTGGCGCAGGTTGATGCCAGTGTCGGCGGGAAGACGGCGGTGAATCTTCCGGCGGCCAAGAACGTGGTCGGTGCTTTCCACCAGGCGCGTGCCGTTCTGACGGATTTAGATCCCCTGGCGTCGCTGTCCGCGCGGGATGTTCGGTCCGGTCTGGCCGAGGTGGTCAAGCACGGAGCGATTGCGGACCGGGCACTGTTCGAGTTTGTGGCAGATCACGCTGCAGAACTGCGGGCCCGGGAGGTGGGGCCGCTGATCCACGTGATTCGGCGCTCGTGCGAGATCAAGGCGGCTGTGGTGGAGGCGGACGAGCGTGAGCACGGGCTGCGGGCGGTTCTGAACTTCGGGCACACCATCGGCCACGCTCTGGAGGCTACTCAGCGGTCTCCCCGGCTGCGGCATGGGGAGGCCGTAGGGCTGGGGATGATTGCCGAGGCGCGGCTGGGCCGCCTGCTGGGCCGGACGCCGGCGGAATGTGAGGGAGCGTTGCGCTCGGTCTTGACCGCCTGCGGGCTCCGCACGGTCGTGAAGATTGACGACCGGGAACATGTGCTGGAGACGTGCCGACATGACAAGAAGGCTGCAGATGGCCGGCAGAAGGTAGCCTTGCTGTCGGAGCTGGGGCAGGCCGAGCTCTGCCGCGACGTGCCGATGAGAGCCCTGAGCGCCAGTCTGGAAGCGATCGAGGTCTAGCCATTTCATCCTCAAGGCCAACGGTGAGAACAGATCCCGCCGAGAGCCGATACCGGCTCTTGGAGCAGTTGCCGGACACGCCGTTCTTTAGCCGGTGTGTGGCTCAGGACCGGGTGCTGCGTCGGCGAGCGCTGCTGTCCTTTTTGCGGGATGCACACGTGGACGTCACGACCGAGGTGGCGCGGCGTTTCGTGGTGGAAGGGCGGCGAGCGCGCGAGTTGGTGCATCCGCACATTCTGCGCACGCGGCACGTGGGCACGCACGGCCAGATCCCCTTTGTCTCCGAGGACCTGCCGCCCGGCAAGCCGCTAAGCCTCCGTCTGGAGGACCGCACGCTAGCGGCGGGCTTATCGGGTCTTGAAGTGGGCGTTCACGCCACCGAGGCCCTGGCCTATGCCCACAGTGGAGGTGTGATCCACGGTGCGCTGAGCGGCGCGGAGGTTTATGTCGGAGACGC
This sequence comes from Candidatus Zipacnadia bacterium, assembly GCA_029820995.1. GTDB lineage: Bacteria > Armatimonadota > Zipacnadia > JALGUG01 > JALGUG01 > JALGUG01. The sequence continues at coordinate 43,005 of JALGUG010000009.1, forward strand.
AGGGGAGGTGCGGCTTGGCGGTTTGGGTACGGTGGGCACTATGGCGCGGCTGGGCTTGGCGCAGCGCGAGCTGGTGCGCTATCGGTGGTCCTATAGTACTCCCGAGGAGCGCCAGGGGAGCTCGGCCTCAGCCCGGACCGACGTGTACTCTCTGGGCGTAATCCTGTGTGAAGTAGTGCTGGGCCGGCGGCTGGACGCACCCTCAGAGAACCGCGACGGAGTGCGCGAAGCGCTGCTGCAGGTGAGCTCCCGGCCGGACATCGGGCCGCAGTTGGCGGCGGTTCTGTCGCGGGCGCTGGCGAGAGAGCCAAGTGAGCGGTATGCTACCGCACAAGAGCTGCTGGCCGATCTGCGCGGCATCAGAGTGCGGTCCAGAGCGGCCGTGGTCGCGCCGGCACGGCGCGTGGAGGCTGAACCGGCTGCCGAGACAGAACCCGAGGCGTCGGCGCCGGAGATGACGCGGCTCCGATTCGCGGGCTTGTTGGTGTGGTCGAGCGTTCGTGGTCTGCTGGGCCTGGCGCTCACGGTCTTGATGTTCGTGACGATTGTCGGGGGCGTGTTCCTGTATGCCGCCAGTCGGGGGCCCAGCGAGGCAGTGGTGCCCGATGTCGTGGGCAAGCCACAGGTCTTGGCGGAGAAGGCGCTGACCGAGGCGGGGCTGAAGCCGGTGTTGCTGGAACGGGTGCCGGATAAGCGGGTGCCGGCGGGGAGCGTGGTCAAGATGGACCCGTATCCTCACAAGATCGTGAAGGAGGGCCGCGAGGTCGAGTTGGTGATTAGCACGGGTCCGCCGCTGGTGAAGGTCCCCGATGTGGCCAAGCTGTCCCTGAAAGAGGCGCAGCAGAAGCTGGTGCAACGAGGGCTCAAGGCGGGCAAGGTGACCGAAGAGCCGTCACGCAAACAGAAAGCGGGCCGCGTCATCAGGCAAGTACCGTCTGCGGGCACGAGCGTTCGCCGCGGCAAGACCGTTGACCTGGTGGTCAGCACGGGTCCTCCCTCCGAGCGCGAGGCGGGCCCTGCCGAGTTCCGTTACGGCCTGGTATCCATCGTGGTGCCGGAGGGGGAGATCAGTCAGCGGGTTCGGGTGGCGGTGGTGCAGGCCGGGAAGCGGGAGCAGACAGTCTACGATCGAGTGCACCGCCCGGGTAACCGAATTGAGGTGCCGGTAGGGGGAGAGGGCGACTTCAGAGTTCGCGTGTATCTTGACGAGAAGCTCCAGAAGGAACTTCGTCCCGATTGGTGAAGGTCAAAGGACCTTGATTGGGGGCCGATGCGGGACCGGTTGCTGAATGCTGCGAGTAGATGCCGGAATCATCCGTCGCGCTCAGGGTGGCGATACGGCCAGCTTTGACGTGATTGTGGACCAGTGCTACGCAATGGTCTACAACATCGCGTATCGGCTGCTGGGCGACAGCGACTGGGCGTGCGACGCGACGCAAGAGGCCTTTGTGCGGGCCTTCAACGGCCTGCCGAACTTCCGGCGGGACGCCTCCTTTACGACCTGGCTGTACCGGATCGCGACCAATGTTTCGCTGGACCAGTTGCGTCGTCGCCGGCGCTGGCTGGCGGAGCAATCGCTGACGCCGGACGCTGAGGAGGAGGGCCCCGCGCCCGATCCGCCCGACGGGCAGCCGGGCCCGAACGGTCGGGCGGAGACGGCCGAGCGGCGCGAGATCGTCCATGCGGCCTTGCGGCGTCTATCCGACGACCATCGCACGATCATCGTGCTGTTTGACCTGCAAGGCTTGTCATACGAGGAAGTGAGCGAGGTTCTGGGCGTGCCGCTGGGCACGGTTAAGTCGCGGCTCAATCGCGCCCGGTTGTCGCTCAAGCAACAGCTCGCTCCGCACTTGGAACTTTTCGAAACGTGACCACGTCCTAGCCGCAGAGGCGCCGGGCAGGGCCGGGCGGCACTGCCCGGCAGGACGACTCGAAGCCCGTGAACGTGATGAGATGCTCTGAAGTGCGAGAAAACCTATCGGCGTACCTGGAAGACGAGCACCGCCAGGAGATTGAGGCACACCTGGCAGAGTGCCAGGCGTGCCAACGCGAGCTCCGAGAGCTGCAGGCCGTGGTGGCGTCGCTGCGGAGCCTGGAGCCGGCCCGGCCGCCGGCGGAGTTGCGCGGCCGGATCAGGACGGCGGTGCGGCAGGCGGCCGAGCAGCGGAAAGCTGAGCGGCCCTGGCATCAGGTGCCGTTCTGGCAAGGCTGGCTCGCCGCTGCCGGGGCGGCCACGCTGATTCTCCTCGTGGCGGCGATCGCTCTGACCTGGCGGGGGCCGGCGCTGAGCAAGATGGCCGGCGAGCCGGAGATGGCGGCGCCCGCAGTTGAGATGCCGCCACCGGAACAGGTGGCCGCCACGCCGCCCGGGAGTGAGCACTACACAGACAAGAGGGAGTGGGAGAAGGCGCGGGCACGTGTTCTGGAGGAGCGCCTGGAGGCTGCTGACGAGACCGCCGAGTCGCCTGCTAGAGGGGGCCTGAGTGGGGCTCGGCCGGGGTCCGACGCGGAGAGAATGGCGCAAGCGCCTGCGGTCGAGGCAGAGGATGACTACGCTTCAGCTCCGGCGGCAGCGACGAGGCCGGCGGCGACAGAGGAGCCCGCGTCTGCGCCGGCAGGTGACCTGGTGCGGCTGGATCTGAAGCCGTTGGGTAAACCCGTAGTCGGCCAGCGGAGTCAGGCAGAGATAGTGGTCGAGCCAAAGCAGGCGCTCAAGAATGCCACGGTGCGAGCGATTCCCGAGGCGCCGCTGCGGGTGGTCTCGGGGGAGGACAACGTGATCCACAAGGGGGATTTGCCGGCCAACGTTGAGCAGCGCTGGACTGTGGACCTGGAGACGGCACAGCCCGGCGCCCAGGAGCTGGTGTTGGAAATTGAGGCCGAGCAGCCGCCGATGCATGAGAGGCGCGTAGTCTTCCTCCCTTACGGTCCCGCAAGTCGGGCGCGGGCCACGCGACCCGCGGCGGGACGACCGAGCGTGACGCTCAACGTCTCCAAGGTCCACCTGGAAACGGTTGCTAAGGAGATCGCCCGGCAAACACGCGCCAACATCATCGTGGATGAGAAGTTGAACCGCCGGCCGGTGACTGCGAACTACAAGAACGAGACGATTTCTCGTGCGCTCGACGACTTGGCCAGACAGGCCGGTGGGCAACTTGAGCGGGATGAGCGCGGCTATCACATCAATGTGCGACCACCGACGGCCGCGGTGGAGCCTGCTGCGGCCCCGTAAGCCTCTGCGGCGGGATAAAACCATGTCTGCCAAACGCTGGTTCGTGCTGAGTGCTCTATCGCTGGTTGCGGTATGGCCCGTCGCGGCTCAGGGCTATATCATCCCCCTTCCGCCACCGCCTCGCCCGCCCTGGCCGCCTGGACCGGTGACGCTGGAGGTCAAATCTCATCGGGTCGAGGTCACAATCGAGAACCAGGTGGCGAAAGTCGCTGTTGACCAGGTGTTCCGGAACCAGTATAGGCACCGGGTCGAGGGGACGTACTATTTCCCGCTGCCAGCGGATGCGGCAATCAGCGACTTTGCGCTGTTCATTGACGGGAAACGGGTGGAGGGAGAGCTGCTGGATCGGGACAAGGCGCGGCGGATTTACGAGGACATCGTGCGCCGCATGAAGGACCCCGCGCTGCTGGAGTACGTGGGACGCAATCTGTTCCGGGCGCGCGTGTTCCCGATCCCGGCGGGCGGCACGCGACGCATTCAGTTGGAGTATTCGCAGCACGTGCCCTTTGACGCGGGCACGGCGCGGTTCGTGTATCCGCTTAAGTGTGACAAGCCGAGCTTCGGCTCGATCGGGGAGTTCGCGATCAGCGTTGCGATCGACTCGGCGCAGCCGCTGAAGTCGGTCTACTCGCCCACGCACGAGGTGGACGTCGCGCGGCGTGGCGATCGGCACGCCGTGGTCTCGGCGGAGGCGACGAACTATCGCCCCGACCAGGACTTCACGCTGTACTTCACGACCTCGAAGCAGGAGTTCGGGCTTCATCTCATCGCGAACCGCAAGCGGGGCGAGGATGGGTTCTTCCTGCTGATGCTGGCCCCCCGGCAGGAGTTTGCGGCGGAGGAGATCATCGCCAAAGACGTGGTGTTCGTGTTCGACACCTCGGGCAGCATGGCGGGCGAGAAGATTCGGCAGGCTCAGGCTGCGCTGCGCTACTGCCTGGACAATCTGAACCGGAAGGATCGTTTCGGCCTGATCACCTTCAGCACCGAAGTGCGCGCTTTTGAGGACGAGCTGGTGGAGGCGACGAAGCAGCGGATTGATGCTGCGCAGGACTTCGTGGGGGGAGTTAAGGCGCGAGGCGGGACCGACATCAATGCGGCCTTGCTGGCGGCGCTGAAGATGTTCAGGGGCGACGACCGCCCGGGGATGCTGGTGTTCCTGACCGACGGGCGTCCAACGATGGGCGTCACGAAAATCGAGGGCATCATCGAGAATGTGGACCGGGCCAACAGGCGGACGAAGCAGGCGAGCGGCCCCCCGCCGCTGACGCCGTGGGCCGTGCTGGCGGGAGCCGTGTTGGGAGCGCGGTCGCCGCTGGAGCAACGCATCAGCGTGCACCTGCGCCAGGTGCGCGACATCGCCGAGGTCTTGTCGCTAATCGCCCGCGCGGCGAGTATTGACGTCGTGGTGCAGGGCGACGTGCGCGGCACCGTGGGCAAGCTGGAGCTGAAGAACCAAACGATTGAGCAGGTGCTGAAGGCGCTGGCCGAGCGGGTGCCTTTTGAATGGGAGGTGCAGAAGGAGAGCATCATTGTGCGCCCCGTGGGGGCGAAGGTGCGGCGCGAGCCTGAGCCAAGGCGAGTGGCCATTCGGCCGGCCGATGAGCGCCGACCCCGGCGCGCCCGGATCTTCGTGTTCGGCGTGGGGCACAACGTGAACACGCACCTGCTGGACAAGATCGCCTCGCGCAACGGGGGCGCTTCGACGTACGTGGGGCCGAAGGAGGACATCGAGCTGGCGGTGACGGCGTTCTATGCCAAGGTCAGCTATCCGGTGCTCAGCAACCTGCACCTGGACTGGGGCGACATCAAGACCTATGATGTGTTCCCCCGTGAGCTGCCGGACCTGTTCCGCGGGTCGCAGCTTACGGTGCTGGGGCGATACACCGGGTCCGGGACGGCTACGGTCGTCCTGAGCGGCGAGGCGGCGCAGCGGCAGCAGGCTTTCGAGTACGAGACGCGGTTGCCCGAACGGGAGGCGAAGAACGGCTTCATCCCGCGTCTGTGGGCGCAGCGCAAGATCGGGTATCTGCTGGATGAGATTAGGCTGCACGGGGAGGACCCTGAGCTGAAGCAGGCCATTGTGGACCTGAGCCTGGAGTACGGCATTGTGACGCCGTATACGTCGTACCTGGTGCAGCAAGACGAGCGGATCGTGCGACGGCTGCCGCGTCCCGTGCAGTTGGGGCGGGTGTTTGAGCAGGATGCCGCGGCCCTGGCTCCCGGCATGCCCGGAGGGATGGCCGTCCCGTCTCCGGAGCGGGCGGACCTTCGGCGGCAGGTCGGCGCCGGGGCGGTGCGGGCGGCGAAGGCGGCCAAGGAGCTGCGGAGGGGTGAGGTCGTACAGAAGGGAGGAGCGCTCCGCTACGTCGCGGGTCACACGTTCTTCTTGGACGGCGAAGTGTGGCGCGACGTGAAGTTCGACCAGAGGCTGCCCGTTACTGAGATCAAGGTCAACTCGCAGGCGTACTTCGATCTGCTCGCGGCCCGGCCTGACTGGGGGCCGATCCTGGCCCTGGGGCCGCGGGTGGTGCTGCGCATCGGCGAGCGCATTCTTCAGATTGGGGAGACCGGTGCCGAGACGCTGAGCGCAGAAGAGATCACAAGTCTGACCCGCGAATAGAACAGCAGAGCAAGCCCGTTTTGATGCTCCGTGTGAGGTGGGAGCTCGTGTTTGCGCGCCAACTGATAGTCGCGCTCGTGGTGACCGGGGCGGCCGGTGCGGTGCCGAAGGTCAAGGCGCCGGTTCGTGCGCCCGTCAAGGCGAAGACCGTCGTCGCCGTGCTCGACTTCCTTGACCTGAGCGACCATCGGGGTCGGTTCTACGAGCGGCGTGCGGCCGACGCGCTCCAACTGGCCCTGCGGGGGCGCGAGCGCTTTGAGATGGTGCCTCGGGCGCAGGTGCGCCGCGAGTTGGCTGCGAGAGGGCTGGCGCCGCCCTTTGGGCCCGGACACGCCCAGCTTGTGGCCGATCTGGTCGGGGCCGACTACGTGCTTCGAGGGGTCGTCAAGTCCTGCACGGTGACCGCGGCGAAGGAGTCGGCGACCGTCGAGGTGACGCTGGAGGTGCAAGTCCTCGACGGCGCCTCGGGCGAGCAGGTGGATGAGGTCTCGGGATCGGCTCAGGTCGCCACCAAGGAGTTGACTACGATTCTGGAAGCTCTGGCGGATACCGCCTTTGAGCAAGCGGCGCAGCAGATCGCGGTCAAGCTGGATCGGGTCGAGCTTCAGGGCAAAGGAGCTCGGCCGAAGCGGGCGGAAAGCCGTCCGGGCGAGCCGGCGCGGTTGGGGCCGAAGGGCCGTCGCACGCCCCGGCTGATGGTTGCGCCCTCGAAAAGCGCTCCCCCGGTGGAGGTCGAGGCGGCGCCGGCCACGGAAACGCACATTGTCGGCGCCGTGTTGGGTCGGCTGCCCGGTAAGAACAAGTTCATCATCAGCGTGGGCGGCGGGCGTGGAGTGATCAAGGGCATGGAGTTCGCAGTGACCCGGCCGGGACGCAAGCCGGGCGAGGCGGAGAGGATCGGGACGCTCAAGGTGATCCGCGTAGACAGCCGCGACGCCACGGCTGTGGCGCTGGACGGCGCGCGGCGGATCCTGAGCGGGGACCATGTGGAGAGCATCGGTATGTCGCCGCGCCGGAGTCGAGCTCGGTGAGAGCGGGCCCTAGTCGGGTTCTTGTGCGCCCTGGAGCAGAGCGCGGATTCCGCGCTTCACCAGCTTGAGTTGCTGCCCTTCCTCCAGGCGAAAGTTCACCGTCTGGGCAGCCTCGTTGAGGCTTTGCAGCCCCTGCGTCAGCAAGCCCAGGCCGACGTAGTCGAAGGGCTGGCGACAGTTGGGGCAGGCCCGGTCGGCTCCGGCCTGGAGTTGCATCAGGTCCACGTAGAACTCGTTCTTGCAGTGGAAGCATACCAGGTAAACGCGGTTGTACACGGGTGACCCTTCCCTTCGCGCGGACGGCTTTGCGGTGTCCCTTCGCTTCGGGTTCCGCCGTTTCCTTGGCGCGCCCGCGGCAGGTTTCGCGCGACAGTGCGCGGAATAGGGATGCGGTGGAGCGCCGCCGGTGGGAGTGAATGCCGATTGCTGCCCGGTCTGACGTGTATGTGGGCGTGGATATTGGCGGCACAAAGCTGTCCACCGCCGTCGTGTCCGTGAGGGGGGAAGTCTTCCACTCGGAACGGCGCCATACGGAGCCCGGCTGGACTGCGCGTGAGAACCTGAAGGCTCTCGACGAGATGGTCGCCGGCGCGCTGGAGGCGTCCGGGGGTCCCGAGAAGGTCAGAGGATTGGGCGTGGGGTTTGGCGGGCCCGTGGACTTCGAGGCGGGCCGGGTGATGCGGTCGCATCACGTTCCGGGGTGGGAGGGCTGCCCGCTGCGGGACCACTTCCTTGAGCGGTTGCCGGTGCCGTGCGTCGTGGACAATGACGCCAATGCGGGCGGACTGGGGGAGGCGCGATTCGGTGCAGGGCGGGGCGCACAGTCGGTGCTGTACGTGAATATCGGGACCGGCATTGGTGGCGCAGTGATCATTCGGGGGGAGGTAGTGCGGGGGGCGAACTCGGCCGCGGGGGAGATCGGGCACTGTGTCATCGTGCCCGGCGGTCCCGTGTGCACTTGCGGCCAGCGCGGGTGCCTGGAGGCGCTGTGCTCCGGCCGGTCCATCGCACGCCGGGCCACTGAGGCGGCGGAGGCCGACCCGGCGCGGGGCAAGCATCTGGAACGCGGGCCGGAGGGGACGATATCGGCGGAAGCGGTGTTCGCCGCAGCGGTCAAGGGGGACGCTCTGGCCCGGGAGATCGTACGGGAAACAGTGGACTACCTGGCGCTGGGGATTGCGGCGGCGGGAAATGTGCTCGACCCTGAGGTGATCGTCCTGGGCGGAGGCGTTCCCTCGGTGGGGGAGGTGCTGTTGGGTCCTCTGCGGGAGGCCGTGCGGGCCTTATCCACCGAGGCTCGAGCGCGCAATCTGCGGCTGGAGGGCGCGGCGCTGAAGTACGACGCCGGTGTGATTGGCGCGGCCGCTCTGGCCATGCCCAGTGAACCGTTCAACTAGGACTGCACGCAAAGGAGTCAAGAGACGATGATCAATCTGGAAGACAAGCTCGGACTGCCGCTAAGCCTGGACGAGGAGACGTATCAGGTTTCCTTTGGCGAGGGCGTACCGGTGGTCGAGCCGGGGGTGCGTACGCTGAAGGCGATCTATCCCGTGACGCGGGATGAAGAGCCGGATGGCCCGCCGATCCTGTATTGGATGTATCGGGACGTCTGCCGGCCGGAGGATCGGGAGAAACTGCGGCCGGACCGGTTGCGCTTCGACCTGAGCGTGTTCGTGCCCGCCAAGCTGGGAAGCGAGTTGCTCAAGAGCTCCGGTCATTTCCACCCGTTGGTTCCCGGCTTTCCCATCTCGTACCCGGAGCTGTACGAGGTCGTGCACGGGCAAGCGACCTTCATCCTCCAGAAGGTCAATAACATCTGCGCCCGGCCGCAGGACCTGGTGGTGGAGGACGTGATCGTGCTGGAGGTGCAGGCCGGACAGAAGGCCATGATGCCGCCCGACTACGGCCACGTGACCGTCAACACGGGCGCTGAGCCGCTGGTCACAGTGAACTGGGTCTGCACGGACTTCACGTCACACTACTACTCGGTGGAGCAGATGCGCGGCTTCGCCTACTACTTGCTGGCCGGGGAGCCGCCGGCGCTGGAGCGCAACCCGATGTACCGGGAGGCGCCGCCCGCCAGGTACGCCGTGCCCGCCGATGTGCCGGAACTGGGCTTGATCAGCGGGCGGCCGGTGTACACGGAGTGCGTGCGGAGCCCGAACAAGTTCGCGTTCGTTCGGGAGCCGCAGAAGTACATGGAGGAAATGTGGGCGGCGCTCGCCTTCGAGGTTTAGCCGACAAGGTGCGCGGGTATGGTGGTCGCTATACTAAGCGACGCCGCGCAGTGACTCAATCGAGCGAACCGATGCCGGGAGGTGAACCTTTTGACCGACCGTTTTGAGCGCGAAGGACTGTCCTTCGATGATGTGCTGCTGCAACCCGCCAAGTCAGAGGTTCTGCCCCGCGAGGTTGACGTCTCCACCCGCCTGACCAAGACCATTCGGCTCAACATCCCGATCCTGAGTGCCGCGATGGACATGGTCACCGAGGCGCGCCTGGCGATTGCGCTGGCGCGTGAGGGGGGGATGGGGATCATACACAAGAACATGACCATCGAGGAGCAGGCTCGCGAGATTGACCGGGTGAAGCGTTCGGAGAGCGGGATGATCGTGGATCCCGTTACGATCGGGCCCGAGGCGCAGGTGCGCGAGGCGCTGGCAATCATGGCGCACTATCATATCTCCGGTCTGCCGATTACCCGGGAGCGGAAGCTGATCGGGATCTTGACCAATCGGGACCTTCGGTTTGAGACCAATCTGGAGCGCCGCGTACGGGAAGTGATGACGAAGGAGCGGCTGATTACGGCGCCGCCGGGGACGACGTTGGAAGAAGCGAAGAAGATTCTGCACGAACACCGCATCGAGAAGCTGCCGGTGGTGGACGCGGAGGACAACCTGGTGGGGCTGATCACGATCAAGGACATCGAGAAGATCGCTCGGTACCCGCAGGCCTGCAAAGACGAGCTGGGCCGCCTGCGGGTCGGCGGCGCCGTGGGCGTGGCCGAGGACACGGAGGAACGTGCGGCGGCGTTGTTGGAAAAGGGCGCCGACGTGCTGGTGATTGATACGGCGCACGGCCACTCGCGGGGCGTGTTGGACACGATTCCGCGCGTAAAGGAGCTGCACCCGGACGCACCGATTATCGCGGGCAATGTCGGCACTGCGGAGGGCGCACGGGACTTGATCGCCGCGGGGGCAGACGCGCTCAAGGTGGGCATGGGGCCGGGCTCGATCTGCACCACGCGCGTGGTCACGGGTGCGGGGGCTCCCCAGATCACGGCGATCGCCGACTGTGTGGCGGTGGCCGCCGAGCAAGGGATTCCGGTGATCTCGGACGGCGGCATCAAGTACTCGGGCGACATCACCAAGGCGCTGGCTGCCGGGGCTGACTGCGTGATGATCGGGGCCTTGCTGGCCGGAACCGAAGAGAGCCCCGGGGAGACGGTGCTGTACATGGGGCGCACGTACAAGGAGTATCGCGGGATGGGCTCCATCGCCTCGATGCGCGAGGCTCAGAGCTCGCGGGATCGGTACCTGCAGGAGCACGTGGAGACGGAAACGAAGCTGGTTCCGGAGGGCCTGGAGGGGCGGGTGCCGTTCAAGGGGCCGCTGTCCGGCGTGGTGCTGCAACTGGTGGGGGGCCTGCGGGCCGGGATGGGCTACTGCGGCGTGCGGAACATCGAGGAGCTGAAGACGAAGACACGGTTCTATCGGGTGACCGCTGCGGGGCTTTACGAGAGCCACCCGCATGATGTGACCATCACAGAGGAAGCTCCCAACTACCAACTGCGCTCGGGCGTATGACCGGCGTGCGGAGCGGTGCCGGCTCGGGCGGATCGCGAGCTGTCGCTTTGCTCCGACGGCTGCAGCACCGGCCGGAGAAACCTGCCCGTGTGGCTTTGCGGGCAGGCGGCGACTTGCTCGGGTGTGCCGGCGACAACGACGGTTCCGCCCTCGTCGCCGCCCTCGGGTCCGAGGTCAATCACGTGGTCGGCGCACTTGATCACGTCCAAGTTGTGCTCGATGACGATCACGGTGTTCCCGGCGTCCACCAGCCGCTGCAGGACCTGCAGGAGCAGCTCGATGTCGGCGCAGTGCAGTCCGGTCGTAGGCTCGTCCAGAATGTAGACCGTGTTTCCGGTCGCGCGGCGGGCGAGCTCGCGGGCCAGCTTGACGCGCTGCGCTTCGCCGCCGGACAGCGTTCGGGCTGTTTGCCCCAGTTTGACATATCCCAGACCGACGTCGGCGAGCGTTTGGAGCCGTCGGGCGATCCTCGGATGAGAGGCGAAGTGGTCGCGAGCTTCGTCCACGGTCATCTCGAGCACGTCGGCGATGGTCTTGCCTTTGTGGCGCACGCGTAGTGTTTCGCGGTTGAAGCGGGTTCCCCGGCAGGCTTCGCAGGGCACCCACACATCGGCCAGGAAGTGCATCTGCACCAGGCGCGCGCCATAGCCCCGGCAGACCTCGCACCGGCCGCCGCGCTTGTTGAAGCTGAACCGCCCGGGGCGAAAGCCCCTTCGGCGCGATTCGGGGAGCTGGGCGAATAGCTCGCGGATCAGATCGAAGGCGCCGACGTACAGGGCGACGTTGGAGCGCGGGTTGCGCGTAAACGGCGACTGATCCACGTTGATGACTTGGTCCACGTACTTCAAGCCTTCCAGACGCTGGTGCGGCCCCGGCTTTTCCCGGGCACCGTGTAGCCGGCGAGCCAGGGCGCGATAGAGGGTGTCGCTGACCAGCGAGCTCTTCCCTGAACCGGACACGCCGGTGACGCAGGTGAACAGGCGCAGCGGGAAGCGCACGTCAATGCCCCGCAGGTTGTTGTGCCGCGCGCGGATCACCGTCAGCCAAGCCTCGGTCGGCGTGCGCCGGGCGGCGGGCAGGGCGATCTTCCGGCGACCCGACAGGAACTGCCCGGTGACCGACTTGCGGCAGCGAGCCACCTTGCTCGGCGGGCCGGTGACGACGACCTCGCCGCCATGCACGCCGGCCCCGGGTCCGAGGTCCACGATGAAGTCCGCCCGGCGAATGGTCTCGAGATCGTGCTCGATGACCAGGACGGTGTTGTGCAGGTCGCGGAGGCGCTTGAGCGTGTCCAACAGGCGGGCGTTGTCGCGCTGGTGCAGGCCAATGCTCGGCTCGTCCAGGATGTACAGCACGCCGACCAAGCCGGAGCCGATCTGGCTGGCCAGCCGAATGCGCTGGGCCTCTCCGCCGCTGAGTGTGGGGGCTGAGCGGTCGAGCGTGAGATAGTGCAGCCCCACGTCGCAGAGGAACCGGAGCCGCTGGCGGATTTCCCACAGCACTTCCTCGGCCACCTTGGCCTCGCTCGGCGTGAGCTTGACGCCGTCGAGGAAGCTCCGGCATGCCCCGACATTCAGGGCGGACATCTCGGCGATGTTCTTCCCACGAAATGTGACTGCCAGGCTTTCCGGGCGGAGTCGGCGGCCCCGGCATTTGCGGCACGTGCTCTCGCGCATGAACTGCACGCACCAGTTGCGGAAGCCCTCGGACTTCGTTCGACTGAACCAGCGCTCCATCTCCGCGACCACTCCGCCGTGGCGGCACAGGCGCTTGCCGTGGCCGTGACGATAATGCCAGGTGACCTCAAACTCCTGATCGGATCCGTACAAGAGGATCCGGATGTGCTCGCGCCGGAGGTCTTTGACCGGAGTGTCGAGGTCGAAGCCGAAATGCGCGGCCATTGTCTCCAGGTAGTTGCGCCAGTTGCGCCCGCGCACCGGTCCCCACAGGGCCACTGCGCCCTGGCGGATCGTGAGGTCCTTGTTGGGGAGCACCAGGTTCTCGTCAAACTCGGTGAGCACGCCCAGACCGCCGCAGGCGGGGCACATGCCTTCGGCGTGATTGAAGGAGAAGCTCTGCGGGGTCAGCTCGTCGTAGCTCAGGCCACAGGGTACGCAGGCGAAGCGGCGGCTGAAGCGATGGTCTTCGCCGTTGACGGACAGAATGACCTCACCGTCGCTCAAGGCAGCGGCCTGCTCCACCGCTTCGGCGACGCGGGCTCGGGCGGTCGAGCGGAGCGTGAGGCGATCAACCACCACTTCGACGGCGTGCTTGCGGCGGGCATCCAACTTGATCTGCTGATCGAGACGGCGCAGCTCGCCGTCAATCCGGACCCGGGCGAAACCTGCGGCACGGGCGGTTTGCAGCGCGCGCTGGTAGTCACGCTTGTCGTCGCGGGCCACGGGAGCGAGGATCAGAGCCGGAGCCTGCGGCCGGCCGAGGATCTGGTCCACAATTTGGCGGCTGGTCTGAGCGCCGATCTCGCGGCCGCATTTGGTGCAGTGCGGCACGCCGACACGCGCATAGAGAATGCGCAGGTAATCGTAGATCTCGGTAATCGTTCCGACGGTCGAGCGGGGATTGCGGCTGACGGACTTCTGCTCGATGGACACGGCAGGCGAGAGCCCGCCCACGTACTCGACGCGCGGCTTTTCCATTTGCCCCAGGAATTGGCGCGCGTAGGTGGAGAGCGACTCCACGTATCGCCGCTGTCCCTCGGCGTAGATCGTGTCGAAGGCCAGCGACGATTTGCCCGATCCTGAGACACCGGTCAGCACCACGAGCTTGTGCTTGGGGATCGTGACGTTGAGTCCCTTCAGGTTGTGCTGACGGGCGCCGCGGACGATGATCCGGGAATTGGTCTTGGCCATGCTGATCTAGGAGCGCTTCAACTCCCGGCGCAGCCATCTGCCGGTGTAGGATTCGTTGTTCGCCGCCACCTGTTCCGGGGTTCCCGTGGCGACGACGTAGCCGCCCTGCTCGCCGCCCTCGGGGCCGAGGTCAATCAGGTAGTCGGCGACCTTGATCACGTCCAGATTGTGCTCGATGACGATGACGGTGTTGCCCGCCTCGACCAGTCGCTGCAGCACGCGTAGGAGCTTCTTGATGTCTTCGAAGTGCAGGCCGGTCGTCGGCTCGTCGAGGACGTAGAGGGTGCGTCCCGTGGCGATCTTGCACAGCTCTTTGGCGAGCTTCACGCGCTGAGCCTCGCCGCCACTGAGGGTGGGCGCAGGCTGACCGAGCTTGACGTATCCCAGGCCCACGTCGTCCAGCGTCTGCAGAATGCGCGTGATCTTCGGCTGATTCTCGAAGTGGTTCAAGGCCTCGGCGACGGTCATGTCGAGAATGTCGGCGACGTTCTTGCCCTTGAAGCGCACATCCAGCGTCTCGCGCTGAAAGCGGCTGCCCCGGCAGTCCTCGCACGTCACCCAGATGTCGGGGAGCAAGTGCATCGGGACGCACACTTGACCGTTGCCCCGGCACGTCTCGCACCGTCCGCCGGGAACGTTGAAGCTGAACCGCCCCGGCTTGTAGCCGCGGGCGCGCGCTTCGGGCAATTGTGACAGCAAGTGGCGGATCGGGTCGAAGGCCTTGACGTAGGTTGCCGGATTGGACCGCGGGGTACGGCCGATGGGCTTTTGGTTGATGCTGACGGCCTTATCCACCAAGTCTGCGCCGAGCAGACGGCGGTGGCGGCCCGGGCGGCGTCGAGCGCGCTGAGTGACCGCCGCGAGCGCCGGCACGAGCGTCTCGTTGACCAGGGAGCTCTTGCCGGAGCCGGAGACTCCGGTCACGCAGACGAACAGGCCGAGCGGGAAATCTACATTGATCCGCTTGAGATTGTTGTGCTCCACCCCCTGGAGGCTGAGCCACTGGCCGTTCGGCGTCCGGCGGCGGGCCGGCACCGGGATTCGCTCGTCGCCTCGGAGATATTTGGCCGTCAAGGATTTTCGTCTTCGTTGCACACGCGCGGGGGGCCCGGCGACGACGATCTCGCCGCCGCGTTCGCCGGCTCCGGGGCCGAAGTCAACGATGTAATCGGCGGTCTCCATGGTCTGGCGGTCGTGCTCAACGACGATGACCGTGTTCTCCAGGTCGCGGAGGTCCCGCAGGCTGTGCAGCAGCCTCTTGTGATCGCGCTGGTGCAGGCCGACACTAGGCTCGTCGAGGATGTAGAGCACCTCGGACAGGCCGCAGCCGATCTGGCTGGCCAGTCGGATGCGCTGGGATTCCCCACCCGACAGCGAGGGCGCAGGCCGGTCGAGGGTGAGGTAGTGCAAGCCGACGTTCAGGAGGAACTGCAGACGGCTGCGGATCTCCTTGACCAGCTCGGCAGCGATCAGCCACTCGGCGTTAGACAGTCGTAGATTGCCCAGGAAGTCGTATGCCCGCTGAACGGACCAGCTCGAAAAGTCGGGGATCGTGACGCCGGACAAGCGGACGGCGGCGCTTTCCGGCCGCAAACGGGCCCCACCGCAGGTCGGACAAGGGACCTCGCCCAGGAACGAGGCCCAGTAGCGCTTCATGCGGGGCGAGCGCGTCCGTCTGTACCCGCGCTCGGCTCGCCGCAGGGCGCCCTCGAAGCGCTCATAGCGCACGCCCTCGCCCCGCGCGTGGCGCCAACTCACCGGATAGCGTTGGTCGCTGCCGAGGAGAATGATGTCGCGGTGCTTCTGGGGCAGCTTCCGCCACGGCTGGTCCAGGTCAATGCCGAAGAACTCCGCGGCCCGTTCGACGTGGTGCCGGCGGCCGGGATGATGCGTCTTCCAGTGCTCGAGGTTGCCCCACAGTCGGACCGCGCCTTCTCGGATCGAAAGGTCCTCGTCGGGCACCATGATCCGGGGGTCCACGGCGACAGTCGTCCCCAGACCGGCGCAGTCGGGGCACATCCCTTGCGGGCTGTTGAAAGAGAACATCTGCGGCGTCAGTTCTTCGAAGCTGACACCGCAATCCAGGCAGGCATAGTGCTGCGAGAACAGCAAGTCACGCTGACCGTTGACCTCGGCAATTACAACGCCGTCGCCCCGTTCCAGTGCCGCCTCCAGTGCCTCGGCGAGCCGGCTGTCGGCCTGCGGGCGAAGGGTAAGTCGGTCTAGTACCAGCTCAATGTTGTGCTTGCGGCGGCGGTCGAGCTTGATCTCTTGCCGCAGGTCGAGGATCCGGCCGTTGACGCGCACGCGAGCAAAGCCCTCCGCACGTAGGCGTTCGAACAGGTCGCGGTATTCGCCCTTGCGTTCACGGGCGAGCGGCGCTAAGAGGACGAGGCGGGTCCCGGCCGGCAGGGCCAGAAGCTGCTGGACCATCTGCTCGACGGTCTGTGCGCCCACTTCCCGGCCGCACAGGTGACAGTGACGCCGCCCGACGCGCGCATAGAGAACGCGCAGGTAATCGTTGATCTCGGTGATGGTGGCGACGGTCGAACGGGGATTGGCGCCGGCCGACTTCTGCTCGATAGCGATGGCCGGGGAAAGGCCGCCAACGTAGTCCACATCCGGCTTCGGGGCTTGCCCCAGGAACTGGCGGGCGTACGATGAGAGGCTCTCGACATAGCGTCGCTGACCCTCGGCGTAGAGGGTGTCGAAGGCCAGAGAGGACTTGCCTGAGCCGCTGACGCCCGTGAACACAATCAGGGCGTTACGAGGCAGCCTGAGGTCAATGTTCTTCAGGTTGTGGACTCGTGCGCCACGAATGACAATACTGTCACCGGCCATAGCTGGACCAAGATCGCAGTATCGCTTCGGCTTGCGTGTCTGCGGGCCTGATTGTGTGGGGGCTACTCCGCCGGGGCCTAGCTTTCGTGCAAACGGAAGGCCTGATGCAGGAGAGCCACTGCGGCCTCGGTGCTGCGCTCGTCAATGAGGCAGCAGATGGAAAAGGAGGAACCGCCCACCTGCATAAGCTTGATGCCGGCCTGATCGAGGGCCATGGCAACACGGCCCATCATCCCCGGTATGTGTCGCATCGCTCGCCCAATGGCGGACACGATGACCGATTCCGTGCCAACATGGACCTTAAGGGGCGCCGCCTGACCAGCGGCGGAATCAGCTTGCCCCTCCACTTGCAGTACGTACCGGTGGCCCGAACGCCCGGGACCTTCCGCAGCGACCACGGCGCCCCCCAGCGCCTTCTTGACAGTGGGCAGGTTGTGTGCATGCACGACGAAGAAGATGGTGTTGGGGTCCTCACTGACCAAGTAGAGGCTGACCCGGGCCTCCCCGACCAAGCGGTAGATCTCAGGGGCGATATGGATCTTGTCTTCGGGGTCGGGGACCTCGATGGTGACCGGATAGACAGAGCCGGAGTGAGCAATACCGGTGACGCCGTGAAAGCGCGCGAGAGCTCGCTGAGGCTTGGGTAGAACGCGCGTGCCGGAGTCGTCGGGGTCGCCCAGTTTGAGCACGCGGAGCGGCGTACCGTATTCCATGGCAATCTCGACGGCGCGAGGGTGGAGCACTCTGGCTCCTAAGTGGGCCATCTCGCTGATCTCCGCGTGGGTGATGGAATCGATGGTAACGGCGTCGGGCACGATCTTGGGGTCGGCGCTCATAACGCCGCGGACATCGGTGAAGACGCGCACCTCCTGGGCCTGGAGCGCCGCGCCGAGGGCCGCCGCCGTCGTGTCGCTGGCGCCGCGGCCGAGGGTCACAATGTCTCCGTGCCGGCCGTCGGATCGGACGGTCACGCCCTGGAATCCGGCGACGACGGGGACCACACCAGCGGACACACACTCGAGCAGTTCCTTGGTGTCAACCCGGCGGATGCGGGCGCTGCCGAAGGTTGAGTCCGTGATGATTCCCGCTTGGCCGCCGGTCAAGGCCTTGGTTTTCAGGCCGGTCCAGAGGGCAATTTTGTGCGCCATCACCGCGGCCGAGATGATCTCGCCGCAGGCCATCAGCAGGTCGAGGTTTCGCACATCGAGAGACGATGCGCCGTCGGTCAGGACCAGATCCCTCAGCTCGTCCGTAGAGTAGGGGTTCGGGCGGCGGCCCATGGCTGATACGACAACGACGGGCCGGAGGTTCTCGCCGTGTGCGCTCTGCACGTGTTGTGCGGCCAATCCCTGCACTTCGGGGTTGTCTACACTGGTGCCGCCGAACTTGAGGACCACGACCGGCGGCGCGCCGGCTGCGGCTTCCTTGACACGAAGCACCTGCTCGCGGCGGGCTTTTTCGAGTTCCTCCGCCGGCGGGACCCGGAAATGCCGGGCCAGGAGCTCGCAGGCCGGCTCGGCCTGGTCACCGGGCACGAGACACATCACTGCATTGTAGGTGTCGTCTACCTCCAAGGGCGTGATCGCGGCATCGTCCAGCGTTTGCACGATCTGCGCCATAACGCCTGGGACCAGTCGCATGTCCGCTGCTTCCAGCGCGAGCAGGTCGCAGTCGGCGAGGGCCTCGGGCGTGACACCGAGGTCTGCGAGTGTGGCCTCCACGCTGCGCACGAACTGGGGCAGCGCCGAGAAATGCCAACGCTCGCCGTGGATCTTGATTAGGCAGACGCTGGCGTCTCGCTCGCCCAGGCGGTGGAATAGCCGGGAGAAGGTCAGTTGCGCCGGACGGCTCTCGGGGCCGACGCTGTAGTGCACCAAGCCGCGTGAGATGATCCGGGCGGCGGTGACCCCTCGAAACATCTCAAACTGGGAAAACCGATCGGCGGTTAGATCGGTTGTGAGGTCAGGCGTTTCCGACGGCTGCTCCATGCTGAGACGACACCTCCCAGAAGCGGACACTCGGATCGCCCTCCGGCGAGCGACGCAGCACAATGTGCTTGTGCCACTGGGCGTCATTGGGTTCGGGGAAGTCGGCGCGGTAGTGGGCCCCCCGGCTCTCCTCGCGAAGCTCTGCGGCCAGGGCCATCAGCTCTGCGACCGTTAGCATGTTGCGGAGCTCCATGCACTGCTTCCCCTCGCAGGCAGCCGCGTCGCCCAGTTGCGCCCGCATCTGCCGGAGCTCCTCTCGGGCTCGGCGGAGGCCCTCCGCAGTGCGGACAATGCCGACCTCCTCCCACATCAAATGCCGTAGTCGGGCACGCAGGTGGGCGGCCTGTTGGTGGGGACATGCCGCTCGGCCCTTCTTCTCCGGAGGGGGCAGTTGGGGCAGGGCGGGCTCTGTTTGCATCGCCGCGGCGGATCGCGCGCCGAATACCAGGCCCTCAAGCATCGAGTTGGAGGCCAATCGGTTGGCGCCATGCAGTCCGAAACAGGCGCACTCGCCGCAAGCGTAGAGGCCGGGCACCGCGGTGCGGCCATGCAGATCCACCAAGATGCCACCCATGGCGTAGTGTGCCGCCGGCGAGACTGGAATGGGATCACGGTCCAGACTGAGGCCCAGCTCTGCCACGCGCTCCCCGATATGGGGGAACCGTCGGTGCCGAACCTCGGGTTCGATGGTGCGGAAGTCCAGGAACACGCAGCGGTCTCCGGTGCGCTTGAGCTCCGAAACGATGGCCCGCGCCACCACGTCTCGCGGGGCGAGTTCGGCGTCGGGATGGTAGCGCGGCATAAACCGCTGGCCCTGGCTGTTGAGAAGCTGCGCTCCTTCGCCGCGCACAGCCTCGGAGACCAGAAACTTGGGGAAGCTGGGGTCGTGCAGTGCCGTAGGGTGAAACTGCACGAACTCCAGGTCGCAGACCTCGGCGCCGTTGCGATAGGCGACAGCGATGCCGTCGCCGGTCGTCACCGGCGGGTTAGTTGTAACTTCGAATAGCTGGCCGAGCCCGCCGCTGGCCAGTAGAATTGCTCGGGCGCGAAAGACCTGACAGTGCCCGGTCCTGGTATTGAACGTGTGCACCCCCACGCAGCGATCAGCGAATAGCTCCAGGTCCACCAGGAAAGTGTGCTCGGAGATGGCCAGACGGGGGGTGTGGAGCGCACGATCGGACAAGGCGCGGTGCACTTCCTTACCCGTGGCATCGCCGTCGGCGTGCAGAATCCGTCGGGCTCTATGGGCGGCCTCCTTCGTCAGGTCCAGGTGGCCGTTCAGGGTATCAAAGTGCGCGCCCAGGCGGATGAGTTCGTCTATCTGATGGGGCCCCTCATAGGTCAACGCCTGCACAGCTTCGTAATCGCAGAGTCCGGCCCCCGCCGTGATGGTATCCTCGAGGTGAAGCTGCGGCCGGTCTTCCGGGCTGTATGCGGCCGCAATGCCGCCCTGAGCGTAGAGGGTATTGCTCTCCGTGAGGCCCTCTTTGGTCACGACGCGGACCGATCCGTGGGGCGCCAGTGCCAGAGCCGTCCACAGGCCGGCCACGCCGCTGCCGACGATGATAAAGTCCGAGGTCTCAAGTGTTTGTTCGGTCATGAAAGCTCCACTTCGTTCATGCTGCCGCTCCGGAATCCCTGAAGGTCGAGGGTGACGTACGTGAAGCCGAGCTCTTGAAGGCGTTGGACGATTTTCGGGGCGAACTGTGCCGTCGCGGCCAGGTCCACCTTCTCGGGTTCGACTTCGATCCGCGCAATGGGCCCATGATGGCGCACGCGCACTTGCCGGAAGCCGAGGCTGCGCAGGAACTGCTCCGCTTCCGCCACGCGGTGGAGCTTGTCCGGCGTGATGCGTTCGCCGTAGGGGAGCCGCGAGGCGAGACAGGCCATCGAGGGCTTATCCCAGACCTCGAGACCGAGGCTGCGGGCCAATTGGCGGACCTGCTGCTTCCGAAGGCCGACCTCAACCAGCGGCGCCACGACACCCAACTCCTCGGCGGCCATGTGACCGGGGCGGAAGTCGGTCAAATCGTCCACCGTTTCCCCGTGCGCGATGACGGCGAGCCCTTCCTGTTCCGCGATCTGCTTCATACGGCCGAAGAGCTCACGCTTGCAGTGATAGCAGCGGTCGAGCGGATTGCGGACGAAATCCTCGTGGGTGAGTTCGTCGGTCTCGATGACGATCTGACGGGCGCCAATCTGCTCGGCCACGCGCCGGGCGGTATCCAGCTCCGTCGCAGGGTACAGCTCGGAGCGCGCCGTCACTGCCACGGCTCGGTCGCCCAGGGCTCTGACGGCAGTGGCCAGCAGGACGCTGCTGTCAACGCCTCCGGAGAAAGCAATTAGCGCACTGCCCCGGTCTTCCCAGAATTGACGCAAGCGATCGAGCCAGACCTGTGTCTGTTCCATTTGATTGTTTCCGCAGCGCTCGAGCAGCGAGCGGGTAAAGCAGCGCGAGTACCGCGACCGTGGGGACGGTCACTGCATCGGCAGCCAGCCGCGCACAAGCGACGGCGTTAGGAAGGCGATCAAGGTAATGGCCAGGCCCACCAGTCCGCCCCAGACAACCTCCGGCAGTGAGTGAATATCGGCCTCGACGCGACTTTGGGCCACGAGCAGAGCGATCATAATGGCAAGCACGGCGACCGGGAACTCGCCGGTGAGAAAGCTGATACTGGTCGCGAGAAAGAAGGCCAAGGCCGTGTGGCCGGAGACAACGCCGCCGCGGAGGATGGTGCCTCGCCGCCCACGGATCTTCAAGACGATGACCGTTACGAGAATTAGGGCGACTGCGGACAGTAGGACAGGTCCGGCGCCCGCCTGCGAGTAGAAACGAACGCGCGCGACCAGAGCTTTCAGCTTCGGATTGGTCGCAAAGACGATCGCTGCCGCCAGCACAGCGTTGACCGAAGCGACGAGCACGCCCCCGGCGGCGACGTCCTTGACCACTCGGGCAATGGGATGATAGGCACGAACGGTCAGGTCCACCGCCGTCTCCACCGCGGTGTTGAGCATTTCCGCCACCAGAACAAGACTGATGGACAGAAACAGCCCGAGAAGTTCAAGCCGGGTCACCTCCAGGCCCAGAGCACTCAGGAGGACCAGGATCATGATCACCAGGTGGACCTGCATGTGCTTCTGGGTGCGCACCACAAAGAGCACGCCGTCGAGGGCGTGGGCGAAGCTCTTTCTGATGGACTTTCGTGGCCTCAACGCACGGCGGGCTAGTCGGCGCCCTGGCTCTCCTTCTTCGGGGGCCGGCCGACGACTTCGAACTGTCGTGCTCGCATCACTTCGAGCCCATCTCCGGTCTCGTCGTCGTGCCCCATGAGATGCAGTATCCCGTGGGCCGTGAGCCATCGCAGCTCCCACGCCAGGTCGTGGCCCGCAGCCTCGGCCTCCCTTTGGGCCGTCTCAACCGAGATGACGACATCGCCCCAGACCTCAGGCTGCGGCACTCCCGGAGGCAAGGCGATGCCGTCACCGTTCTCGCGTGCGTCAAAGGCCAGCACATTCGTCGGCCGGTCCGTACCCCGGTATTCCCGGTTCAGTCGCTGGATCTCTGCGTCGTCTACGAGCACAATGCAGATTTCGGCAGATCCGTGGCGGGCCTCGAGGTCAAGCGTCCGGCGCGCCACCTCCTGCAAGGCAGTCTCGTCCACCGGCAACGATTGCCGGTTCTGGACCGTAATCCCAGTGGAAGCCTCCGGGCGCGCCCGTTCATCCCGGGGCAGCTTGGCGGCCAGCTCAGCGGGCGACTCCACGTGAGAGGGCTCCTGACCGGGATACCTCACGCGTTGGTGATAGGTGCCGGCCAGGGCGGAGACAAAGGCTTGCTTGACCTTCTCCAGTTGGGCGAGGGTGATAGGGCACTCGTCCAACTGCCCATCTTCGATCTTGCGCTGCATCTGCATCTCGACAAAGGTCTCCAGTTTCGCCGGGCTCTTGTCGTCCAGCGTTCGCGACGCCGCCTCCATGGTGTCAGCGAACATCAGCACCGCGGTCTCGGCCGTCTGCGGCTTGGGGCCCACGTGGCGGAACCCCTCTTCGGGCACTTTCTTGCCGGCTTGTTCGCAGGCTTTGTTGTAGAAGTACGCCACCAACGTGGTTCCATGGTGCATGGGAATGAAGTCACGGACCGCGGGGGGCAGCCCTAAGTCTTCGGCCATGGCGAGGCCGTCCTTGACGTGAGCGATGATGATCCGCGCGCTCAAGCTCGGCTCCAGGCGGTCGTGGGGGTTTTCGGCTTCGAACTGATTCTCGGTAAAGTACTGTGGCCGGGCCAACTTGCCGATGTCGTGGTAGTACGTTCCGACGCGGGCGAGCAGCGTATTCCCATTGATGGCCGCCACACCGGCCTGTACGAGGTTGGCCACAGCCATGGTATGGGTGTAGGTTCCGGGGGCCTCGACGGCCATGCGGTTGAGAATGGGCGTTGTCGGGCTGGCCAGTTGCAGCAATCTCAATTGGGTCGTGACGCCGAGCCAGCGGTCGAGCCCGAGGCTCAGGAACACCGCCAAGACGGCGCCCAGAGCGCCGCCTGCCGCGGCCAGACCGGCCTGGAGCAAGTCCGGGTCGAGTCCCGCGACGGAGGAGCCCAGCGTCAACAGAGCGGCGTTGGACACGGCGACAATGGGCACGGTGCGGAAGAACAGCTCACCGGCGTGGGCGATGACCGTACCGGCGTACGCCGCTGCGAAACCTGCGAGCGTGACCGCTACGACCAGATGTGCAGCGCCGGAGGGGGAGGCCAGCCCAGTGATCAGGCCGAGGATTGCGCTGGTCATGACGGCCAGACGCAGGCGTAGCACGGTGGCCACGAGAATGGCGCACATGGCGCCGGAGGCCAGACAGACGACCTCGTAGACGGGGGTTGCGATGCTGAGTTGACACAGCCCGGCGTGAACGAGGATCAAGGCGCCCAGGAGCATCATCGGTCGGTCCTGGACGAAGAGGTCAATACACTGGCGGTAAGTGTAGAAGCCCAAGACGAGCACAATGGCCGCCGCGGCAGCGATCAGCCCGAGGGCTCGAAACAGGTTGGTCTGCCGCTTGGCCATGCCCAAGGCCCGCAGTGCGTCAAGGTGGCGCTGGGTCACCACTTCGCCTTTGCGCACGATGAGCTGATTGCGGCGAAGCTGCGCCATCTTGGGCTCAACGTTCTTGGCGGCTTCCTCCTTCTTGTCCGCCGTCTTCTTGGGGGAATAGAACTTATTGGGCCGGATGGCACTACGGCCGACCTCATAGACCAACTGGCAAAGGTCGTCGGAGTAGGGCAGAGCCTGAGCGGCCTCCTTGATCCTCCGCTGGGCCTCGACACGGTCATCCGCGCGGTTGTCGTGAATGCCGCGTCCCATCTCCTCGCGGACGATCGAGACCGCGTAGCGCTGCGCGTTCTCCAAGATCTGAACCGGGGCCCGCAAGGCGGCCAAGAGCAGATGATCCTGCAGTCGGATTGCGCTGTACTGCTTGATCTGTTCGATGCGCTGCTGATCACTGAGCAGCGTGGGATCGCTCTTGGCGTCAATGATTGTCTGGAACACCAGTTCGGTGATGGCTGCCGCCTCCTGGGCGGCGTGCGGGTCGTCGTCGTACTGGGACGGCACGGCGCTGCGTGCTTTCTGGCGCAGTTTCTCCGTCTCAACCGTGTCCACATAGGTCTCGGAACGTGGCGCCCGGATTGATGCCGGTGCGGGCTTGCCCACCTCGAGCTTTGGCGCGGTGGTCGTCCCGCCGGCGTAGAGAATTAAGAGCAGGCCTCCCATGGTCACCAGGCCGATCAGGATCTTGCCGTACGATAGCTTGGTGAGGAGGATTCGCCAATGCGAGGTTTGGCGCACCTGAAAGCCACCGAGCCGCTCCAAGCCGTTCCGACGCTTCCACCTCATGCGTTCTCGCCTCCCCCCTCGGCCGGTGTCGGAGGCTCGGGTGAGGGCCGGCGCTGCGCGTGCTCGAAGGACTCGTAGGCGTGGATGATGCGTTGGACCAGGCGATGGCGCACGACATCGCGTTCATTCAGCTCGCACACGGC
Organism: Candidatus Zipacnadia bacterium; assembly: GCA_029820995.1. GTDB lineage: Bacteria > Armatimonadota > Zipacnadia > JALGUG01 > JALGUG01 > JALGUG01. The sequence goes on from JALGUG010000009.1 coordinate 67,427, forward strand.
GACGCCGGCCAGGCCGTTGACGATCTTCATGGTGGCTACCAGACCGGAATCGTCGCGGCTGGGGAGATCAATCTGCGTAATGTCGCCGGTTACGACCATTCGCGAGCCCTCGCCCAGCCGAGTGAGGAACATCTTCATTTGCGTATGGGTCGTGTTCTGGCCTTCGTCCAAGACCACAAAGGCTCCGTTCAGGCTGCGGCCGCGCATGTACGCCAGGGGGCAAACCTCGATCGTTCCGCGGTCCTCGTACCGACGCAGCTTTTCTCCACCCAGCAGATCGTAGAGCGCATCGTACACCGGCCGGAGGTAGGGGTCTATCTTCTCCTTCATGTCGCCGGGGAGATAGCCGAGGCTTTCGCCGGCCTCGACCACAGGTCGCGTGAGGACCAGGCGAGATACGGTTTTGTCGCGTAGGGCACGAACGGCGAAGGCGATGGCGAGGTAGGTCTTTCCGGTTCCAGCCGGTCCGACAGCGAGGACCAGGTCGTTCTGCTCCATGGCTTGCACATATTGCGCCTGGCCGGTTGTGCGAGGCCGAACGGGCCGCCCGCGGGCGTTGAGCACCACGGTCGGCGACTGCAGGGCCGCCAGAGCATCGGCACGGCCCTCGCCCACCTCGGTGAGCACGTGCCGGACATCCTGTTCGGACAACGAGCCCGATTCTCGAATGGCCGTCAAGCACGCGCCGAGGACCTGCGCTGCCTTCCGGCAGGCGCCCTCGGGCCCCTCCAGGCGCAAGGCCAGGTCCCGTGTGACAATCCGGACCGACAGGGCCTGGGCGAGAGAACGCGTATGGCGATCCCCCTCGCCCAGCAACGCGCGGAGCTCATCCTCGTTGGCGACCACGACCTCGAGTGCAGTCGTCTCCATCCAGCGTCCCTCATACGCACTTGGGCAGGGCCTAGTCTGCCCGGGCCGGGCTTTCGCCCTCCTGCGTTGCGCCCGTCAGGGCCTGGCGTACTATCTCATTGGCGAGTTTGCCGTCCGCGCGCCCCCTAACCTTCGGCATGAGCTCCTTCATCACCTTGCCCAGGTCGCGCATTCCCTCGGCGCTCACCGCGGCAATCGTCTCCATTACCAGCTCACGCAGCTCGTCTTCGCTGAGCGCCTGCGGCAAGTAGGACTGTATCACGGCGAGCTGCGCCGTCTCCTTCTCGACGAGGTCATCGCGGCCGCCCTTGCGGAACTCTTCGATGGATTCTTGGCTCTTCTTCGCCTCTTTGGCCAGAACTGCAATGACTTGGTCGTCGGATTGGAACTCCTCCCCGGCCGCGATCTCCGCATTGTGCACGGCAGCGCGCAGGAAACGCAAGGTATCACGGCGCAGGGCCTCCCCCTGCTTCATCGCTTCTTTGAGATCCGCTGCCAGTTGGTCCTTCAAACCCATTGCTCGCCCTCCTTTGAGGCCGCGGCCGCGCCATTCTGAGTGACATCAAGTTCGCGTTTGGGTTCGCCGGGTCGCGCTGAAGTGCAAAAAGGTCGGGGCTCTGTCAGGAACCCCGACCTTCGACTGCGTTGCTCCAGCGTCTTCATGCTCACTGAGCGCGGTTAGGTCAGCGCGACCTCTTTCTTGCTGCCCGCGCCCGAGCCTTGCGCTTCCTATCGCTGGGCTTTTCATAACGCTCGTGTCGGCGCACATCCTTGAGGACGCCCGTCTTCTGCAGGGTTTTCCGGAAGCGCTTTAGCGCCGCGTCGAGAGATTCGCCGTCTTGGATTTCGATTTTCGACATCCTATTTCTCGCCTCCCCTCCGCACGGCCTGGTTGGTTTTGCTCGTCACGTCTGGTGCTCTACATTGTGCCCTGCCTTACACCGAAAAGGAGAGGGCATCCTTGCTAGGCGCTCATCAGTCCCTTCCTATTAGAATAGACAATTGCGTTTCAGGCTTTGTTCCCCGCCGGCCAGCGTGCCGCATCCTGCCTTACCGCGGCCACCTCGGACTAGCCCGGCGGCCAAGTCATTTCGCGTCCGCCAAGCAAGTGAACGTGCAGATGTTCGACAGTTTGTCCCGCACCCCGGCCCACGTTTACGACCAGACGGTATCCGCTTTCCTGGATGGCGCGGTCGCGTGCAATCTGCGCGGCGATCTGGAACAGCCGCCCGATGACGGCTCGATCAGCATCCTGGATGGCGCCAGGATTGGGCAGATGGCGCCTGGGGATGATAAGGATGTGGGTGGGGGCCTGCGGGTTAGCATCTACGAAGGCCACCGTCTCCTCATCCTCATACACAATCTCGGCCGGGATCTCCCGATCCGCGATCTTGCAGAATATACATTCGACCATTCAGTCGCCGCTCCCGATGTCGCAGTTCACAGTTGCGGTGGAAAACCGCTGGCAAATGCATTATAGCAGATAAGGCACACTCCGTAAAGGGCCGCATGACACACCGGTGGCGTGAGCGGCCAGTGTATTTGCAGAGGGGACGGTCGGGCCGGCTCCGAGGGGCCTTTGCACCGGTTCACCGGCCGCGTGACGACATTACAGGAATCCGGGGATCTCGGGGGAACTGAAGTCCTCGCTGGGGGAGTTGAATGCGCCGTCAGATTGAGACACCAGGGAGGTCTTGCCCGTGAATGAACCACTGGCCCTGGCCCTCGTGGGCTGCGGAAGCATGATGGGCGGACACGTCAAGGGTTACCGGGAGCTATGGGAGCACGATCTGCGCGACTTCCGCCTGATCGCTACCTGCGACGTGGACGTTGCGCGCGCCGAGAGAATGGCTGACGATATCGCGGACTTCCAGGGAACACGGCCGACAGTGTATGGGCAACTGGAGGACCTGCTAGCCGGGGAGCGGGACCTGGCCGCGGTGGACATCTCCACGGTGCACCGGGAGCACCACGCCCTGGCCGTGCCCTGCCTGCAGGCGGGCAAGCATGTGATCATCGAGAAGCCGCTGGCCATCACGATGCGCGCCGGCAAACTGATGCTGGAGACGGCAGAGCAAGCCGGCACGGTATTTCAGGTGGCCGAGAACTACCGCCGCTCGCCCGAGCAGCGGGCCATTCGCTGGGCGATCCGCCAGGGGCGTCTTGGGCAACTGCGCATGATCTTTTGGCTCGACGTGCGCGAGCGCCTGTGGTACTGGGCCTGGCGTGAGCACCGCGACCAGGCCGGCGGCGGTTGGCCGCTGGACGGCGGGGTTCATTTCGCCGATCTGTTTCGGTTCCACATTGGCGACGTGCGGGAGGTCTTCTGTCACGTTCGGGCCTATCATCCAGTGCGCTACGAAAACGAGGAGAAGCTGGAGGGCCCCATTGAGGTGGATGTGGAGGACACGACATTTGCGACCTTGACCTTCGAAGACAGCGACCTGGGCCAGGACGTGCTGGGCGAGTGGATCTCCACCTCGGCTGCGCCGGCCCACGAGTGGAGCCGCCGGGCCATTTACGGGGAGCAAGGCTGCCTTGACTGGAACGAGGGGCTGAAGACGCGTTCGGAAGAGAAGCCCTTGGCGGAACTGGTGGAGGAATACCGTGCGACCCTAGTGGAAGATGAATCGGAACGATTGTTCCCG
>JALGUG010000464.1 GCA_029820995.1 Candidatus Zipacnadia bacterium
ATGTCCGTGCGGGAAGTTCGCCGTGTCGAAGGAGAGCCAATCGCCGGGCAAGCCGTCCTTGATGTTGCCGATGCTGACCCAGATGTACTCGATATCGAAGCCGGCCAGTCGGCGGCGGATGGCGCGCGCGTTGCGCAGGACGACATCCTCGTACAGCTCGACGTTGAATCCATCCACCCACGCCCACCCGACCCAGCCTGCGGGCGTCTTGGGCCAGATCGCGGGGCGATAGTGCTCGGCGACGCGGTCCGCCCAGGCGTGCAGCGAGGCGTGGAAGTCGCTCCGGGCCTCGATCATCAGCGTCTCGGAGGCCACCGACTGGCCCGGCTGAAGTTCGTACCCCTCAAAGTCGCATATGGCCTGTAGTGAAGTCACGCCCTGCGCCGGGTCGTATGTAAGGGTGTGGAAGGTGGTCAGGCGGTCGAAGGTGACGAAGCTCAGATGCAGGGCGCGCCCCGCAGCGTGGCTTACGAGGTGCAGAATCGTTCGCGACATGTTGCCGTCCGGGTTGTTGGCCGCGCGTAGTACTCTGCTGTGGCTAGTCGTCCCCGTGGCTTCGAGGAACACAGCGTTGCCGTCGTCGCCCTTCAACTCCACCTGCCCGCGCTCCGGCGCCACATCGAAAAGCACACAGCGACCGAGCTTGACCGCGGCGTCGCCACGGTTCGCGATCTCCGAGGAGAGCAAGACCGTTTGCCGGTCTTCGCTGAGGCCTAGCGTGAGCATCCAGTCAACGGCGGGCGCCGAGAAGCGCAGCACAACCCGGGCCTCTTGGCCGGGCTCCACGTCGGCGGCGCCGAGGATCTCGTCCGCATTCCCCGCTGACAGACGCTTGCTGTTGACTTCGAGCGACAAGTCAGCGCGAAGGGTCACAACGCCGTCGCCGGAGGCCAGGTGCAGCAAGCGAGGTCCGTCGTCGAAGCGCACCACACCCCAGCCGGCATTCTCGCTCGATCCCATTGATACCATCTCCCATTGTGCCGCTTGCCGGACCGATGACGCCGCGGTGAATGCCCCGCTACTACTCGTTGTAGGCCCGGATTTCGTACACCCGCGCCTCGTTGCCGTTCCTGGCCTTCAGGACTTCGAGTCGAATCTTGGGCGTGGTAATCGGGGAGAAGTGATGTCGCCGGAAGCGCCGCCAATTGCCCTCTTCTGCGAACGCGACCTCCCAGGTGCCGTTCTTGTCGTACAGCAGGCGGTAATCTTCGACCGTCACTTCGGCGCCGGGCCGCTTCGGAGGGAACCGCCCGGACATGTTCGTGTCGAAGGTCAGGTAGACTGTGTTCAGCGTAACCGACCTGCCGAAGTCAACCTCCAGCCATTGCGGCAGGCCCTGGGCGGGGTCGCTGCGCCAGAGGTTGCCCTCTCCTCCCAGAGGCCACTTCAGGCCGTTGAGTGCAGCCTGCGGGCTGACGTCGCCGAGCCGGCGAGAACTCACAAAGGGCTTGAGCGCGTACACGCCTCCCGCCACGGTCCACGCGCCCGGCTCGCCCCAGGTCCTCTGACCGTCCACGCGCTCGCAGATCTTCCAGGTCAGGTCCGGATTTCGGGCCAACCAGACGAAGTACTGCTTCCCAGCTTGCAGCGCCTGCGATAGCTCGAAGGCGACCCAGCGCGCCTTCCCCGGCGGAACCTGTGCAGTCGCCGCCATGAGCGGGTGTGTGTCGCCCGCAGTGACGTCCCCTTCCTCGACATTCAGCCGTGCTTGCGTCGGCTGCTCAGCGGCGTTGGCCAGATAGAGCGACAGCGTCTTCAGACTGGGATCGTCCGTCACGAAGGGCTGGCCGCGGTCCATCGTGCATGGGGCGTCCCTGGTCATCGCGGGCGTGTACTTCAGCGTCCTGATCGCCTGGCTCGGCCCTGTACTGGAGGCAGTCGCCTTTGCTCCGCGGCACAGATCGCCGCGGTCCTTGTTGAGCATCTCCGGAATGTAAGCATCCCACTTGAGCAGGAGTTGCTGCAGTTCCTCAATGTGTGCCGGGTACATGCCTCGCGGCAGAGCCTTGTGCCGCTTACACAGGTACGCGGCAGCACCCACTGCCTGGCCCATGGTGCCGATGGTCTGCATCAGCCGAGTCGAACCCAGAGCGACGTGCGTCACACTGGCGTGGCGCCCGGCCAGGAACA
>JALGUG010000152.1 GCA_029820995.1 Candidatus Zipacnadia bacterium
GACCAATGGCCCAAGCGCATGCCGCAGTTCCGCACGAGAGAGTATTGGCGGCCCTACTGCACCGACCGCAAGCTCATGGACCAGCAGGGCACTGTCCTGCGCCGAGCGGGGAAGCCGGCGGAGGTCGTCGGCGCCGTCTTTGCGTGCATGGCCCTCCTGGCGGATACGTACTTCTACCTGGGCAGCCCCGAGCTGCCGCCGCTCGTGCACGAGCTGCTCGCCCGAAACCTCGACAGCTTCCGCCAGTTTCAGCCCGTGCCCACCAGGGAGATGGAAGCCGGGATTACCAGCTTTGCGACCACTTGGGACCTGATCGAGGAATGGCCCCAATTCACCGACGAGGAGCGGCTGCTGGTCACCAACGTCCTGCTAGCCTGCGCACGCCTCGGCCACGAAAAGCGCGCCATGCACACGCTCGTCCGCGAGGGCTGCCGGCAGATCATGGACGAAAACCACGGCACCAATTCGGCCCTGAACAGCTTTGCCCCCTGGCAGTACTTCCACAAGTACTATGACCTGCCCGAGAGCAAGTACTGGATCGAAATGTGCGATGCGCTGTTTCGGGGCCAGGCGGCGAGCTTCCAGATCCCCGAGGACGCCTGCGGTTACCTCCAGTACTGCCCCTACCACGCCATGCGGTACGCCTGCTGGCGCCCTATGACCGAGTACTTCGAACGCGGCGTCGCCGCCGAGCACGCCGACTATGTCCTGGCCTGTGCCGTCAACAACCTCGGCCTGTCCTCCGGCTACGGCGACACGAACGGCATCGTCCCCGTCAGCTCCTTCCCCCTCTTGGCGACCGCGCTCTGGTACTATCGCGATGGCCGCTATCGCTGGGCCCTCGAGCATCTACTCCACCGGAACTGTGGCCTGCGGGTCTACTCCAACCGCTACGCAATTCGGGACGACGTCGCCCCCCTCCAGCCCACGGACCTGCTCGGCATTCGCGTCCAACCGATCTACCTGCGGCCCGTCATCAAAGGCGACGGGCGCCTCGAGCCCGTGTACGCCGGCCGGGAAATCCCGGACCCGAAGCTGTTCAACAAAATCTCCTTCCGCGAGGGCTGGGCGCCCGATCAGCAGTTCCTGGTCCTGAGCGGCATGGCCCGGAGCGGCCACACCCACCGCGACGCCAATTGTATCGTCAACTTCACCGACAATGGCCGCATGTGGCTGGTGGATCACGACTACGGCCTGCGCCGCGCCGCGGACCACAGCGGAGTGGTCGCTTGTCGCAACGGCGAGAGCGCCCAACCCGGCCGCATGGCGGAGCTGGTGCTCGCCGCCGACCTGCCGACGGTCGGCTTCAGTCGAACGCGCTCGGGCCCGTTCCGCGGGCTGATCTGGGACCGCGACATCATCTGGCTCAAGGGCCGGTGGTTCGCGGTCTTGGACGCCCTGGCCGCCCGGGAGAAAGGCCAGTACTTTGCGCGTTGCAGTTGGCGGGCGCTCGGTCAAGAGGCCCTGGGGCTGGACGCACTGACGCTGGTGCAGGACGGCCAGCAGATGACCATCGCCACGGATGGGCAGGCCGAGCTGGACCTGCAGACGCACCCCTATGCCTCGGATGAGGAGTGGCGGAGCTTCTACAAGCACGCCGAGCCAGTGGTCAAGGTCTTGCGCCAGGATCGCCTCGAAAGCCTGCAGGAAGGCGATACCATCGGCTTCGCCAGCGTGTTGTGCGCTCAGCCGACCGCCGAAGCAAAACCGCTCGAGGTGGTGCGCCTCGGGACGCGCTCCGTGGTCCTTTGGGTCGGCGCGGAGCCATACCTACTTGCCTCCGGCCCCTTGGAGGTCGGGACCCTGAAGGTGGACGCTAAACTGGCGCTGCTCACCCGCACGAGCATGGCGTTGGCGGCTCCCCAGGCAATTGCGATCGGCGACACACCCCTCCTGCAGTGCCCGGAGCCGCTGTCGCTGGAGGTCAATCTCGCCCACGGCACCGCGCAGACCGGCCGACTCACGACGCCCCACTCGGCCGCCCCGAAGAAGGCCGACACGACGGGCGCGCTCACATGGTGCGGCCGTCCGCTCCGCCTGACCGAGAGCCCGGCCAGACTGCCGGGAGCCTTTCCCGCCGATGCCTGGGCGGCGGCATGGCGGTCAATCCTGGCCCGGGCGCCCGCGCGGCCTCGCACCGCAGCCGAGCACAAGCCCACACGCCTCGACCATTTCGCCCTCGGCCGGGCTGCCCGACTACCGGCCCCCTTGGTCGCCCTGGCTCCCTGGAGCGACGGCGGTGTCGTCGCGGGGCTGAACAGCGGCGCGGTGGTAGTCGTGAGCCGAGCCGGCCGGCCAGGATGGAGCCGCAACCTGCCCGACAAGGTCACCGCCCTCGCCTCGGCGGACCTGGACCGCGACGGCAAGCCCGAGGCCCTTGTCGGCTGTGCCGACCACTTCGTCTACGCGCTGGACGACGACGGTAAGCAGCTCTGGAGGTTCGAGGTCGAGCCCGGCGGCCGAAGCGCCGGGCCCCAGCAGGCCCGCATCATCTTGCCGGCCGACCTCGATGCCGACGGCACGCCCGAAATCCTCGTGGCGGCGCCGAAGCTGTACTGCCTCAACGCCGACGGAACCCGGCGCTGGGCTAACCTGTTCGCTTTCTGGCGGAATGCCGACCTGGGTGACTGCCGCGCCGTGTCGGCGGGCGACCTGGACGGCGACGGGAAGGCCGACGTCGTCGCTTCGTTCTACTCGGCCTATCCGGGCATGAGAGCGCTCGATCGGCACGGCAAGGCCTTGACCCCCGCGATCCTCAACGTCGGTACGTCCGGCATCCACGTCGGTGCGCCGCACTGCAACCTGGCCCTTGACTTCCAGGGCCGCGGTCGCGGCCTGATGCTTCAGGGCGACACCGCCGGCGTCTTGAGCGCTCCGTACGATACCAAGGCCCGCTTCGCCGACAGTGTCTTCTCTTGCAGCACCCCCACACATCTGCTGAAGCTGCCGCGCAAGAACCAACCGCCCCTCGTGATCGTTCCCACCGACACCTGGGACATCTGGGCCCTGCAACATCGCGAAGGCGATGCCCCCGCGCGGCTGCACCCTGCATGGCGAGAGAACGTCCGCGAGCCCATCACGGCGGCCGCTGTAGCGGACCTCACCGGAGACGGCACCGGTGAGGTCCTGATCGGCACCAAGAGGGGCAACGTGCGGCTCCTGTCGGCCCAGGGCCGGTGGCTGGCCGCGGCCCTCACCTGGGGAGCCCCCGTGCGCTCGCTGGTGTGGACCGGCGACGCAGTCGCCGTGGGACAGGCCGATGGCACTGTCCGGTGGCTCCAGTACGAGCCTTGACGGAGGCCGGACTGTGAGGCGGCGTCCTTTGTCGCCGAGGCCTCCAGCCCGCAAGAGAGACCGTTCACGGTGGGAGGTGCGTTCCATGAAGTGCTTGCTTCTTGCCCCGTGCGTGCTGCTGCTCAGCCTGGTCCCCCTGAGGACTCTCGCCGGTCCGATCCTCGTCGAGAAGGGCCGGCCCCGCGCCGTAATCCTCCTCGGCGCCGAGGCCTCCAAGGCTGCGCGCATCGCCGCAGAGGAACTCACCGGGTACATCCGCAAGATGTCCGGTGCCCGTCTGCCGGTGATCGTGGAGGGTCAGGCCGAGATCCCAGCCGGAGAGACGGTCATCCTCCTTGGCGACAGCCAACGTGCCCGAGAGGTGGGATTCGATCCCGCCACGCTCAAGCCCGAAGAGCTGCGGCTCAAGACGGGCGCTGATTGGGTCCTGATCGCGGGCTCCGCCCGCGGCCCGACGGGCTTTCCGCTCAACGGAACCCGCTGGGCCGCCTACGAGCTCCTGGAGCGCCTGGGCGTCCGCTGGCTCTGGCCCGGAAAACTGGGCGAGGTTGTGCCGCGGCGCGAGACTGTCGCCCTGCCCGACCTCGACTACTCCTACACGCCGCTGCTGATCCAGCGCAATATCCGCAACATCCAGTGGAACGAACGGGTGCAGCGCGGCCTGGACAAGCTCGGCTTCACCCGCCGGCAGTTCGAAGCCGTCCACCGAGACGGCCACCTCTGGTTCGCGCGCCAGCGGCTCGCCACCCAGGGCAAGTTCAGCTACGGCCACGCCTTCGGCCACTGGTGGGAACGCTACCACGAGGACCATCCGGACTGGTTCGCGCTCCAACCCGACGGAACCCGCAATCAGCCCAACATCGGCAACCGCTCGCGCCTCTGCGTCTCCAATCCCGAGGTGATCGCCCAGGCGGCCAGGGAAGCCGGCCAGAGACTGGCTGCCAACCCGTCCCTGTTCTGCGCCTCCATCTCCCCCAACGACGGCGGCCGCGCCACCTTCTGCCTGTGCGAAAAATGCCGCGCCTGGGACGCACCCGGCGCCACACTGGTCCACGTCTGGCACCCCACGAACCGTGACTTCATGATCCCTTCGCTGACCGACCGCTACGTACGGTTCTACTCTGAGGTCGCCAAGCTCGTGGTCAAAGAGCACCCCCACCGGTACCTGGGCGCGTACGCCTACAGCGCCTACCGCCTACCTCCGGTCCGGGAGAAGCTGCACCCGAACGTGTTCATCGGCTTCGTCGGTCTCAGCTACCTAAGTGAGGAGGCGCGACGCAGGGATCTGCAGAGCTGGGACGCGTGGACCAAGGCGGCGCAGAAGTTCTTCCTGCGTCCCAACCTGCTCGCCGGCGGGATGGGCTTCCCGGCCCTGTTTCCTCACCGGCTCGTGGAGGACCTCAAGCACTGCGCCGACACCGGCATGAGGGTCACGGACTTTGACTGCTGCTATCAGCACTGGGCGCTCAAGGGCCTCAACTACTACGTCCTGGCCCGGTTCCTGTGGAACCCCGAGATCAACGTGGACGAGGTGATTGCCGACTACTGCCGGTCCGGGTTCGGACCCGCCGCAGAACCGGTCCAGCAGTACTTCGCGGCGCTCGAAGGGCTCATTGACCAAGTGGCCCAGGAGGGCAAGTACGAGGGCCGCCGCAAGTCCGAGCCGCTGGCACAGAAGTACACGGACGAGTTCCTCCGCGCGCGGCAGGCTGAGCTTGACCACGCCCGCAAGCTCGCCGGCAACGACCGCCAGGTCCTCGACCGCATCGCCTTTCTGGAAGTCGGCCTCAACTACACCAGACTCAACCGGGATCGTGTGCTGGCGCGCGCCGCATTGAGGGCCGGCACGGGCACCCGCGAGGCGTACGAGCAGGCCGATCAGGCCCTGACCGAGTTCTACCAGCAGATTGGCATCACCTGGGCCCTCAACTCCGGCTATCTCAGGTTCTACGGCTTCTGAAGCTGCCGGAACTTATGCCCCACAGAGCAGGGGCCGTGACATTGGCCGGGCCCAACACAACACCAACGTCTCCCCCCGTGACCCACATTACGTCCGTGCCGTGACGCCGGTCACGAGTAACGACCCCCCATAACGGATACGATTGATACAGATGCTACGACTGCTCTCCAGGGGTGACTTCAGATGTCTAAAAAGAACCTGCTCACCGTAATCTGTGTGCTCACGTTCGCTGCTCTAACCGCCACGCAAGCACTGGCCTATGTCCCGCTGGAGCATTGGAGCCAATACGGTGTCGCCAATCACACCTATCACTACAGCGCGCGCCTGTTCGCCGGCCGTCACTACTCGGCCAGCCTCACCGCGCCCCACCGCTACTGGAACGGTTCCTGCTATGCTCCGGACATGGATCTTTACGTCGTCAACCCGGCCGGGCAAACATACCGTTTCACCCGCTACGGCAACGAACAGGTCAACTTCACCGCGCGGTACACCGGGACCTATCACTTTTACGCCAAGCCGCTATACGGCAATGGGACCTTCCATCTCTCAATCGGCATCACCAGCCCTCTCATGCCCGACAACCTGCCGGGCCACTAACCCGCCGATGTCCCAGCACGCAACCCGCCGCCACCCTCCCAGGGGGTGGCGGCCTTGTCACTGCCCCCGACCCTACGCCAACCGATCCCAATTCTCCAGCGGCACGCCCCCATCCACGGGCCGCCCCGCGAAGCGGTCCAGCAGCGCCTGAACCGTCGTCTCGCCGATCTTGAAGTACCCGTAGAAGCCGGCTCCCGACACGTGCGGCGTGATATACACGTTGGGCAGGCGCCGCATCGGGTCCTCCGGCGGCATCGGCTCCGGATCAGTGACATCCAGCGCCACCCAGATCCTCCGCGCCTTGGCCGCCTCGTAGAGCGCCGCCTGGTCAATCACCGCGCCCCGCGACGTGTTGACGAGCAGCGCGCCCTCCTTCATCAGGCCGAGCTGCTCCGCTCCGATCATCTTCTGCGTCGCCGGGATCTTGGGCAAGTGCACCGTCACCAAGTCGGACTGCTTGAATAGATCGTTCAGCTCGACCTTCTCCACCCCGAGCTCCTCGGCTTCCTCCGCCGTCAGATAGGGATCGTAGCACAGAATCCGGCAGTAGAAGGGCTGGAGCATCCGAATGACCTCCCGCCCCACCTTGCTGGCGGCCACCACTCCGACCGTCGCGCCCAAGAGATACTGCCCGTTGCCCGGAATATGCGGATCGCGCCAATGATCCGTCATCCGGACGCTCAGGATGAAGTCCGGCCAGCGCCGCGAGGCCATGATTAGCAGCCCGATGGTCGCTTCGGCCACATTGTAGCCGATGGCGTGGTTTGCCGAGAAGATCGTAATTCCCCGAGGCTTCAGATACTTCTCGATCTGCTCCGGCGTCACCAGAAACTTCACCGAGCCCGCGGAGTGGGCGATGATCTGCAGCTTCTCTCCGTTCTCGAACACCTCGTCGCTCATCGGCGGCGACCCCCACCCGGTCACCAGCGCATCATAGCCTGCGATCTCAGCCGCCACGCGCTCGGTCGTGTACTGCTCGGGGTCGGGATTGACCGTGACGTCGAAGAGCTCTTGGAAGCGCTGGAACATCTCCGGGCGGAACACGCGATCCGTGTGGCTCTGAGGCGGGATGTACAGGACTTTCTGCTGGGCCATTTCTGGGCTCCTTTACCGCTGCTCTGCGCAGCCAAGAATCTGGCCGGTTCTTCGGCGACACCGCCCGGCAGGCCTCCCGGCGCAGCGAATTCGCCGCGGACGCGCTCACGCCTCCATCTTGCCCAGCGCTCCCTCCAATGCCTCCAGCAGCCGATCGCACTCCGCCTCCGTGACACACAGCGGCGGAACCATCCGCACGATCCGGTCCCCGATGGCATTGACCAGGATCTGCCGGTCAAACAGCTCCGCTTGAATGTCGGCCGCCCCGGGCCGATCCAGCTCCAGGGCCGCCATCAGCCCCATCCCGCGCACCTCGCGGATCAACGGGAACTTCGCCTCCAGCCCCTGCAGGCCCCCGCGCAGGTACGCGCCGACCCGGGCGCTGTTCTCAATCAGCCCCTCCTCTTCCAGGGCCTCCAGAGCGGCGAGTGCCGCCGCGCAAGCCAGGTGGTTCCCGCCGAAGGTCGTGGCGTGGTCCCCCGGCTCAAAGGCCGCCGCCACTTGGTCCGTGCACGCACAGGCGCCGATCGGGAACCCGCCTCCCAACGCCTTGGCCAGCGTCATAATGTCGGGCTTCACCCCGTAATGCTCGTAAGCGAACCACTTGCCCGTGCGCCCCAGCCCGCACTGGATCTCATCCAGAATCAGCAGCAGCTCGTGCTCGTCGCACAGCTCCCGCACCGCCGGCAGATACTCCGCGGCGCAGGGCCGAACGCCGCTCTCGCCCTGCACCGGCTCCAGCAAGACCGCACAGGTCTGCGGCGTGATCGCCGCCCGCAGAGCCTCCAGATCATTGAGGTCAACGTGCTCAAAGCCGGGCATCAGCGGATGAAAATGCTGGTGGAACTTCTCCTGGCCCGTGGCCGTCAGGGTTGTCATCGTCCGGCCGTGAAACGACCCGCGCGCCGCGATGATCTCGTGCCTCTGCGGGCCATAGTGCACCTCGGCGTACTTCCGAGCCAGCTTGATGGCGGCCTCATTGGCCTCCGCGCCGCTGTTGCAGAAGAACACCTTGTCGGCGAACGAGATCCGGCAGAGCTTCTCCGCCAGGCGCGCTTGCGGACCGATATAGTACAGGTTGCTGGTGTGCATGATCAGCCCCGCCTGCTCCCGAATCGCGGCCACCACCTTCGGGTGGCAGTGCCCCTGACTACATACGGCGATCCCGCCCACGAAGTCGAGCCACTCTTGCCCCTCCGCGTCCCACAACTTGCACCCCTCGCCCCGGACAAAGGCCACCGGCAGCCGCTTGTACGTATACATCACGTGCTCTGCGGTCAGCTCGACAATCTCCTGATAGGTCATCACTCTTGCCCCTTATGATCCTCTGCACGGGCCACATTGGGATGCGCGCCTCTAGGTCGGCCGCAGGACCGCACCGACCCAGGGGCCCCACCTAGCCCGTTTGGTCATATGCCGCACACTTCCACCGGCCCTCCGCGTCTAATCGCCTCAATCCCCGCCACGCAGGTCGCGACCGTGCGCGCACCCTCCCGCGCGTCCACCAATGGCTGCTCATCATTGCGGATGCAGTTCACCAGGTGCTCCACCTCCAGCGCGTAGTGCGGGAACTCCTCCGGCGTCTCCAGCGGCATCTGCATGAAGTCGCGCAGCCCCGCGATCTTTTCCAGGAACAGCCCACTGTTCACCAGCGTGCCCTCCGTGCCATAGATCGCGAAGTTGAGCTGATAGGGCCGCTTGCAGCCCACCGACACCAGCACCTTGCCCAGCAGCCCCGTCTCGAAGCTCAGGCTCAGCAGGATCGTATCGTACGGGAAAGGCTGATCGGCCAGCGACTTCTTCGTCGCGATGGCATACACGCTTTTCACGTCGCCGAAGAACCACCGCAGCAGGTCAATCGGGTGGCAGCCGCCGCCCAGCACCATGTCCTGCGGGTGCGCCGGATCGCTCCGCCACGACGGCCCCGCCAGGAAGGGCGTCAGATCGTGCAGATAGTCCGCCTCCGCGAAGAAGGCTTCGCCCAGGTCCCCGTCATCGTAGATGCTCTTGAGCGTGCGGAAGTACGGCGCAAACCGCAGAATCTGTCCCGTCAGGAACTTCGTCCCCGCCCGGTTCGCCGCAGCCACGATGGCCTGCGCCTCCTCTATTGAGACGCACAACGGCTTCTCGCAGAACACGTGGCATCCCCGCTCCAGAGCCGCCACCGCCTGCTCGGCATGCACGTGATCCGGCGTGGCGATGGACACAATGTCCAGGTCATTCCGCGCCAGCACTTCGTCGTAGTCGGTGCTCGCAACCTCGGCCGTCACGACCTCCTGCACGCTGGCCAGCCGCTGGGCCGATCGGGTCGCGATGGCCACGAGCTCCGTGTCGGAGTTCGCGTGATACGCCTTCGCATGTTCCAGCCCCGCATAGCCCAGCCCCAGGACCGCGGCGCGCAGCGGACGCATGCAGCTCACCCCTCAATCATCGTCCCGATCCCGGCGTTGGTGAAGGTCTCAATCAGCAAGCTGTGCGGCATCCGCCCGTCAATGATGTGCGCGCGCGGCACGCCACCCTCCACGGCGGTAATGCACGATTCCACCTTGGGAATCATGCCGCTGGCGATCACGCCGGCGGCAAGGAGCTCCCGGGCCTCTTCCACAGTCAGCCGCGATACCAGCGATCCCGTATCCTCCGGGTCGCGCATGATGCCCGAGACGTCGGTCAGGCTGATTAGCTTCTCGGCTTTCACCGCCGCCGCAACGGCCCCTGCCGCATGATCGGCGTTGATGTTGTAGCTCTGGCCCGCGGCATCTGCAGCCACGGTCGAGAGCACGACGGTGTACCCCTTCTCCATCAGCGCACGCAGGACGTCCGGGCAGACCTCCTCGACCTCGCCGACGAAGCCCAGGTCAACCTCCGCCTCCATCTTCCGCGCCCGCAGCAGTCCGCCGTCCTTGCCCGAAATGCCCACCGCATGACCACCCGCCAGCATCAGGTCGCGGACGATTTCCTTGTTCGTGGTGCCGGTTAGCACCATCTCCGCGATCTGCATCGTCTCCGCGTCCGTGACCCGCAGCCCGTTGACAAACTGCGGCTCCTTCCCCATCCGCCTCATCACTTCACTGACCTGCGGGCCGCCGCCGTGAACGATGATCACGTTCATCCCCACATAGCGCATCAGCACCACGTCCTTGGCCGTGCTGCGCTTCAGGTCCTGGTCCACCATCGAGCTGCCGCCGTACTTGATCACCACTGTCTTGCCGTGGAACCGCTGTATATACGGCAGGGCCTCCGTCAGCGTCTGAGCCACAAGCTGATAGTCCCTCGCCATGAAGCTCCCTCCGTCCGCCCTCGCCCTCGAGTTCCCGACCATAGACACACGCACAGCACAGAGAGCCTCTCTAGAGGTGGCTTGATGCCCTCTGTAGGATAACATAGAGCGCCTTTAGGCGCGATTGTCGTTCCTCGTTGCGCTTATCAAACCGCCAGGCCGCAACGCCTTTCCCCAATAACATCCTTCCTCCGTGCTCTCCGTGTCTCCGTGGTAACACCTTCACCCTCAGGCCACCTTCACCCACGACGCCCTTTAACGCCTTCTCCTCGACAACATCCTTCCTCCGTGCTCTCCGTGCCTCTGTGGTGAGACCTTCAGCCTTGGAGCGCCTTTAGGCGCGATTGTCGTTCCTCGTTGCGCTTATCAAACCGCCGGGCCCCAACGCCTTTCCCCAACAACATCCTTTCTCCGTGCTCTCCGTGTCTCCGTGGTAACACCTTCACCCTTGGACCTCGCTGCCCCCCGGCTTATGCTCGCGATCCGCGTTGAACTTCACGTAGTCGTACGTCAGGTCCGCGCCCCACAGCGTCGCCCTGCCGTTGCCGCGCTGTAGTCTGATCCCCACGGCTATGTCGTCCTGCTGCATCGCCGCCGCGGCAGCGTGGCCGTCGAACTCCAGCGGCTCCCCCTGAGCGAACACCTCAATCCCCGCCAGGCTGATCTCGATCTCGCTGCGGTCGAACGCAACCCCGGCGGCACCGGCTGCGGCCGCCACTCGGCCCCAGTTGAAGTCCTCTCCGAACACCGCGGTCTTGACCAGATTGTAGTTCAGCACCGCCCGCCCGACCTGTTCCGCCTCCGCATCGTCAGCCGCCCCCTCCACGCTCACCTCGATGAACTTGCCCACTCCCTCGCCGTCCCGCACGATCTTCTTCGCCAGGTCCTGCGTGACCGCCAGCAGCGCCG
>JALGUG010000153.1 GCA_029820995.1 Candidatus Zipacnadia bacterium
AGCCCTTCGTGCTGCTGGGGACGAGCAAGCCGCTCTCGCAGGCCACCGTGGCCTACGTCTGCCGCGATGAGGGCAACCTCTACGTCGCCTTCGACTGCTCCGAGGACAAGATGGCCGAAGTCAAGTGTCCTGAACGTAAGCGAGACAGCAACGCGTGGGAGGACGAGTCCGTGGAGGTCTTCTTCGCCCCGGATTTCGCGCGGGACGGCTACTGCCACTACGTGGTAAACGTGAATAACTGCCGGTTTGACGAGCGGGGCACCCACGCCGGAGCCGAGCTGGACCACCATTGGGACGCCCAGTGGCAGTCGGCCACGAAGCGCGGCGACAAGGGCTGGCGCGCGGAGCTGGCGCTGCCGCTCAAGGCCCTGGGGGTCAAGCGCCTGCGCGGCCTGTTCGGGTTCAACGTCTGCCGCAACGAGCACCCGCACGGCGAGACATCCTGCTGGTCGCAGACGGGCGCCGGCTTCCATCGCCCGGCTCGATTTGGGCTGATCTGTTGCACCGATGTCCCCCCGCAGCCGCCGGCGACTGCCGTCCGCGTGCTCAGGACGCCGGAGGAGAAGTATGAGCCGCACGTGGTCGTCGAAGGCGGCATGTCGCCGGGGCACAAGTGGACCTTCAGCGCCCACCTTGCCGCACCGGAGGTCTCGCGCTGGCTGGCCCGCAGGCGCAGGATCCGCCAGAGGCCGGACGGATCGGCGACTACGGCCTTGCCAACCTTTGCTCCGAAGCGCGCCGGCCAGGCAGGCCTGCGGGTGCTGCTGTATCGCGACAACGCGCTGGTCGCCGCGGCGGGCGCGGGCTTTAGCGTCCAGGTACCCGAAAAGCGCGACTGGGGCGGCGTGCTCGGCGACGTCACCGCGGCCACCATCTGGACCGCCTCGCCGCTGCGCAAGGTGCGCCGCGACTATCCTCCGCCGAGCCGGCGGGCCCGCGCTGTCGAGACCTGCTGCGCGCGAAACGAGTCCGAGCCCTGCCAGGTCATCATCTCGCCGCGACGGGTGATGCGCGTCTGGCCGACCATCACCGACCTCACCGGGCCGACGGGACACTCGATCGCCCGTGATCGGGTCCGGCTGGAATGGGCCGACTATGTGGAGGTCAAGCTCCCGACAGACGCGACCACACGCCTGGGGTGGTACCCGGACCCCCTCATTCCCGCCGAGTGGGGCGAACCGCTTGACTTGGCCCCCGGCCATAACTGCCCCCTCTGGATTACGTACCATGTGCCCAAGGATGCTGCCGCAGGGAACTACCGGGGCACGCTCCGCCTCAAGTTTCACAACGGCCAGGAGCTGGAGGTGCCTCTGCGACTAACGGTGTTCGACTTCGCGATCCCCGATCAGGTGCACCTCTCGACCGCGTACGGCTGCAGCTTCGGCTACGTCAAGCAGTACCAGCACGTAAACGGCGACGACTACCTGAAGGTCATTGACCTCTATCACCGCAACTTCGCGGATCACCACATCGCACCGTACTCGCCCGCGGCCGGTCACGGCTGGAAGTGGGAGAAGAAGGGCGACAAGATCGTTTACGACTTCGAAGACTTCGACCGCATCATGCACCGCAACCTGGATCAATGGCACTTCACGGCCTTCAACTGGGGCGGCCTGCCGGGCGAGCTGTTCGGCCACAAGCGCTTCACGCCGGAGTACAACCAGGCCTTCAAGGAGATCTACGGGACCTACACTCGCCATCTGGAGCAGAAGGGCTGGCTGGACAAGGCTTATGTCTACTGGTATGACGAGCCCGGCGAGGACGCGTACCCGTACGTGATCCAGGGCATGAAGCTGCTCCGCGAGATGCACCCGCGCGTTCGCCGCCTGCTGACCGAGCAGCCCGAGCCGCCGCTGTTCGGCTATGTGGACCTGTGGTGCCCGGTGACGGGCAACTACAGGGAGGATGATTGCCGGGCGCGTCAACAGGCGGGCGATGAGGTCTGGTGGTACGTCTGCTGCGGCCCGCGGGCGCCGTACTGCAACAACTTCATTGACCACGCGGGCCTGGAGCACCGGTTCCTGTTCTGGCAAAACGAGTACTTCGGCGTCACCGGGGCGCTCTACTGGTCCACAACGTATTGGCGCGACAATCCGTGGACGACCGCCATGAGCTTCACGCCCAACGGCAAGGGGCAGTGGGGCAATGGCGACGGCCGCCTGCTCTATCCGCCGGTGCGCGAGAAGTCGAAGACGCCGGTGGTCGCCGGGCCGTACAACTCCGTCCGCTGGGAGTGCATTCGCGACGGCGTGGAGGACTACGAGTACTTCTGGCTCTTGAAGGACGCAATCCGCCGCGAGACGGCCGCAGGGCGGGGAGGCTCGTCGAAGGTCCGCCGCGCCAAGGCCGCCCTCGCTCGCGCGCACGGCCTGGTGCAGAGCCTCACCAAGTACGAGCGCGACCCGGCCAAGGTTTTGGCCGTGCGGCAGCAAGTCGGGGAGGCGCTGGAGAGGATGGGACGCTGACCCGGCAAAGTCGGCTTGAGGCTAGACGGGGCGAATAGGAGCCTTGGCTCCCTGGGGTGCCGGGCACTCGTTTGGGGCCCAACGGACCGATCACGGCCCTGCTTTCAGGGGCTGTCCGAAGGCGCAGGCCTGATCCTAAGCCTCACCCCAAAGGCCTTCTCGAACAGACCGGCCTTGCGGCGGGCGCCCCAGAGCTCGTAGGTCAGCGGTCCCGAGCCCGTGACGCGCAGCTCCCACTCGCCGGGGCCCGTTTGCCTCGCCTCGACCGCCTCGACCGCGCTCTGGTGCGGACGGTCCAGCCCGTCGGCGAGGCGCAGTATCGCTGCGAGCCGACTGACCAGAGCCCGGTCCTCCGGCGGTAGGTCCTTGTACAGCTTGTGCCTCTCGGACGGCTCAGCCTTGCGATGATAGCGCGCCAGTTGGGCTACAATTCCCTGCTCACGCGCGGTGTACTCCGGCAGTCGCGCCGCCAGGATCAGGTCCCGGGACCGCTTGTGGTGTTGCGCACGGCCCATGCTGAAAGCGACATCGTGCACCACGCCCGCCGCCAGGAGCAATTCCCGTTCCGGGGCGCCGAGGCCGTGGAGCTGTGCGAAGGCGTCAAACAGCAGGCCCGCCAGGCGGCTGACCTGCTCAGAGTGCGCGACCTCGTAGTTGTGCGCGCGGGCGAACTTACGTGCGCTTGCGAGCTTCGAGGAACAGGAGTCCGTGTCGAATGCCGCCTTCGCTCACTCGGATGGCCGGCAGCTCACTGAGCGCCAGCAGTTCCGCGATACACGTCAGCCCCGCGCAGATGATCTCGGCGCGTCGGGCATGACGCCCCAGAGCACCGCGCCGCTGTTGAGTGTTCATTTCGGAGAGCCAGGAAAGAATGTCGGCGACGCTCTCGCGGGGAATTGTGGGCCCCTCGACGCCCCGCTCGTGTGCCAGGTCCCGCAGAACGATTACGCTTCCGCCGGTGCCCACCATGGCTTCGGCGCGGCCGAGTGCCTCCTGGGCCGGGGTGGCCGAGACTGCGTCGCGCACCATTTGCCGGACGGCGGCGCAGTCTTGCTCGGTGGGCGGGTCGTGCCAGATGCAGTCTTCCGTCAGCCGGCGCGCTCCAATGGGCAGCGATACGGCGCTGTCAGGCCCTTCCGCGGTCCCGCCGGCGATACTGGCGGCGCCGCCACCGAGATCAACGACCACGAAGCGCACCGGGAGGTCCTCCAGGCCGAGAATCGCGCCCCAGAAGGTCAGCTCTGCTTCTTCCTCGCCGCTGATGACCCCCACGGGCACGCCGGCTGTCGCCTCGAGCTCGGCGCGCACTTCCTCCCCGTTCTGAGCCTGGCGAAAGGCCGCGGAGCCCAAGCACCAGATCTCTTCGGCGCCCGCCTCGCGCGCCTCCTGCACATACTGCACCACGGCGTCCATCGTCCGCCGCAGAGCGTGCGCGAGGATCCTCCCCGTCTCCGCCACGCCTTGTCCCAGTGCGGTCAGGCGATCAACGTTCCGCACGATCTCGAGCGCAGGACCGGCCGCTGGGCGAGCCAGCAGGAGCCGCACCGAATTGGCGCCGATGTCTATTGCGGCCCAGAGGGGGCGTTCGTCGCTCACGGGGAATCCCTAATCCAATCCATCCAGTAAGCGGCGGGAGAAGTCTTGCTCCGCCATCGTGTCCAGTAGAACCAGGGTGGCGTCGTATAGCTCCTGCCGTCGCTTGTGCAAGCCTTCGATGGCGCGCTCAGCCGCTGTTCGTCGGGCGCCATCGCCGGCGGCTGCGAAGTCGCTCACAGCCGCCTCCAGTACATCGCAATCGTGCACCTGGCCCATCAGCTCCTGCAAGTCCGATACGGAGCCGTAGCTCTGCTTGGCGATGCGGGGTAGAATGCCCAGGAACGGCTCCAAGGCGTACTTCAGGCGCTTGACGGCGATCCGCATGCGGTGGAAGGCCTCCACGGCACCGGGCGCGCGGGCCGCCTCCTCCAGCGCAAAGGCGCGCATCAGGCGGTCGGCGATGGCCTGATGCGCGAACCGCCGGGCGGTCTCCCTGTGTCTCCTACTGCGATGTGCGGCGAGGCGGTCAATGAATCGCCCGCACTTGCGCTGCAGCTTCTCTTTCCTGATGGCGTCTAGACGGCCCACCAGGGCGTCGTGGCGCCGGCTGCGCCGCTGGGCCAGCTCCTGCTGCAGTGGC
Source organism: Candidatus Zipacnadia bacterium (assembly GCA_029820995.1). Classification (GTDB taxonomy): domain Bacteria; phylum Armatimonadota; class Zipacnadia; order JALGUG01; family JALGUG01; genus JALGUG01. The sequence goes on from JALGUG010000153.1 coordinate 4,642, forward strand.
TCCAGCGCCGGGCCCAGATCGGCCTCTTGCGCCAGTGCGGCCAGACCCTCGCTCATGACATCCGGATCGCGCACCGCCCCCAGTGCATCGTTGAGCTCCTCGACCCACGCCATATGCTGCTTGGCCTCGGCTTTGGGCAGCACCGGCCGCAGCAGCCGCAGTGCCTCGCGAAAGCGCTTCATGCCCACGCGCATGTCGTGCACGCCGTCAACATCGCCCGCGCGGACGAGGTCCTCGTACGAGAAAACTTCCGCTAGCTTGGCACGCAGGATCAGCCCGGCCGCCTCCCGCACCGGCTGTGAGGCCTTCAACCCCTTAATCTTGAATGGTTTGGCCATCTTCTGTCTCAGCGTACGCGCCGTACCGGCGTTCAATCATGATCAAGTTCACCCTTCGAGCGCACTTGTCCTGCTGCCAACGCCGGCTACTCACGCCACGAGCGAGCAGGACTCATCGCTATTGCGGTCTCCCTTCAGGCTGTTGCTCTCTGACTTTATAGTGCCTCTTGTGCTCCTCATCAGTGGACTCCACTACTCCATCCTTGAGCACAATCAGGATGTTCTCCTGCTGGTAGAGAACGCCAATGTCGTCCAGCGGATTGCCCTCAAGCACGATCAAGTCAGCCCGCTTGCCCGGTTCCAGGGTGCCCACCTGTTCGAGGATCTGGAGAGCTTCCGCCGTGTTGCGGGTGCCGGCTACTATGGCCTCCATGGGCGAGAGCCCGCACTGCACCAGTTCCATCAGCTCCCACGGAGTGGCGTCTCCAATCTTCCACACGTGCGCCGAGCCCGGGTAATCGGAACCGACAGCGAGTTTGATCCCCATTTTGTGCGCCTTGCGAACGCCGGCCCGATGTATCGGCGAGGCCTGCTCCATTTCAGCCTTCATCCAGGGCCGATCGGGCCAGGCGTCAATGTTCTTCTGACAGGTGACCCGCAGCGTGGGCACGTAGTACAGGTCCCGTTCTTTGAGGCCCTCCAGGGCCTCGTCGTCAATGAAGGCGCCGTGGTGAATCATGTCTAGGCCCGCCCGGATTGCGTTGTTCAGACCGGGCTGCGTGTGGACGTGCACTGCGACCGGCAGACCCCAGGCGTGTGCCTCGTCGGCCAGCGCTTCCAGCTCCTCATAGGTGTAGTTCCGGACGGCACAGACCTCGTCTTCGCCCCAGAAGCCGCCCGAAGCGGCGGTCTTGATGAAATCGCTCCCCGCTGCGACCATTTCGCGCACCGCCTTGCGCACTTCCCAGGGTCCGTCCGCGGTGCGAAACTTCACGTGGCCATGCGTGGGAGTGACGATTGATCCGACGACCAATCGGGAACAGCCGCGCACCTGGCCGGCCTCAATGGCGTCGCGGAGTTGGCAGCCGGGCGGATTGCCCGATACGGTAGCGACCGTGGTGATCCCCCGCTGCAGGGAAAGCCGCAAGACTTGCTGGCCGGCATAATCGCCCCCGACGTGGGCATGGCCCTCGATCATGCCGGGCATGACCGTCTTGCCGGCGGCGTCAATGATCTCGGCGTCCCGCGGAACCGATACGTCGACCGCCCGCCCCACGTGCTCCACGCAACCCTCGCGGATCACCAGCACGCTGTCTGCAACGGGGTCCGCCCCCGTTCCATCAATCAGTGTCCCGTGCAACACGACCTTACAGTCGCTCATCGGAGCTGCCTCCTGGAAAGGTACCGCCCTCACTGATGCCTATTCCCCTCTGTTCGGCTAATGACTTCTTCTGCCGGTCAAACGATGCGCCCTGTCGTGCCGCGGCATTGTCCTGACGCCGCCCTTGCGATAGCGAGGAGGACAGAGCCCACGGCATGGGCAATAGCTTCACATATGTCGCCATTGCGTGGGCAGGGAGGTCGGACAATGGGACGTCACGCAGCCTGGGTCGCACTCTCGCTGGCGGCTACTACGGTCTGGTGTCAGAATCCGCCGGCGAACGAGATCGTGAACTGGAACTTCGAAGACAGCAGCCTCGAAGGCTGGCGGTGCAAATCGAACGCCCGGATGAAGATCGCCGAGGACCCGGAACATGGCCGAGTGCTCGAAGGGCGCATTACGTACGGCGAGTTCAACTTCGGGTGGTTCAGCAGGTTCATTCCCAAGACGGACTTCACGGACATCTGGGCCCTCGAACTCGACGTGCGCGGCGACGGCCGGGGCGGGAAGCTCGATGTCCAACTCGGGCGCAAGTGGCCGCAGCGCTCTATCTATTACCGGAACTCGCATGACGCCGTGGAGCTGGACTTCACCGGATGGCGTCACGTGCGGTTCCCGCTGCTGAACTTCGCCACTCCGCCCGGCAGACCCCGGGCGGAAGACCTCGGGCAGGTTTTCTTTGTGGAGCTGTTCTTCAGCGGCGGACGGAACACCGGCACGACCGACATCGCCTTTGACAACCTCCGGGCGGTCCCCGCCACGCCCGAGCAGGCGAAGGTCCTGCGGCAACTGGATGAAGAGGCGAGCAAGCTGGGCGGCGAGCCGCCGACCGACGGCACGAACCTGCTGCCGAACCCGGGCTTCGAGATGGACCTTGGCCGGGATGGCCGGCCCGACTTCTGGACGCCGGGTGACTGGGGGCTTGGCAGCATCATGGCGTATGAAGCCGAGCTGAAGCATGGTGGCGAGCACTCAGTATCCGTCGAGTGCGCCAACGAAAAGCAGCGCGGCTCGTGGGAGGTGCGAGTGCCGCTCACGCCCGGGCTATGGCGGTTCGAAGGCTGGTACGCGACCCGCGACCTCCAATCTCAGCCGCGAAAGGGCGTAGACGCCAGGATCACATTGCTTGGTCAGGACGGCAAGACGCTTACCGCCTTCCACGCCTATGGTGAGCCGACAGGCGGGAAATGGCGCAAGGCTGAGGTCCGGTTCGAGGCGCCCAAAGGGACCACCACTGCTGCCGTGTACCTGTTCAACTTCTTCGCCCAGGGCAAGGTGTGGTGGGATGACGTGGCTCTACGCGCCGATCTGGAGGCCCTGGCCGCCAGAGAGCGACAGCGCCAAGAAAACGCCGCAGCCGTGCAGGAGGCCCGGAAGATGATCGAACCCGCCAAGGACGCAGTGGAGAAACTGAAGGCACGAGCAGGGGCCGGGGACGACTGGCAGCTCCTCGTTGCGACACTGGAGTGGGCCTTGGAGGATGCTCAGCTTGCGCTGGACGCAGACATCGGAACGAGCGCCCGGGCGACCCTCCGGGACGTGCTCGACTACTGCCGCCGGGCCGACGAGATCATCGCCGCCGCCGCAAAAGTTGAGCACCCGGCGAAGGGCAAGCCCGCTCGAGACGCCAACCCGTACTATCCGAACCTGAATAACCAGGTGGCCAAATTGGTCAAGGACGCCACGGTCTACACGAAGGGCGAGGAGGGATACCGCCAGATCAAGAATGCCTGGACCTTCCGCACTCTCGGCGAGAACTCGGCGGTCATGGCCTGGGGACTGCTGCACCCTCGCAGTGAATTGTACCACAATCCGCAGCTCCTCCAGCGTCTGTTCGTGACCTTCCAGGCGATCACGCAAAACCACGACCATGGCGACTTCAACCCCCGACGGGAGGCGGTGTACGGCCGCGACCCGAACATCAACCGCTTCTGTATCTCGCCGATGATGGACGCGCTGCTCATGCTCGAGGCCGAGTATCCCTGGACGGTCCTGCCCAGCAAGCGTGAGGAGTGGCGTCGGGAGCTCCGGACGCTGGTTGACTACCAGTATGACACCTACGGTCCGCGAGAGCCCTTGGACCCCGAACGGCCCCGGTACTATCCCAACATGGATGTGCATCACCTGCTCATCATGGAGTGGGCCCACCGGCTCTTCGGCGATGAGAAGTACGCCCAAGATCGCGACACCATGCTCCAGTGGCTTGACGATGCTCTCTACCCTATGGGCGCCTGGACCTATCACTGGCCCCAGAACGAATGCTATGTCTATCACCAGCTCAATGTGACCTTCCTCGCGCGCTATTACCAAGTCACGGGCGACGAGCGGGCGAAGGAGATCCTGCGCAAATCAGCCCAGTACTACCCGCTGGTCCACGACCCGGAGGGCATGACCGAGTCGTATACCGATTGCTCCTGGAAGCACTACTGGACTGCTGCAGCTCCGGCGGGCGCGGACCTCATCGCGGGTATGTTCAACGACGACGCCAACAAGCGGGCCGCGCTCGATGCCGCACGCCGGGGCTACGGGCGCGGTCTCGCGGCGCTCTACACGGCGCCCTGGTGGAAGGACATCAAGCCCGCAGCACGCCGGGACAATTACATTCTTTACGATGAGAACGTCCAGGGCCCGCGCGGCCAGTTCGGCAAGTTCTCCTTCGCCGGGACCGCGCGTGTCACGCCTCCGGGCGAAATCGGCAAGGACACCTTCGTGGGCTGCCTGATCGCCGACCGCAACGAGAAGTCGCTGCCGCTGGATGCCGCGCTGCAGGTGGCGACCGTGGAGTTCCGCCTCAAGCCCGAGGGCAACCACTGGCGCAACGCGCGCTACTGCTCGGGACACGAGCGCCCCAGCGTCATCATTGCGCCCGACTTCGCGACGCTCTGCGTCCGCTACCGAATCACCAAGCCCGCCTGGGGCCACGGCAGCTCCGATCAGCCCTGGGAGGGCGTGCAGCAGTGGCTGCTCTGCAAAGACCGGCTGTTGGGCATGCTCACGATTCGCGCTCTGGAGGACCATCAGTGCGCCGGCATCTGGGGCCGATTGCGGTTCGGAATGCACAAGGAGATCGAGGCCGGCGAGAACGGCATGTTCAAGTACGGGAGCCTAATCGCGAGAATCCACGACCACAACTTCGCCCGGATCGAGACCGCGAAGAGCGAGACGTTCTACCTGGACAAGCCGGAGAAGTTCCGCAGCCGCGAGATCCTGCTGAAGGACGAGCAGGCTGCCTCCGGAAAGCCCCCGCCCTTCGCCTACCAGGCGGGGCAGGAATTCCACTTCGTCGCCGAGGTACTGCCGTACTGGAGCGACCTGGCCGAAAAGGTTGTCCGCGTTCAGGATGGCTCGGTCCTCGGCTTTGGGTTCACGCAGGCCGGCCGGCGCTTTATGGTCCTCCACAATGAGGGCGCAAGCCAAGCGCGCTATCAGGGCAAGGCGGCGGGCCGGTCCGCCCAGGTGTTCAGCCCGCCCGGTACGTCAAAGGACCTTCCGCTCGAGAATGGGACGTTCCGCCTGAGCATCCCTGCGAACTCGCACGTGGTTGTGGTGGTGAACCAATGAGAGGCCTCGTACTGGTCGCCGCCTCATTCCTGGTCCTGGGCGCAACGTCGAGCGCTGCATTCGCCGCCGGCGAGGGAGTATTGGTGCGGGTTGAGGCCGAGAATTGGTCGGCCCAGGGCGGCGGCCCGGTGCGCGTGTTGGACCGGCCCGAGGCATCCGGCCACCAGACCGTCAGCTACTGGGAAGACCCAGGCGTCTGGCTGGAGCTTGCCTTTGACCTGCCGGAGGCGGGCGACTATCTCATCAGCGTCCGCTATGCCCTAGCCTGGCCCGACACGCGGCGACAGGTCATTCTGGATGGACACGACCTTGGCCAGGTTACGCTCCAGACGACGGGTGCCTGGGATGCCTTCACCACGGCCTCTCTCGCCCTGGCGCCGATCAGCTTGACCGCCGGCAGACACGTGTTGCGCTTACTGAACGCCGACTCCAGGGGCTTATCCCTGGACTGGGTGGCCCTGCACACGCGCGACGTGTTTATGGCCGACCGGCAGTTGAGCGAGGACGAATACGCGCGGCTCATGCAAGACCTGCAAGCGAAGACTGCAGGCACCCGCCGACGCACTCTAGAACTCGGTAGCGTGCATGTGACCTTCGGAGACGCTGGAGTGGCACCACTGGCGCATATTGGCGATTGTGTCCTCGCCGCGGAAGGTGACGGCTCCTCGATTGCTCCCGCGATTCGGTTGTACACGACGAACAGACATCATGTGGCAGTGGTCCGCAGCGGCGTCTGGCCTGACCGGAACTTGAGCGTGTGGATCACTGACGGGAAGAACTTGTACCTCGTTGCGCTGGCGGACCAGCAACGAGCGGTCCGAGTGCCCGCTCCCGTGGTCTCCACGCCACGAACCAAGATCGTCACCGCACGGACGGCGGAAGGCGCGGAGTTGAACTTCGCGGCGCGCTCCTGGCTGCCAAAGGCAACGACCCATCTCACCGCCGGCCGCCTTCACATCACCGCCCAGCCGCAGTTGCATGTAGCCCCGTGGCGGGACCGCCGGCGGGGCATCCCGGACCTGCGACTTGGCATGCGGCAGTGGGCCGCCGGCTGGATCGGCGCCGCCCGGTTCTCACCGCGCTGGGGCCACGATCAGCCTGGGGTTTCCCTCACGTGTGACAGCGCGCACTGTACGGTACGCGAGACTGCCACCCGCTATCCAACACTCGCAGCGTTCTATGGCGAGGGGCTGTTCGACCTCACTGTAACCCACCAGGGACAGATCAC
>JALGUG010000465.1 GCA_029820995.1 Candidatus Zipacnadia bacterium
ATACATTCTCCGACCGACTTTCTCCCACCTTCCTGCACTGAAAATTCCTCGGCTTCCGCGGGCGACACCGGATTGGTCCGGCAACTAACCCCGATAGGTCTTCGTCCCCCGCGGGTAGAATACCTGCGACATGATCGGTGATGTGCCGAGGTATTACGCTACGGTGACTGCCGGGCTCGAGGAGGTCGCCTGGGAGGAGGTCGCGGAGAAGATCGCCGGCGCTTCGTTGGTCGAGGCGCGGCAGGGGAAGTTGTATTTCGACGCGGCGTCCGAGCCGGCGCGTCTGCTGGAGCTACGCTCCGTCGAGAACGTCTTCGCCTTCGTGGGACGGCAGCAGGGACTGAGCCGCGAGGCGGGCGGTTTGGGCGAGATCCGCGAACTCGTTGCGACGATGGACTTCGCCCCGGCCCTGGAACGTCATGCGGCGGTCCACGGGAGGAAGGCCGCGCCCTCGTTCCGCGTGACCAGCAAACGGTCGGGGAGCCACGAGTACACTTCTCCCGAGATCCAGGACTGCGCCGGAGCAGCAATCGCTGAACGGTTTGGCTGGAAGGTTGATCTTACGGGCTTCGATATCGAGGTCCGAGCCGACGTGCGCGACGATGAACTGCTCGTGGGCCTGCGACTGTCCCGTGACACCCTCAACCGCAGTACCCGGGTGGTGCATAGCCCGGCCTCGCTCAAGCCACCCGTGGCCTACTGCATGGTGCGCCTGTCGGAGCCGCAGGTGAAGGACGTGTTTCTGGACCCGATGTGCGGGGCCGGCACTATCTTGTTGGAACGAGCGCTTTATGGGCCCGCGCAGGCAATCATCGGCGGCGACCGCGGGAAGCAAGAGGCCTGGCTGACGGCCCGGAATGCGGCCGAGCACGGTTTCAGGATCGCGAGCTTCCGGTGGGATGCGCGCTGGATGCCCCTGGCGGCGGGAAGCGTGGACCGGCTTGTGACCAACATGCCCTGGGGGCGCCGCAGCGGGTCGCATACCGTCAACAGGCACTTGTATCCCCGATTCTTCCGTGAGATCAGTCGGGTGATCAAACCGGACGGGCGCGCAATTCTGCTCTCGCTCGAACGCCGGATGATCGAACGGATCCTGGCGCGCGGGCGGGATCTGGAGCTGGAACGCACGCTCCGCGTGAACATCGCGGGGATCCATCCGAGCATCTATCTGATCCGCAAACAGTAGCGAACCTGTGTGAGAGCTGCGAGACCGCTGTGATTATTGTCACGCCACAAAGGAGCTTGCGGATCCTTGTCGAAGGGTATTCTGCTGTCAGTGGCCGAGGCCATTTCGGCCGACTCTGAGGTCGGAACCCTAGGCAGAAAGGTGTGATGACATGGTGAGAATCAGGCTGTACTCGATCGTGGCGGCGGCAATAGTGCTGGCCTTCGCCGGCAGTGTCCTGGCCCAAGGGATCAGCACGGGCCCGCTGGAGATGGGCAAGATCAAGCCGATGCCCAAGTGGCAACAGCAACAGTTCTACCAGACCGTCCAGCAACAGTCGCCCGACCAGGCGCAGAAACTGAATCCCGAGAAGGGCTACTGCGCGTACGACCAGTCGGGCAAGGTGCGGTACTACATGCTGCTGCCGACACAGGTGCCCAGTCAGGGCCAGGATGGTTTCCTGGGCGTAATCGGCATTGGCAGCTACCAGAAGCCGGACAAGATCTACGGGATCCAGGGAGTTCAGCAGGGCCAGCAGGTGCAGTACCGGCCCATTCAGCAGCAAATGCCGGGCAAGAAGTCCATCGGCACCGAATTCCCCGGCGCGCCCGAGTGGCCCAAGGGGAAGGTCTATATCCGTCCCAACAAGATGACTCAGCAGTTCCAGCAGCAACAGCAGCAAGGGCAGTTCCAGCAACAGATACCGACGAAGCCGCCGGTAACGCAGCAGTTCCAGGTCGGCTGGTCCAAGCAGAAGCCGATCGAAAGCGAAGGGGGCTATCTCTGCATCCAGGGTCAGACCCCCGACCAAGGGCAGTGGATCATGCGTCTGCCGCCGGAGGTTGTCCAAGGCCAGTGGCAGGGCAAGCCACCGGTCAAGCCGCCGCCGGTCAAACCGCCTGTGAAGAAGCCGCCTGGGTGGCCCGGAGACGGGCCCGTCCAGATGCTGGCGTCGGTGCGCGACGGACCGGCGCCGGCAGCTTTCGGTGTAAAGGCGCGCAGGGAGATGTGACTATTGTCACATGCTCTTTTGAGCGCAAGCGGTTGACAACTACAGCTACTAGTAGTAAGTTTCCACCAGGCTGGGGCGACGGAGAGCTCCAAAAATGAGGTGACAGCGTATGAGACGTTGGACCTTGCCACTGTTATGTGTCGCCGTTCTCGCCGTGGCAGGCAGCGCGGTGCTGGCGGCAGGCCAGGAAGGCACGGCGGCGGGTCGTCTGAACTTCGCCAAGGTGCAGAAGCTGGACGCGAAGCTGGCCGCCGAGATCGTGGAGACGGCATCCAAGGTCGCAGCCGACCGGGCGACGGCGCTGGACAAGGAGCAGGCCTATGTCGCTCTGGACGCCACGGACAAGCCGGTGTACTACTTCGTTCTGGCGTCCCAAGTGCCTCCGGTCGGAGAGGCCGGACTGATCGGCGTCCTGACGCTGGGTACTACCAAGGACACGGCCAAGATGCGGTGGATGATGGGTGTGGAGGGCGGCAAGGAAGTGCAGTACCAGCCGCTCGCCGGCCCGGGCGGACGCAAGTCCGTGGACATGGTGTACGAGCTGGGCTATTGCCCGCCGCCGGACAGTCAGATTCCTTCGCAGTTTCAGCAGCAACAACAGCAGCAGCAGTTCCAGGGGCAGCAGGTATGGGTCGGCGGCAAGTTTCCGCCGAAGCGACCGCCGTGGAAGCCCTGGAAGCAGGGCGGGCAATTCATCCCGCCGACTCAGACCTACATCGGCATTCAGGGTCAGGGGCAGCAGCAACAGCAGCAGTGGATCTTCAAGGCTCCGCCGCCGAAGCTGTGGAAGCCCCCACCGCCACCGCCAAAGAAGCCCCCACCGCCACCGCCGCCCCCGAAGAAGAAGTACTAGACCGCAGCCGTT
>JALGUG010000466.1 GCA_029820995.1 Candidatus Zipacnadia bacterium
GCCAGGGACTATCTTGACCAAGCCCTGCGTATCTATCGCGACATCCACGCCCGCCGGGGCGAAGCCAATTGCCTTAAAGGTCTGGGAGACATCTCGTATTCGCAGGGAAATACCGCACGGGCACTGTACTACTATCGCCAAGCCCTGCGCATTTACCGAGCGACAGGCTCTCGCAACCAGGAAGCAACGTGCCTAGATATGATTCAACTTATTAAGAGATAGAGAGCCCACACTGCGCACCCAGGTCAACTCGCCACAAACCAACGGCTTGAGGCACGCTTCATTCGCACTGTCAAAGAAGAGTTTTGGTGTAGCCTTTCGTTAAAAGTTTTATGAGAATGTCGAGGTCCTCCAACAGGGTCTCGATCAGTGACTGGTTCACTACAATACCGAACAATACCGAGCACCCTCACCAGGGCTATCGAAATATGGGGCGGCGCCCGATCAAAACCATCGAATTGTTCATTCAACCTGTCCGGAAAGAAGCTTAGTGGTACATATGAAAGCTACGCCTCATCGCGCCACTTGATCTCTACGCGGATGCAATCCGTTTGATGCCGGTCGGTATACACCAACCCGCACAGGAGGTCCGGCCTTTCCGCCAGGGCAATTTCCACTTCGTGGCTGGCTATCTTGCGTGTTTGCAAACGTACCAACACCCCCTCGGCGTCGATGCGGGCGATTTCGAAGCCGCGATCATGGAGGTGCTCGGCGATGTCGGCCCCAGCCGCTAACCGGCGGGCCTCTTCGCGGGCATTGTCGATCCAGCAGCGGCCAAGTTCACTGATTCTGGTTGTGCGGCGCATCCAGGCGCCGGGGCGTTGCCGCGTCATATTCTTGGCCTTGCCGGCGCGATTTCCCTGCTCGGCGAGCGTGCCATAGGTGATGCTTCGCTGGGTGTCGTTCATTTTGGTCCTTTCTACGGGGTGTTTGCCGTCTCCGTTCTTGACGTTGCTGGCATCATACTACAGGTGGTGTCGGGGGAGATGTGCTGATGCTCTGCCCATTCATGAGCAGCCTGTCACATCGCCAGCCAGGCGCTGCAGTGGGGCAAAGCGCTGCTTCGCCCCCTCCTATTGCATCAGTCCTCCGGCCACGCGGCCCGCATCGCCAACCGCTCCGGGCACGGGTAGTGCTCGTCGTGGGTGATGGCCCCAACCTGGGTCTCGACCGCTCGCCGCGCGTCGTCTTCCAGCTCACGCCAGTTGGCGGCTTCCTCGATCGCGTACACCTCATGGCGCGCGGTGGCCCGGAAGCGGGCGACGATGCACCGGTGGTTCCGCACAGCGATGAATACCCGCTTGTCTTGGGGAATAACTGAAGATACCATTGTCCTGATCCTTTCAGGGTCTGGCGGAGGGCGAATCTCTTGGCGGGGAGGCGCCCTCCGCCGCATGGGGGGCGCGGGTGCGCCCCCAAATGTAGACACCAACTATCCGGCGATGGCGGCCAGGTCGGGTGCTGCGCCGGTCTCGGGTGGAATGAGGGGTGGCTGAGCGGGCGTTGCGCTCTCGGCGGGCTGCGTTTCCGGTGAGCTGTCGCCGGTCGCTGCCGGGTCGTTTTCCGCCACGGGGCGCGCGCGGGATGGCTCGACGGTGGGCGGCGCGGATGCGGCCCGGTCGAGCTGCGCATCGATGGTGGTCATGAGCGTGTCTTTGAACTCGTCAGGGGACAGGTGCGTCTTGCGCCAGTCGGCAATCCCCAAAGCAGCATTGGCATCGGCGTCGGACAGGCCGTTGTCGCGCAGAAAGGTTTCGGCGCGGGCGATGTAGGCGGGGTTTTGCGTCCAGGGGGCAGGCTCGGCGGTCGCTTCGGCGTCGGCAGACGCTTCCACGTCCGGGGTGACGCTGGCTTCGTCGCCGACCAGCAGCAGCGGGGCGACCATCTCCCAGGACGGCGCATCGATGATGCTGCCCTTGCTGAAGGCCGGGAAGCGGGACTTGCGCACTTCGGCCTGGCGCTTGCCGTCCGCAGCGACGAAGAGACGCAGGACGAGATCGAAGACGTATTCGGCGTTGCGCTCGATATCGGGCACGTAGTCCACGATTTCCAGCTTGGTCTGGCTG
>JALGUG010000010.1 GCA_029820995.1 Candidatus Zipacnadia bacterium
ACTCGCGGAGGAATATCCTGATTGTCAGCTCGAGGTGAACGAGAGCGTCGAGGCGCTGCTGAAGAAAAATGTCCGGCGGCTGATCCTGGAGGAGGACTTCCGTGCGGATGGACGGGGGTTGACTGATGTCCGACCGCTCTCCTCAGAGGTCGGCTTTCTGCCGCGGGCCCACGGGAGCGGATTGTTCTCGCGGGGTGAGACGCAGGTGATGACGATCGCCACCCTGGGGGCGATCCGCGATCAGCAACTAGTGCGCACGCTACAAGAGCCGGAAGATTTTAAGCGCTTCATGCACCACTACAACTTCCCGCCGTACTGCACTGGCGAGGCGCGACCGCTGCGCGGCGCCGGCCGGCGGGAGATCGGACACGGCGCGCTGGCGGAGAAGGCGCTGGTGCGGATGATCCCCGACGAGGTGGAGTTCCCGTACACGATTCGTCTCGTGTCCGAGGTGATGGAGTCAAACGGCTCTACGTCCATGGCCAGCGTCTGCGGTAGCACACTGGCGCTGATGGACGCAGGGGTGCCCATTCGGGCGCCAGTGGCGGGCATATCCATCGGCCTGATCCAGGAGGGGGCCGATCGGTACAAACTACTGACCGATATTCAGGGGCTGGAGGACTTCAAGGGCGATATGGATTTCAAGGTCGCGGGTACGCGGACCGGCGTCACAGCGATCCAGCTCGACACGAAACTGCCGGGCCTGCCGCTCGAGCTACTGGTGGCGGCTCTTGAACAGGCGAAGGTCGCGCGCAACGAGATTCTGGATGATATGCTGTCCGTGCTGCCGCGACCGCGTCAGGCGCTGTCGCCTTATGCGCCCCGGATCTTCACTGTAACGGTGGACAAAGAGAAGATCGGGATGGTCATCGGCCCCGGCGGGAAGATGATTCGCAAGATTGAGGAAGAATGTGACGTGGACATAGACATCGAGGACGACGGCACCGTGTACATCATTGCGCACGACGCGGAGGGGGCGGATCATGCCAAGCAGCTAATCTCCGACCTGGTGCGCGATGTGGAAGTCGGCGAGGTATTCACCGGCAAGGTTGTGAAGACGATGCCGTTTGGCGCCTTCTGCGAGATCGCCCCGGGCAAGGAGGGCCTGATCCACATTTCGCAGCTCGCGTGGGACCACACGGAGCGCACCGAGGACGTGGTGAAGGTCGGCGACGAAGTTAAGGTCAAGGTAGTGGAGGTGGACCCCTCTGGGAAGGTCCGCCTGAGTCGCAAGGCTCTGCTGCCGCGTCCGGACGGCGGGCGGCGCGGTGAAGGCGAGGAGCGGGGAGAAGGCGGACGAGGGGCAGGCAGTCGGCCGTACTTCCGCAACAAGCGTCGGCACTAAACGGCGACATTAGGCCGAATGAAGGAGGTCGCGGCGTCGGGGACGAATCCCGACGCCGTGCTACGCTCAGGCATGAACCACCAGGACATTCCCCCCCATGTCACGGTGCTGGACAGTGGCGTTACGGTGATCTCTCAACGCATGGCGGGGCGGCGACAGACGACGCTGGGCTTCTGGGTGCCGGCGGGGTCATGCCGGGAACGGCCCGAGGAGGCCGGCATCTCGCACTTGCTGGAGCACATGCACTTTAAAGGCACCAAGCGCCGGACCGCCCGAGATATCAGCGTGCAGATGGAGGCCGTGGGGGCGGAGATCAACGGGTACACGGAGAGGGAGTTCACCTGCTACTATTGCTCGCTACTGGGCGACGACCTTCCGCTGGCCGTGGACGTGCTGACCGACATGGTGTGCGAGTCGCTGTTGGCGCCCGCGGACCTGGAGCTGGAACGCAACGTCGTACTGGAGGAGATCGCCAAGTACGAGGACTCGCCGGATGAGATCGTTCATGACCTCGTGCTGCGCGAACTATGGAACGGGCATCCCCTGGGCCAGAGGATCCTGGGACAGGCCCAAGCCGTCCGGACGATTACGCGGGAACGTCTGCTGTCCTTTGTCCAACGCTTCTATAGTGCCTCACAAACGGTCGTCACGGCGGCAGGGGATGTAGATCATGAAGAACTGGTGCGCCTCTTGGCGGAGAGATACCAGACGAAGGGCGAGCCACAGGGCCTCCCGCCGACGGTCACGCCCGAGGTCCGTCCCGGGCGTAAAGTGTTGCCGGACGATACCGAGCAGGCCTATCTGTGTCTGGGCGCCAGCGGGGCAAGCCGCACCAGCAGTGACCGGTACCCTGAGATGGTCTTGTGCTGCGCACTGGGCGGCGGGACCAGCAGCCGGCTATTCCAAACCATTCGCGAGCAGCGCGGACTGGCGTACAACGTGGGGGCCTATGCGCATTCCTATGCCCAAACAGGCGCTCTGGTGATCTACGCGGGGAGCAACGCGCGCACCATGCCACAGGTCTTGGAGCTGAGCTTGCGCGAACTGAGAAGCATCGCCCGCGACGGACTGGAGGAGGAGGAGCTGTCCCGGACGAAGCGGCAGCTAATTGCGGGATTGCGGCTCTCGATGGAGAATCCCGCCAACCAAGTGGAGCGCCTGGCCAGGTCATACCTGTATCACGGCAGGTTGCGCACCCCGGCAGAAATGGTGGCGAGCATCGAGAGCGTGACAGCCGCCCAGATCATCGAGATCGCGCGCCGGCGGTTCGATGACGAGCCGATGGCGCTGGCTGCCGTCGGCGATCTGGACGAGCGGTCCCTTGTGATCCCATAGTTGAGTGCCGATCGTCCTGGGAGGGAGTGAACATGGGCATTTCCGTGACCGTTGCCGGTGCCGGCGGCTCCATGGGCCGCCAGGTAGTGAAAGCGGTGCAGGCGGCGGACGATCTGGACCTGGTCGGCGCTGTGGATCCGCAGGGCGTCGGCGAAGACAGTGGCCTGCTGGCTGGAGCGGAAGCGACCGGTGTCGAGATCCGGCCGCCGGAGGCCCTGGCTGCCGTGCTACGCGAGTCGGGCGCTGAAGTGCTGGTGGATTTCACCGCGCCCGCTGTAGTGATGGACAACGTGCGAACCGCGTTGGGGCTGGGGGTGTGCTGCGTGGTCGGCACCACGGGCTTTACGGAGGAAGCACTGGCTGAGTGCGCCCGGCTGTGCGCCGAGCACGGCTCCGCTGCGATCATTGCGCCCAACTTCAGCCTCGGGGCCAACATCATGATGCGCCTCGCGGCCGAAGCTGCTTGCTATATGGATTACGCGGAGATCATTGAGCTGCACCACGAACGGAAGAAGGATGCGCCCTCCGGCACGGCGATCAAGACCGCCGAGATGATGGCCGCCGCGCGCGGTCGAGACTTCGCACATGTGGAGACGGAGCTGCAGAGAGCTCCCGGAGCGCGGGGCGGACTGTGCTCGGGCATCCCGATTCACAGCGTGCGTCTTCAAGGTCTCGTCGCGCACCAGGAGGTGCTGTTCGGCGGACAAGGCGAGGTCCTGCGAATTCGCCACGACTCGATCAGCCGCGAGTCATTCATGCCCGGGGTGCTCTTGGCGATACGAAAAGTCAGGGGTCTTGAGGGACTGACGTACGGTCTCGACCGCTTGCTGTAGATTACGCTGGTACCGACTCAGGGAAGGGGATAACGGCCTAGGAGCACGCCCGGTTTAGCTCCTGAACACTCGGAGAGGAAAACAGGTGACCGCCATGGCTCTTAGAACCGGTTTGGTCGGCGTCGGTCCGGTGGGCGATCAGATCTACTCAATCATCAGGGAGAACCAGTTCCCCGTCGAGGGCGAAGTGGTCGTCATGGCCACCTCGGAACGCGAGGAGACGCTAGCGGGCGAACAAGTGGCGGTGAAGCAGGTTTGTGAGGAGCTATTCCGAGGGCTGGATGTCGTTTTCTTTGCCGGCAAGGAAGGCGCCAAGGGCGCCAGTGTGCAGTGGGCCTCCACCGCCATCAAGCAGGGAGCGTACATTGTAGACAACGGGGGCGACTTCCGGATGCACCCGGGCATCCCCCTGGTCGTGCCCGAAGTCAACATGGACGAGGTAACGCCCGAGACCCGGCACGTGACCAGCCCCAACTGCTCCACCATCCAAATGGTGGTCGCGCTGGCGCCGCTGCATCGGGTCGCCCGGCTCAAGCGGATCGTGGTCTCAACCTACCAGGCGGTCAGCGGCTGGGGCGGCAAGGCGCGCCAGGTCCTGAAGAGCCAGGCCGCTGCCGCTCTGGCCGGCGAGGAAGTCCCCGAAGATCCCTCGGTGTTCCAACGGCCGATTGCCTTTGATTGCCTGCCGCACATTGACCGCTTCTTGCCTACGGGATACACCAAGGAAGAGATGAAAATGGTGCATGAGACGCGCAAGATCTTCGGCGACCACACGCTCCAGATCAGCGCCACCACGGTGCGGGTGCCCGTGGACGTGGGCCATGCGGAAGCGATCAACGCCGAGTTCAAGCAGCGGATCACGGCCGCGAAAGCGCTGGAGATCCTGCGCGATCCGGAGCAAGCGCCGGGCGTGTTTGTGCTCGACGGACCCTCGACCGATCCACAAGCCGTCGAGAAGAGAAACGATCCGCTCGAGCGTCAGTATCCGACGCCCAAGGACGTCGAGCGGGAGGAGTTCAAGAATCTCGTCCTGGTGGGACGAGTGCGGCAGGATGAGACCGTGGACAGTGGGCTGAACCTCTGGTGCGTGGCCGACAATCTGCGCAAGGGTGCGGCGCTGAATGTGGTCCAGATCGCCGAGCAGATGATCCAGCGCGGCATTCTGGACCCGGACCGGCACCGGGAGGTCTGAGGGGGCGGGCATGAGCAAGGTGGCGCTGGTCTCGCTGGGCTGCGCTAAGAACCTGGTTGACTCCGAGGTGATGTTGGGTCTCCTGGCAGAGGCTGGACACACGATCGTGGAAGAGGTGACAGAGGCGGAAACGATCATCGTGAACACCTGTGCGTTCATCGAGCCCGCCAAGGAGGAAGCAATCGAGGCTCTGCTGGAGCTATCGGACCTGAAGGCGCAGGGAACATGCCGCCGGCTGATTTGCGCGGGCTGTTTGGCCCAGCGGTACAGCACGGACCTGCGGCTGGAACTGCCCGAGGTGGACGCATTCGCCGGGACCGACGCAATCCAAGAGATCGTCGCGGTGGTGGAGGGTCGTGAGCTGGCCGGCTGCCGGGGGGCCGGGAGCTTTCTGTACTCGAGTGCAACGCCGCGGCTCCGCGCCGCGCCGCAGTGGTCGGCGTATCTGAAGATTGCCGAGGGCTGTGACCACGAGTGCACCTTCTGCGCAATCCCCGCCATTCGAGGGCCGCAGCAGAGCCGGCCGCCCGCCGATATCCTCGCCGAGTACCGGGCGCTGGTGGCGGAGGGCGTATGCGAGGTCAACCTCATCGCCCAGGACACCTCAGCCTACGGCAGGGACCTCGGCAACGCGAGTCTGGAAGGGTTGCTGCGTCAGCTTGACACAGTGGAGTTCGACGGGTGGCTGCGCGTGCTATACATGCATCCGGCGCACATTACGCCGGGCCTCTTGGCCGCGCTGGCCGAAGTTTCAGCCGTCGTTCCATACGTGGACATCCCGCTGCAACATGCCGCGCCCTCGCTCCTGGAGGCGATGGGCCGACCGGGCAGCCCGGAGAGTCATCTTGATTTGCTCCAGCGGATCCGGGAGGCCCTTCCGGCAGTGGCGATTCGCACTACGTTCCTGGTCGGCTTCCCCGGCGAGACGGAAGAGGACTTCGATCTGCTGTGTGACTTCGTCACCGAAGCGCGCTTCGATCGGCTGGCGTGCTTTGCTTTCTCGCGCGAGGAGGACACGCCGGCCCACGACCTGCCGGCTCAGGTGGCGGCCGAAGTGGCCCGGGAGCGGCTTGACCGGCTGATGGAGCTGCAGGAGCCGATCTCACTGGCGCGGAACACAGAGCTAGTTGGAGGGCGTCTGCGCGTCCTGCTCGAGGACTTCGACCCGCCGACCGGCGGGATGAAGGGACGAAGCTACCGCGATGCGCCGGAAGTAGACGGGGAGGTCATCGTCGGTGACTGCCGCGGCGACCCGGGCGACTTCGTCGAGGTGCTGATCACTGCCGGCGAGGTCCACGATCTGAGGGGACAGGTCGTCCGGGGTCAAGCGCCCCGCAAGCTGCAGTCTGCAACACGATAAACCCAAGGAGAGCCTGGCCTAATGGTTAGTGATAAGCCTCGGGTGCGGTTCCCACCCTCGCCGACCGGCTTTCTACACGTCGGCAATGCCCACACCTTTGTGTTCAATTGGCTGTTTGCTCGGCGACTGGGCGGACAAGTGGTGCTGCGCATTGAGGATACGGACGAGCTGCGGTCCACGCCGGAAGCGCTCGACGCGATCTACGACGGTCTCAAGTGGCTGGGGCTGGACTGGGACGAGGGCCCGGACATTGGCGGCCCCCACGGGCCGTACATCCAGTCGGAGCGATTGCAGATCTACAACAGGTACTGTGACCAGCTCCTCGCATCCGGACGGGCATACCCGTGCTACTGCACCAAAGAGGAGCTGGACCAGCGACGGGAGGAGTTGCGGGCCGCCGGAATGCCGCCGCGGCTGGTTTGCCCCTGCCGAGAACTGAGCGACGACCAACGAGCGGCGAAGGAGGCCGAAGGGCGGCGCCCGGCTGTGAACTTCAAGATGGCCGAGACCGGCGTGACGGTTGTGGAAGACCTGATCCGCGGACGGCTGGAGTTCGCCAACTCAGAAATGGGCGATGTGGTGATTCGCAAGTCGTCGGGGTACCCCACCTATCACTTCGCCGTGGTCGTAGATGACCACCTAATGAAGATCACCCACGTGATCCGCGGCGAAGACCACATCTCGAATACGCCGCGGCACTTGCAGATCATGGATGCGCTGGGCTTTGAGCGGCCCCAACACGCCCATTTGCCCATGGTGCTGGGAGAGGACCGCACGAAGCTCTCCAAGCGGCACGGGGCGACGAACGTGGCCGATTATCGGGAGATGGGCTTTCTACCGGATGCCATGCTCAACTACTTGGCGCTGCTGGGCTGGTCACCAGGCGGTGAGGAGGAGATCTTCTCGCGGGCGGAATTGATCGAGCGCTTTGACCTCAGTCGAGTGGGCAAAGCAGGCTCGGTGTTCGAACGCGGCAAGTTGGAGTACGTCAACAGCGAGCACATCAAGCGAGCGCCGCGGGAAAGCCTGCTGGAGCAGATGGTCCCCATCTTTCAGGAGCAGGGCCTTCTGGAGCAGGAGCCCTCCGCGGAGCGGCTGGAGTGGCTCGGGCGGGTGATCGAGCTGATGCGGGAGCGGATGCGCACACTGCGCGAGTTGGGCGAGCGCAACCGATACTTCTTCACCGACGAGTTCGACTACGATGAGAAGGCACGTCGGAAGTGGCTGTCGCGACCGGAGGTCCCGGGTCGCTTGCGCGCATTGGCCGACCGAATCGAGACGCTGGAGCGCTACGACGCCGAGAGCCTCGAAGCTCTGGCGCGCGCCTTGGCTCAGGAGCTGGAAATCGGCACCGGCCAACTGTTCCACCCGTGCCGGGCGGCGGTGACGGGCTGCACTGTGGGGCCCAGCCTGTTTCACCTGATGGAACTGCTGGATCAAGCCGATGTGGTGCGGCGCCTGAGGCGCGCCGCGGACTTCGCGGAGAGACTGTCCCAGCAATCGTGACGCAGGCCAGCAAGTGTACGCTCAGCGCCTGCGCCCGGAGTTAGGAAGAGGGTCAACGCTTGGCTTCGGAGTTGAGCGAAAGCCGTACCCCTGCGACAACTGACCAAGGCGGCCCGAGCCGAGGAGTAACCGGCCGGGCTGTCTTTATTGCCCTCCTGCTGATTCCCCCCAATGCCTATTGGATCACGCAGATGGCCGTCGTCCGCTACGAGGGCCATCCCACGACGGTGTCGCTGTTTTACAACACCGTCTTCATCCTGCTCGTGCTCATCGGGCTCAATGCGGTCCTGCATCGGTGGCTGCCGCGGATCGCGCTGCACCGTAACGAACTGCTGGTCATCTACTTGATGCTGTGCTTGGCCTCCAGCTTGTGTTCGCACGACATGATCCAGGTGCAGGCACCGGAGATCAGCTATCCGTATCATTTCGCCACGCCCGAGAACAAGTGGGAGGACCTGTTTTTCAAGTACTTGCCCGAGCATCTGATCATCAGCGATCCGGCAATACTCGATCCGGCGTTCGACGGAGGCACGACGCTCTACACGGCGCAGCGACTGCTGGCCTGGGGACGCCCCGCGCTGTGGTGGACGGCTTTCCTGGCAGTGCTGTGTGGCATGATGCTGTGCCTGAACGCGCTGCTGCGGCGGCGGTGGATGGAGCGGGAGAAGCTGACGTATCCCATCACGCACCTGCCGCTGGAGATGACCGAGGCGCGCACTCCGCTGTGGCACAGTCGCCTGCTCTGGATCGGCTTCGGCGTTGCGGGGGCAATTGATCTGCTGAACGGTCTACACGAACTGTATCCCGCGGTGCCGCTGATCAAGGTGCGGGTGGTTCATTTCGACGCTTATATGAACTCGCTGTTCGTGGGGGCACCGTGGGTGGCGCTGCGCGGGACGCGGATCTCCTTCTATCCCTTTGCCGTTGGCCTGGGGCTGCTGCTCCCCACGGACCTGCTCTTCTCTTGCTGGTTCTTCTATCTCTTCTGGCGCGCTCAACGGCTGGTCGCCTTCATGCTGGGATGGAATCAGATTCCGGGCTTTCCCTTTGTCGAGGAGCAGTCCAGCGCCGCGTACCTCGGACTATGCCTATTCGCGCTCTATACCGGGCGCCAACACTGGCGTGCGATCTGGGACCACCTGTGGGGTGCCCGGCGCCTGGACGACCGGGGCGAACCCTTGCCCACCAGCGGCGCCGTCATCGGGCTGTTTGCAGGTGTTTTGTTCCTGTTTGCTTTCTCCGCCAAGGTTGGGCTGTCCCCCTGGGTCACGCCGCTGTTCTTTGGCCTGTACTTCATGCTGTCGCTGGCGGTAACGCGCATTCGGGCTGAGCTGGGACCGCCCGCGCACGACCTGCACCGTGGCGGCCCCGACTGGATCCTGGTGAACCTGTTCGGCACGCGCCCCTCGCCCCTGGGCCCGCGCAACCTCATGGGGCTGTCGGTGTACTTCTGGTTCAACCGCGCCTATCGGGGCCATCCGATGCCCCATCAGCTCGAGGGTTTCAAGATCGCCGAGGTTACGGGCGTGAGCATGAGTCGGCTCAGCGGCGCCTTTGTGCTGGTGAGCGTGGTGGGGGCCCTGGCAGCCTACTGGGCGCAAGTGCACTCGTACTACTCATACGGGATGTCGGCGAAGATGTCATTCGTGGCGCAGGTGTTCGGCCGCGAGCCGTACCAGCGGCTTCAGTCGTGGCTGACGGTGGCACACGGACCAGACTATTGGGCGCTGGGCGCGTACGCTGTGGGAATGGCCTTCACGCTGGTGCTGATGGCGCTGCGAATGCGGTTCGTCTGGTGGCCCTTCCATCCGGTGGGATATGCGATCTCCAGCAGTTGGTCCATGAACTGTCTCTGGGTGCCCCTGCTGATTGCGTGGATCGCCAAGGTTGTGGTGACTCGCTATAGCAGCTCGAACGTGTTCCGGTCCCTGATACCGCTGGCGCTGGGCCTAATCCTGGGCGAGTTTGTAATCGGCAGCCTGTGGTGCCTGCTGGGCATTGCCTTACAGATCAACACGTACAGCTTCTGGGTCTAGAAGCAGTCTCAAAACTCCTGTGGCAGCGCATTCATGCGCCATGGTCGTTGACCGTTGAGGTTATCACACTACCTCTAGCAGTCGAGGGACAAGATCACGGGGCGTCGTCTGTTGAGTCCTTGAGCGCGCTGCCGCTGTCAGTGGTGTCTTGCTGCTCGACCTGCTCGGGCGCAGCCTTGGGCAGGCGGACGGTGAAGCGGGCGCCCTCACCGGGTCGGCTCTCCAATTCCAGTACCCCGCCGTGCTCCTCCTCCACGATGCGCTTGCACGAGAACAGGCCCATCCCCGTGCCGGATTCCTTGGTCGTGAAGAAGGGCTGAAACAGACGGGGCAACAGCTCGCGCGGGATCCCGGGCCCGGTATCGGCCACGGCGATCGAGACCTCGTCGGGCTCTTCGCCCACTTCCACGGTGAGCGTGCCCCCTGTGTTCTCCATCGCCTGGATGGCATTCAGCGTAAGATTGAGCAGGACGCGCTCCAACTCAGTTCGGTCGGCGACCACGGTGGGTGACGCCGGATGCGGCTCGAACACAACATCCACCTTCTTGTGGTGCGCCTCAGTTCGGATCAGAAACAGCGTCCCCTCGACCACGGCGTTGATGTCGGTCGGCTGCAAATCGAGCTCGTGGTCGGCGGAGAAGGACAGAAGCCGACGAGTGTACGCGACGAGTTTCGGCAATTGATTGTCCAACAGGCGGCGGACGTTGGGATCAATATCAACGTCGGCCGTGGCCAGCTCGACCAGCGAGAGCAGAGGTGTGACGATGTTCCCGACATCATGGGCGATGCTGGCCGAGAGGGTTCCGATGGCGGAGAGCTTCTCAGACACCAGGAGCTGCTCCTGAGCTTGCTGCAGCTCCTCGTAGGCCTTCCTCAGGTCGGTGTACAGCCGCGCGTTCTCAATCGCCACTGCCGCCTGGCTGGCCAGGCCCGTGAGCAAGCCCAGGTCGGCTTCCGCAAAGGCATTGGGAACGGCCTGAGTGTCCAGGTGAATGACGGCCAGGACCTTTTGGTGCCGGATCAGGGGCACACAAATGGCGGAGCGAATGCGAAAGGCGGCTACGCTGGCGCGTTCACGAAACCGCTCATCCTGCATGGCGTCCGAGGTGACGATGGCAACGCGTTCCTGGATTGCCCGGTCCACCAGCGCCCGGCTGATCGTGATGTCGCCGCTAGGCGAGCCGTCGGCGTGGCGCACAACCTGGGGGCGCAGCTCGTTGGTCTCCTCGTCCACCAGCATCAGGAAGCCGCGCTGGGCCGGCGTGACCTCCATGATAATGTCCATTAGCCGTTCCAGCAGCGGCTCCAGTTCGAGCAGGCTGCTCACCGACTCCCCGAACTCGTGGAAGACGCGCAGGTAGCGCTGCAAAGCCTCGACGGTTTGTGGCTCCGCCTCGGGGCGCCCAGTTTCCACGCGAAAGGGCTGATCGGCCCGCGCGATGGCGGTGACCTCCTGCTGGTGCTCCGTGACGAAACGCACGCCCGCGGGCACTGCCGGCGCCGGCGTCTCCTCGGCCAACTTCAGGAACGTCCGCCCCACGCGGATGCGGTCGCCGGTCCGGATCTCCGTGGGCGCAAACACCCGGACGCCGCCGACAAACGTGCCGTTGCCGCTGCCCGCGTCGGAGAGCACGCAAAAGCCTTCCTCAATCTTCAACTCGGCGTGCCGCCGGGAAATACGAGGGTCCAACGGGAGGCAAACGTCGCAATCGGAGCGGCGTCCGATCGTCGCGATCGGTCCCTCCAGGGAGAACTCCAGCCCTTGCATGGGCCCGTTCAAAACCACCAACTTCATGACCGGCCTCACTGCTCTGTGCCACGACCCATAGTCCGAAGTACCTTCTGCGCCTGGGCGAGGTTCCCTTCCAAGAATCACACTTCCTGCCGGCGAGGGACCCGATGGTCCAGCAGGAAGCCCCCCTGGCGTCCCGGGAGGCAACAGTAGCTCAAAGCATTGCTCATACAGGCCCGCCCGGGCGCGTCACCACGACCAGCGTAACCCCCCACGGCAAGGGTAACCGGCAAGCCAGCCAATTCTCGAAGTCGTGCAAGAGCACTAGCAGTGTATTCAAAGGTCCCGGCGCGGGCGGAATGTCCACCTGAGGAGGCTCCCGAGACGGGAAGAGCCTCTGTTGCAGCCGTTGCACCAGACGCACGACGGCAACTACCGGAAACAGGAGCCACAGTACGTGGGTCTGGTACTCCAGCGCCAAGCCCGCGGCGGCTAGCTTACTACGTAGCTCGCGAGCCGAGTACCGGCGTAGATGGTGCAGCGCCTCGTCGCGCCGCGTCCACAGAAACTGGCAGGCTGGCACGGAGATGATAGCGCGTCCCTCCGGCTTGAGCACGCGCAGCATCTCTCGCAGCGCCGCGCTGTCATCTTCAACGTGCTCCAAAACATCGCTGGCCACGATAAGGTCCACGCTGGCGCGCCGGAAGGGAAGCCGCTCGCCCGTTGCTTGCACCAACAGACGCAATCCACGCTCGCGCGATAGTGTGAGCGCAACGCTAGACGGGTCACAGCCGATGGCCCGCCCGCGTTCGCTCAGCGCCTCCAGGGTGGCTCCCGTGCCGCACCCGACATCCAAAATGACGAGCGGCTCCGGCACAGCCAAGGGCACTCGCTGCGCCAGTGCAAGGATCAGCCGCCGGCGAGCGGCGAACCACCAGTAGCTGTCTTCGAGTTGGCGCATCTGCCGCTGCTCAGCATCGAGCACGTTCGGTCTCCCATGAGAAAACGCAGGAATCTGTAGAACAGGTGTTGCACTGTACGAAGGTTTGTGCTATGCTGACCGTCGAAAGCTCAACAAGAGCAGGGGCGAGTATGTCCCTTGCTAGTTGGAGAGGAGGCCACCAATGAAGCGACAGGACCTGACGGCGCGCCGCAAGCAGGTACTGGCAGCGATTGACCGTCTCACCAAGGAGCAAGGGTATCCTCCCAGCGTGCGCGAGATTGGGGAGGCTCTGGGCCTCAAATCCACGTCTAGCGTTCACTTCCATTTGAAGGCGCTGCAGGAGCGCGGGTATCTGACGCGGGACGGATCGCTGACTCGGGCTCTGCGTCTGCACAACAAAGTGGACGAAGTCATCAAGCGCTCAGAACCCGTGTACGTGCCGCTCGTGGGACGGGTGGCTGCAGGCGAGCCGGTGCTCGCGGCGGAGAACATCGAGGGCTCGGTGCCGCTCCCCGAAGAGTTCGTCGGTCCGAACTCGTTCTTGCTCGAGGTCAAGGGCGACAGCATGATCGAGGATGGCATTCTCGAAGGCGATTATGTGATTGTGACCCAAACCTCGACAGCCGAGAACGGCGATACGGTGGTCGCCTTGATGGGCGATGAAGCCACCGTAAAGCGCTTCTATCGTCATCCGGACCACGTGGAGTTGAGGCCGGCAAACTCGGCCATGGCGCCGATCTATGCCAAGGATGTCGAGATCATCGGCCGCGTCTGCGGTGTGCTGCGGTCGTATAAGCGCTAGGCCCGTCCGTGCCGGTGCCGTGCCATAGCGTTGCGCATCTCTGGCGGGAGCGAGCAGCATCATCGCCGGGTTCTCCGCCCGGCGAGGCGGATGCCCTTCTCGACGACCTCGAGAACGAGGAAGACAGACCATATGGCGACGAGGTAGCCGAGGCAGCAAGAACGCCAGCAGAGCACGGCCGTACATTATGCCGACACATACCGCCATCAGCGAAAAGGCCACGAGGGCTTCCGGCATCACCGAGACCAAGCGTATCGCGGTGCTTCCAGGCCGTTCGGCGGTCAGTGTGTCTTGTCTTTAAGACTGGACAACTGCCAGTCGAGGATCGCCGCCCCGGGCAAGAGCACACAAAAGACCATCCAAGCAACAACAAGCTTATGATCGTGAGCGGCTACCCCAAGCAGTAGCGGCAACAGCAGCACCCAGCCGACAAAGAGGGCGCACAGTGCACAAACGCCGCGCCCGGAGCGGACCCGTTTTGTGTCGCTCCTTCGCCTGACATCAGGCTCACCCCGGCGGATCCTGTGCAAGGGATTTGCCGTGGCAGCCGGGGTCTCACTCGCCGCTGCGCTCGAAGCTGATCCGGGCGCGAGCGATCAAGAGACCATTGTTGAAGCTCCACAGGCCCATGCGGCCACCAGATAGTGGAGCCGGGTCCGTGTACTCCAAGATCTGCTTGCCGTCCACGACGAAGGTCAGGCGCGGGCCGAGCTTGCGGACGCTGACATGGAACCAGTGCCGGTGAAAGGCAGCATTCGAACTCGTCGGATTGATGAACTTCGCGGCGGTATTCTCGGCAACCACCTGATCGCCCCTGAGGATCTTGCTGCGCGTATTGTTGTCTCCTGCGAAGATGAAGCTGTAGCCGCGGCAGAGCTGCGTGCCGTCGCCGCACAAGATGCAGTTGATGTCGCTGGGGTGCGAGTACCCGGGCCGCCCAGGTAGGTCCATGGGCAGGGCGGCCCAGAAGTCCAGCGTCTGGTCGCCGAAGAAGTCCCGCTTCGTCCAAAGCAGCGGCGACTTGTGCTTCGTGCCGCCGAACCACGCCCACCCGGGCGAGCAAGCCCAGCGATCGGTCACTTGCCACAGGCCGAATCCGGGCTGCCAGGCTGTCGGTGCACGGGAAAAGGTATAGTCCAGGCTGTGGCTGCTGGTCAAGGACGCCTGATTGAGGTCCAGCGTCAGCCCCTCTTGCTGGAGGCCCACCCGTCCGCCGTGCAGCGGCTCGCACCCGGCAGCCGCCAGCAGCAAGGCGTTGTTCAGCTTGAGCTGGACGCATCCGGCAGCCTGCTCCAGACGCAGTACGCTGTCCGGAGCGGCAGTAGCGTGGGCCTGGGACAGGACCGTGTCGCCGCGTGTGAGCTTGGCTTCGACCACATCGGAACCGGCAGCAGTACGGAGGTCAACGTTCAGCGCACGGGCTGCATCGGCCCCCGGCGCCAGGACGATCTTCACGCCTCCGGCAATGGGCTTGACGTTCGGGAGGCGCGTTAGCAGCCGCATGTCGTGGAAAAACAGGTCACGATGCCACAGTAAGCCTCCGTCCCCCGTTTGCCAGGCCGAGGAGCCACGCGCCCAATCGCTCATCGTGTCCTCGCGCGTGAACTGCTCGGTGATCGGCGGTTCCGACGGAGGCGGCGGCCAGAAGCGCGCGGCGACGTTGTCGAAGGTCACCACGCCCGAGCCCCTCGCCCACAGACCGGCGCGTCCCTGCCGGAAGGTCACGTCCACCGTCTCAACCAATCGTTGGCCGTTGGCATAACCCGCCAGGTGCCCGTCCGCTAGGGACAACTTGAGCCGTCGCACGCGCGCCGTCAAGGGCGCTCGAGCCAGCTCTACGAGATTGCCCTGCTGCATCCGAGCCAGTGTGCACAGACCGTGCGGCCCAGGTTGCTCGGGCGTCACTGCCAGCAGATAGCCGTCGCCATTGGGCTGCACTGCCAGGCAGATCCCGCCGGAGTCCGATCCGCGCACCGAAATGTCGGCCCCGACGGCGTAGTTATTCCAGGAGGGCGCCCCCGTGAGCGCCAAGGCGGATCCGGACGCCGAGGCCTGGGCCAGCAGGCGCCCCTTCTTCTGATGCCACTTGCCTCGCACGGTCGTCCAGCGATCGTGGATTGCGCGGCTGAAATCCTCGTCGAAAGCCAGCCACGGTGAGACGGAGGCGTCGTCGAAGTTCACCGCCGGCGCGCAATCGGCATACAGTGCGATGCGTCCCTGCGCAAAGGTCTCATCGCGGGCCCGTAGCACTGGGACGCCGTCCACCAGGCACTCGAGATGATCGCCGTCGGTGCGCACGCCGAGCTGATACCAGACGTTCGCCCGGTAACCGCGCGGCTTTTCCGCGAGCACGTACCAGCGGCCCTGCACGGACTTGATCAACTGCAGCCGTCCTCGGGGCTCACCAGTAGCATCCTGCCCGGTACGCGTCCAGCGGAAAAGGTAGAAATTCGCCTGGTCCTGCAAGCAACAGCAGAGGCCCAAGGCCCCCTCCGCTTCTCCTCGCGCCGCGGCGCGGAAGTCGTACCGGTCCCAGAACCAATAGCCGGCAGCGCTCAGTGCTCGGCCCAGCGCGACGGCGCGCAGGCTAAACGGATTGGCCGCTTTGGTCGGTGTTGGATTGGGACCAGTCAGGCCCTGCTGTTCCCACTGGCCGCTCAGACGCTCCCAGGTGCCGGAAGCGCCGGTATCGCGCATGAAGTTGTCGCCGAACCTAACCGGGGCCACCGGTTGCAGACGCACGTCCTCCAGCGACAGACCGCCTTCGGAGGCATAGCCGACTCTACCTTGGGAAGATGTTATGTCGTGCGCGCGGCATACGACGGCTCCGTCGGCCAGCAGGGTGATCTCCCAGGAATGCCGCTGAAGGGTGAGCGCCACTGTCGGCCGGTTGCGGGGCAGCGTGCCTTCGGAGCCGATGGGCTCCTTCTTGCCGCGCTGACAACGAATGAACTGGGCCTTACTCTTGCGGAGACGAAGAGCGAGGAAGTGGGATTCGTCTCGGTAGTTGAACACCAGCCGGGCCTCGGCACCGCGCGGCCAGGAAGCCGGCGCGTGCAGGTCGCAGGTCACGTCGAACTCGCCCTCCCCCTCATCTTGCAGGAAGGTCAAGGGAGGCGGATCGGCTGCCCAGACGGCACCGGCCAGGCACAGGAAAACCGTCAGTGCGGCGGTTGTCGCTCCAGTCGTCCTTGGGCCATGATCACGCATTGTCGCCCCCTCCCCTCCAGGCAATGTCCGCGTCACTGCTTCGTCAAGAAGCCCAGTTCGTCCAGCCACAACGTGCCCAAGCCCTCTACACCGACGCCGGCGTCGAAGGTGTCCACGACGAATACGACGACGCGAAGCTGCTCAAGATCAAGCTGGTCGTTCTCGTCCGTGGTTGACGGGTCACGAACGAACCCGCCCAGAGGGATCTCCTCGGTGCGCCACTCGTTGCGCCCGTCCAGCGTGACCATGTGCCGGTACTTGCTCCCGTCGCGCTCCTCCAGCACCATGGCGGCCGCGCCCTGGTGCGTCGAGCGGAGGTGGCACGTGACGGCCGCCGTGTCCACCAGGTTGAGGTGACCAGCGCCGCAGACCACGCCCGCCCACCGATGCTGCCCCAGGCGATAGTCCAGTCGCAGTGCCTTACGCCCCGCCACCCCCGGCGCACCCGGACCGTGGGACACAGCCACTCCTCCTAAGGGTAGGCAGAAGTTCACTGGAGTCTCGAAGCCGTCCAGCCGGATGAGCCGCCCACCCAGCGACCGACTGGAGCGCCCAGGCACCGTCTCGGGGCTGAGCTCAATGGCATCGAGCCACATTTTCTGCGGGCCCGTCTTGTGGCCGAAGGCATTCCCGACCTCACCGGGCAAGTTCGAAAGATCGGCAATCGTAAGCTCAGTGATCTGTCCCGTGTCCAGCCCGCCGTTCTCGTCTTGGGTATCCTCGGTCAGCATCATTTCAGCCAGGTCAATCTCCACGCGCTGCCACTGGTCCGCCGGAGCAGCGATAAAGGCGTGGTAAGAAGAACCGTCCGGCTCCCTCACGGAGATGACGACAGGGGTCTGCTCTTGGGTCTTGAGAGCCAGGCGAAGCGACCGGCATGGGCGCGGAGCCAGGTTGCGCGCTCCGAAGAGGTTAAAGACACCGTCCCGCGGCGTGTACGTGATCTCCAGGGCGCATTTGCCCTGCGCGACGTTTGCGCGCTCGCGTGTGATCTCAAGCGTTGCCTCTTCATCGAGCGCATACCACAACGACGCGGTTGTAGGGTCCTCGAAGTCGAAGCTCGGCGGAACCAGGACCTGGGGTGTCGGCGGAGCCGTCTCCTCCTGCGCCCCCACGCTGCCCACACACCACAGACCGCAGAGAACCAGGCAACGCACTGAGCTCCTCATGGCTCACTCACCTCCGTCGGTGCCCGCCACCCCCTCTAACTTCGACGACCCGCAGGCAACCTCCTCCTGCTTGCTCTGACTACTGAGGTAGGTATCGCACTCCTGGCGGGGAAACTGCGCGAAACAATAGCTCTGCGACAAGAGGATTCACACAACAATGCTGCACAACGATTCCCGTGTGTGGCGCCTGCTAGTGGTGCCGGCTGCGCTGGCCCTTACTGTCACAATTGGCGCTGCGCAAGATGAGGACCGGGCTGGGGAGTTGCGCGCGAAGCTGGAAGCCGGCCGACCGGTGCGGATTGTGGCGCTGGGCGACTCACTCACAGACGGGATGGGTGTGCGGAGGCCGAATCTGAACGCCTTCCCGCAGATCTTCACAGCGGCCCTCGGCGAGCGCTATCAGAGTCCGATCGAGCTACTCACAGCCGGGGTGCCGGGCGACACGAGCCAGGGAGGCCTCTGGCGCCTGGCCGACGATGTACTGAACCGCCGGCCCGATCTGGTGACGGTGCAGTTCGGCGGCAACGATCAATCCAGTGGCCGAACCCCCGAACAGTACGCCGAGACGCTGGAGCAGATCGTGACCACGATCCGCGACCAAACCCGCGCCGCGATTATCCTGTGCACCCCTCCCATGGGCGACACTGCCGAGGAAGCCCGGTTCGTGACCGCTGCAAAGCAGCTTGGGCGGCGGTTGGGCCTTCCTGTGGCGGACCTCGATGGCGCGATCCGTCGAGGACCGCACGATTATCGGGGTCCCTTCCCCTACGGCAGCCATCCGGCCGACTTCACGCACGTTATCATGGCCCAAGAGCTCTATCGCGCCTTCGATGAACTGCTCGGAGCTTCGCCCAGGTTTCGCGTAGAGTTAGTGCGCGGTGGGCGCGTCATTGCCGCGGGGTCCGAGCTGCGAGTCCGGGTCAAGGTCGTGAGCCAAAGTGAGCAGACCGAAACAGGCCAGGTGACGGTCGCCTCGGGGCTGTTCCGCGAGACGAAGCACTTTGAGGTGTCCGCGGGCAGCACGGAGGGCCTTGAGTTTGCATTGCGAGCACCAGCCGCCCGCGAGGTGGGGCGCGCGCAGGAACACCGAGTTTGGGTCGTCGCAGTCGGCAAGGACTACTGCGCCTTCGATCTGGGCTGGGTTGTGTTCGCTCCCGTGGTGAGCCTCGACGCGGAAGGCGTGAGCCTGGACAGCCGCTGTCTGGTGTTGGGCAGTTCGAACTGGCGGGGCTCCGCTGACCTTTCGGCGAAGTTCCGGGTGCGCTCCCTGGAGGGCGGGCTTGCCTTCGAGATTGCAGTCACAGATGACGACCTGAGCGTCGGCCGGCTGTCCGATCCTGCCCAGGGCGACTGCGTGGAATTGTATCTGGACTTGCGCCCCCCGGTCGCCCAGGGCCGGCCAGTGTACAGTCCCGAGGTCCTAGCCCTGCAGGTTATCCCCGCGGAGGATCGCGACCGTCATCCGCGGTGGCGGACCCTAGACGCGCCGCCCGACGGCCTCAAGGAAGTCCAGGTGTCGTCCCGACGAGCTATCAGCGGGTACACAATCGAGGTCTTCTTGCCGCGAAGCTTTGTGGCCAGGTACCGCGACGGCGACTGGTCCGGAATCGGCCTCGATGTGGGTGTGAACGATGCCGACGGAGGGGGATGGCGCAAGTCGCAACTGATGTGGTCGGGCTGTGCCCAAAACTACCTGATGGCGGGTTGGTTCGGCGGTCTGCGCGCGCAACCCGAACCGCGCGAGGCGCTGCGCCTCGTGGTGCAATGAAGTGGCGACAAGCCCCGGAGCGGCAGTGAGCAGCCAAGACGCACCCGATAGGCCTGCGGACGGTCGGTGGGTGGGCTGGGGCGCAATCGGTGTGTACGGCGCAAGCTCGATGGCGGGCCAGGTCCTGCTGATGCGGGAGCTGGTCAATGTTTTGTACGGCAACGAGCTCTCGTTGGGAATCCTATTGGGCGTCTGGCTGCTGCTGACAGCCGTCGGAAGCGCCTTGGCCTCGCGTCCCCTGTTACGGGTGCGGAGGGCCCGTGCTGCGCTGGCGATCAGCCAAGTTTGTTTCGCACTGCTCCTGCCGGCTGCGATCTACGGCGTGCGTGGTGCGCGGGGGCTGCTGTTTCCGGATCTGTTGCCGGGGGAGCTGATCGGGCTGGGCGGCATCTTGGCCGGAGCCTTGGGATTTCTGGCGCCTATCTGTCTGCTGTCCGGCGTACAGTTCGCCCTGGCCTGTCGAGTGCTGGGCGGAACCCGTGGGGCGGCCGCCGCCGGGCTTGGCCAGACGTACGCTGCGGTAGCCGTCGGAGACATCGTGGCCGGCGGGCTGCTGAGCAGCGCCGTGGTGATGCAGCTTAACCCCTTCTGGATCGCCTTCGGCCTGGCCGTCCTGAATCTCATTTCGGCTACCGCACTGTTCTCGCCGGCGCCACGGGTCCTGCTCGCCGCCGCCGGAGCGGTTGGGCTGGTGGCCGCGGGAGTGCTGGGCGTGCCGCGGACACTGGATCGCGACTCGGCGCGGCGCCAGTGGCGAGGGTTTAACCTGGTCGTATACCGCAACTCCCTGTATGGCAGCATTGCCGTCACCCGGGACGGCGAGCTGTATAGCTACTTCCAGAGCGGCCATCTGGCCTTCTCTTCTCCCGATGCGTACTCCGCTGAAATGAACGCTCAGATTCCTCTCCTCGCGCACCCGGACCCGCAGCGCATTCTGATGATTGGCGGAGGTGTGGGCGGAGGCCTGCACGAGGCCCTGAAGTACCGCCCCAGGCAGCTAGATTATGTGGAGCTGGATCCCGTGCTGCTGGAGGTTGCCCAGGACTGCATCGCTCCCCGGGACCTGGCAGCGCTGCAGGCACCACAGGTGAGTATCTATCACGGCGACGGTCGCCTGTTCGTGAAGAAGGCCCAGCCGGAGAGCTACGACGTCGTCATGCTCAACGTGCCGGACCCCTTCACCGTTCAGCTCAACCGGTTCTACACTCTCGAGTTCTTTCGCGAGGTGCGGCGAATTCTGGCGCCGCGCGGCCTGTTGTCCTTGCGCTTGACCTCCAGCGGCTCGTACCTGGATACCCGTTCGGCGGAACTCGATGGCGTAGTATTCCAAGCTCTACGCCGGGTATTCCGCTTTGTGCTACCTCTGCCGGGCGAGTCCGTGTTCATGCTGGCCACGGACGAAGCTGCCTTCCTGGCGCGCAACCGTGAGCAGTTCGTCCGGCGTCTGGCCGAGCGCCACCTGCAAAACGAGTATGTGGACGAGTACTACCTGGGGACGACCGAGCGGCTGGACCCCCAGCGCATGCAAGAGCTGCTGGACACGCTTGCCGCAGCGCGACCGGACCGCATCAACACCGATCTGCGGCCGGTTGCTTGCTTTTATCAGATGTCGCTATGGAACTTCATGCTGCGCGGCAAGGAGAATGGTCAACATCTGGCAGACTCGCTCCGGCGCGTGATGGATCTGGGTCCCTGGCCTTTGATCGTGACGTTAGTCGTGCTCGGCTCCGCGCTTTCGCTCTGGGCGCGACGCGGGTCCCGGTCATTGCGATTGCTGACGCTCTGGGCGCTGGCCGCTGCCGGTTTCGGCGGGCTGGTTCTCGAGGTCGGTTTGGTGTTCGCCTTCCAGGCACTATACGGTTACGTCTATCAGAAGGTCGGGCTCATCGTCGCTGCCTTCATGGTGGGGACGATCGCCGGCAGTCTCGGTATGACACGGCGCCTGCGATCCGTTCAGCACGAAGAGGCGCTGCTGGCCCGAACCGGCGTGTTCGGCGTGGCTTGCGCGGTCCTGGCTGCCCTCTGCCTGCCGATGATGGCGCGGCTGACCGGGGCGGCCGGGGATTTGGCGGCACAGGCGCTGATCCCGATTCTGGTGTGCCTGGGCGGTGTCGTGGTCGGCATGCAGTTCCCGCTCGGCGGCAGCCTCCTCCTGCGGGGCGGCCGTCCGCCGGCGCGGGCCGGAGGCCAGGCGTACGCCGCCGACCTCCTGGGAGCCTCGGCGGGTGCTCTGGTGACCACCGTCCTGCTGCTGCCGGCAGTCGGCATTGTCGGCACCTGCCTGGCGGCGGCCGGAGTCTTCTGCACGGGCGCCCTGCCGCTCCTGGTGCTGAAGAAATAGCGCCAGGATTGTTACCTGTTCGTGTTCGGATGGCTGGAACAATTGGAGCAGGAAGGTGTAGAATCTTGGCGAATACGTAAAGGGACCTAGCATCGGCGGGCGAGGAACGCGACACAGCCGAGGGGTACTATGGAGCGTCGCGAGTTCCTGCAAACTGTTCTCCGGGCTTCTCTGGGTGTGGCAGCGGCCTGTGCGCTCGTGGATGAGGCGATCGCTTCCGGCGTCCTGCGCGAGGCCCGGTATTACGTCAAGTCGAATCCTCCGGCCGTCACCTGTCAGCTCTGTCCCCGTCGCTGCTACATCGAGCCGGGCAGGACGGGCCATTGCCGCGTGCGGGTCAATCGGGGCGGCAAACTGTACACCCTGGCGTACGGCAATCCCTGCGCCGTGCACGTGGACCCCATCGAGAAGACCCCGGTGTTTCACGTGTTGCCCGGAGCAAGTGCCCTGGCGCTCGCCTGTGCCGGATGTACCCTCCAGTGCAAGTACTGCCAAAACTGGCGGATTTCCCAGGCCAGCCCGACCGAGACGAAGAACTATGACCTACCTCCTCAGGCGGTCATCGCGCGGGCCAAGAAAGACGGCTGCCGGGCAGTGGTCTTCAGCTATACCGAGCCGACGATGTTCTTCGAGTACATGGTGGACATCGCGAAGCTGGCTCGCAAGAATGGCTTGAAGGCCGTCGTGAAATCCTGCGGGTACATTAACCCCGAGCCCCTGGCGGAGCTATCCCAGTATATAGACGCCGTGAACGTTGACATCAAGGGGTACTCGGAGAAGTACTACCGGGAGATCTGCGGGGCGAGCATGAAGCCTCCGCTGGAGGCGATTAAGGGCTACAAGCAGCAGGGCGTGTGGGTCGAGGTTACGAACCTGATGATCGGAGGCCTGAACGACAGCACGGAGATGGTGCGGGGCATGGTCCGGTGGATTAAGTCCAACCTGGGTTCCGCGACGCCGCTGATCCTGAGCCGTTTCTTCCCTGCATACAAGTTGGGCTCGCTCCCGCCGCTGCCGATGTCCAAGTTGGAGCGAGCACGCGACCTGGCGATCAAGATGGGCCTACAGTATGTCTACATTGGCAATGTGCCCGGGCATGAGGGCGAGAGCGTGATCTGTCCGCAGTGCAGCCGCGTCGTCGTACGCCGGATCGGGCATTTCCTGATTGACTATGATCTGACGCACGGCAAGTGCAAGTACTGCGGGTACAAACTTCCGGGGATCTGGCAGGCGTGAGATGGCTCAAAGCAGACTGCTCCTAAGAGTCGTACTGTTGGCCGTGCTGACTGCCGGGCCGCTTTCTGGGGTCCTGGCGCAGCAGGGCGGCGATATTGACGCGCTCATCGAGCAACTCAGCGACGATCAGCCTGCGAAGCGTGTCGCTGCCGCCAGGGCGCTCGGAGCGCGCAAGGACCTGAAAGCGCTCAATCCCCTGTGTCTGACCCGCCGGGACCCCAATCGCAAGGTCCGTCTGGCGGCGGCAGAGGCACTGGGTCAGCTCGGCGACCCCCGCGCCTGCCCGTACCTGATGGAGTTCTACTACTATCACGGCTCGCCGCCGTATCTGCGGAACACGATGCTCGCCATGCGCGTACTCGGCCAGATCGGGGGCGAGCGTGCAGCACGGGCGCTGATCCAGGATCTCCGCCGTGAGTGCCATGTGGTCCACGGCGTCGTGCTCGACGGTCTGGCGCGTCAGGCGGCGTCGGCTCTGACGCAGGCGGGAGAGGAGGCGACGCCCGCGCTGTTGGAGGGGCTGCAGGACAAGGACCCGACCGTGCGCGTCATCTGCGCCAGCGCCCTGGAGCGTCTGGCTCCTGAGGCGGCTGTGCCCGGGCTGATCGAAGCACTCCAGGACCCCAGTGCGGACGTCCGCATTGTGGCGGTGCGAGCCCTGGGCGATATTGCGGCGCCGGAGGCCGCAGCACCGATTGTGGCGCGCGTGAGCGACGACACCTCAATGCACTTCCGACTGGCTGCCGCGAGTACTGTTCGCGCGCTCGGCGAGGCTGCTGTGAAGCCGCTGACGGACGCGCTGCGTGCGGGTAATCCTCAGTCGCAGGTGTGGGCTGCCGAGACGCTGGGCGACCTGGGCCAGGCTGAGGCAGCCGGCGACTTGGTGGCGGCACTCAGCGCCAAGCGCAGCGAACTACGGGCCGCGGCGGCGGAGGCGCTGGGAAAGCTGGACGTCAAGACGGCCGAACAGAAGCTGGCCGCGCTCACCGAGGACCCGAGCGAGTGGGTGCGGACGCAAGCTTTCCGGGCGCTCGGCCAGATACAGGCGCAGGCCACGGACGTCGTCGCCAAAGGCCTGCAAGACCCGGACCGCTTGGTGCGCTGTGCCGCGGCGGAGGCTTTGGCGCAGGTAGCGGGACCCGCTGCCCCGCTGGTGCGGGCGCTAGAGGATACCGATGCGCGCGTGCAGCGCAGTGCGGCTCTGGCGCTGGGGAAGCTCAAAGCACCCGAGGCAGTGGAGCCGCTGGCGATACTGCTTCGCGGGCGCGACGAGACCGTCGTCGCGGCTGCGGCCGAAGCGCTGGGGCAGATTGCCACTCCACCGGCTGTTGAGGCACTGGCCGCGCACGTCCGCGACCGACAGGCTACGGCGCGACGACCGGCCGCTGAAGCCCTGGGCCGAACCGGTGATCTAGCCGCGGCCCGGAGTCTGATGGCGGAGGCCCTGCAGGGCGACGCCATTCACCTGCGCGAGCTGTTGCGCGTCTGTCTGGCGAGCATGGGGGCGCCGGCCATTCCACTCGCTCAGGAGCTCATCGCGAACAACGATGAACAGTTCCAGGAACTGGGGGCCGCGGCCCTGGCCGATATGGCCTGCCGCGAGGCCATGGCCGCACTCTTGGATAGTGTCGATCGGAAACTCCCCGACTCGGCGCGCGGCCAGATCATGCAAGGCCTCCAGCATCACGCTGCCGCCTTCGTGCCCGAGCTGCTGAACGGGCTGAAACACGAGCGGCCCGGACCTCGACAGGCCGCCGCCGCAGCCCTGCGACGCCTTCGAGCCGAGGACGTCCTGGACGCGTACGCGGAAGCGCTGAAGGACCCCGATGTTGCCTACCGCCGCCAAGTTGTCAACCTGTTGGCCCAGCGTCGGGAGCCGGAGGCGGTCCAGCCGCTGATCGCGGCGCTGGATGACGAAGACGTGGCCGTCAAAGTGCGGGCCATTCACGCCCTCGGTCAGCTCAAGGACAAGGCCGCGATCGAGCCGATTGCGAAGCTCTACCCGAACTCGACCGGCGATCTGCGCTGGGCCTGTTTATGCGGGCTGGGTGAGTTGGGCGATCCGCGCGTGGCACCCGAACTGCTGCAGATCATGAAGGGCAACGCGAGCGACGAAGTGCGCGAAGACGCGGCCGGCCTCCTGGGCAAATGTGGCGATGCTAAGGTCGTGCCCGACCTGGTCGCTGCCGTAGAAGACCCGGCGCTACGAGCGGCGGCGCTGTACTCCCTCGGACAGATCGGCACGCCCGAGGCTTTGGCCGTCCTGTTTGACAAGCTCAAGAATGAACATGATCCGCACTTCCAGGTAATGGTGGCTGCCCTGGGCGAGTCGCGCAGTTCCCAGGCCGCTGACTGGTTGGTCGCGTACTACTTGGAGGACAATGACCACCACCGCAACGCCGGGACGGTGGAGTACGCGCTGGGGCGCCTGGGGGAGCACGCACTGGAGGCCACCGTACGGCTGCTGAACGATCGCGAGGCCGATCTGAGGCTGGCGGCGGCCAAGTCCATGGTGCAATGTGAGGGCTCGCGGGCGCTGGGCCGGCTGATGACGGCGACGCGGTTCGGCGATGACGCCTTGGACGAGTTCGCCCTGGACTGTCTGGCGCAGTGGGAAGCCCGTGAGCGGCTGAGGATGGTCACACAGATGGCCCTGGCGCACGATAGCGCCGCGGTCCGAGCCAAGGCCGCGCGCGTGGCCGTCCAGCTAGACCGCGACAGGGCCGAGCGAGCCTTTCGTGCGGCTAGCCAGAGCGAAGACCCCGGTCGCGCGGCAGCCGGCGCTGAAGCGCTGCAAGCCGCCGGTCTGGAGCAGGCGTGAGCGCAAAACGCTATGTTGCGAGAGGAGAGTGCCTGCGATGAGGTCTGCCAGCGTATGTCTTCTCGTTGTGTGCTTGATGGTCGGTGTGGCGGGCCTGACCTGGGCCGAAGGGGATAATTGCCCGGTCGAGCTGCAAACGGACGAGGGCAAGCCGGACGCGGTACTGATGGAGCGGACGCTAGACGCGGGCGAGCATACTTACGCCGCCACCCTCAGCGACCGCGAGGCCTTGACCTCCATGCTAGCGCCCAATCCGCTGACCAAGGTTGTGGCCAACGTGTTCATCAGGGAACATGCACCCACGGATTGGGACTGGAGCTTGGCCAGCGCCACACTGATGGCCGGCGTCATGGCGGCATGGGAGGAGACCCGTGAGCAGAGGTACTTCGACTACGTGAAACACTGGGCCGATTACCACCTGGAGCGCGGGCTGAAGCTCGACAGCATCGCCGCCTGCGTGCCTGGGGGGCTGCTACTGGCGCTCTATGAGCAGACCCAAGACCTGGAGTATCTCGAAGGCGCCAATCAGGCCTGCGCGGCGGCCGTGGCCTTGTCCACCGAGGGTGCTGAGCCACCGGCCAATTCGGGGCCCGAGGCCTTTTGCTATGGGACCTATCGGGACCTGGTCGTGGCCGAGTTCTGCATCGCGCCGTTCCTGGCGCGCATGGGCCAGCTCAACCACGACCGCAAGTGCTTCGACCTGGCCGCCGAGAAGAGCGTGCGCTACATGGACTACTTGCGCTTCTACCGCCGGGATACCGGGCCGCTGAAGGAGCGAGTGCTCCGCGAGGAATTGTGCACCCACATGCTCAAGGAAGAGGGCAATCGGCTGTTTCCAAACCTGGACAAGCGCGGCGACGGCTGGCTGTACCTGAGCATGGGTGAGACCTTTGGCTTCCTGCCCGAGAACCATCCGCTCCGAGGGCGTCTCATCACCTTCCTGGAGAACCAGGGCTTTCGCAGCCTGGATTTCTCGCCCATGGTGCTGGGGGCGGCGGCCGGATCGCTCAAGATCCAGTACACGCGCTCTCTGTACGTCTACGGCGCCGCCGAGCTCTTGGCCGTCCGGCCAGTGGAAAAGGCAGTGAGCGGGAAAGAGGGCTCCTGACGGCTGCTCCAGGAGGAGACCAAGCTAATGAAGGCACTTGCTGTTGCCTTGTTCCTGAGCATGGGTGTAACCGGGCTTCTGGCCCAGGCCCCGGCCGAGCCGGACCAGGGACTGCCCACGCTCGTGGTGTTCCCCTTTGCCAACTCTACCACGGTGGCCCAAGCCGGTGTGATGGCCGCGGACGTGTTCATCCGCGAGCTCTTCCAGACCGGACGCTTTCAGCTCATCACGCCGACCAAGACGCTGCCGATCCTGGTCCGGGAGAAGCTGGGATCGGTGGATGTGGATGAATGGGAGATCGGGACGCGTCTGGGCAACGAGCTGGGCGCGGACTACGCGTTGCTCGGCGCCGTGACTGCGCCGCCGGCGGTCGGCGGCGAGCAGGAGGAGCGCAAGCGGCCGGCCAGGCCCAACCGCATCGAGCTTTCGGCGCGACTGGTGAACATTCACCCCGGCGCCACGCTCTGGATGTGCTCCCGATCGGTCAGCCGGTTCGGTGGCCTCAATACGCAGGAGACGCTGCGGGGCTACGCGCGCGAGATGACGCGGCTGATGTTCGAGGAGCTGGACGCCAAGCTCCCGCCGTACGCGCCGGCCGAGTGCGTGGCCCTTGATCTCAGCGCCGTGTGTAACACCGGCTTTCGCGACGACCAGAAGGAGGATCGGCAAGGCGGCTGGACGGATGACGGCCCCAACGACCTCCGGACCTTCCCCACGGGGCAGCAGACCTTCTGCGGCGTCAAGTTCAACATCCTTGACCCGGCGCAGAACGACTGGAAGTCCTGCCTCATTCTCAGGGGCAAGGATCGGCCTTATTTCCCGCCGGAGAGCGAGGCGATCCCCGTCGGCCAGGCGCTCAAGGCCGTGTACTTCTTGCACACGGCGGCCTGGTGTGCGCCGGATGGCACCGAAGTGCTGCGCTATGTGATCACCTTCGAAGACGAGACCACTGCGGAGGTCCCCGTGATCGCCGGCTCGGGAATCGGCGACTGGTGGAACGCGACGCCGCTGCCGAACGCGCGCCTGGCCTGGAAGGGAGACAGCCAGTACCACGACCCCGACGGCCTGCTGAAGTACGTGGGCGTGTATCTTTATCGGTGGAGCAGTCCGTCACCGGAAAAGGTCATCAAGACGATCAAAGCAATCTCCGCCGGCAGGGCGACGCCCATCGTTATCGCCATTACGGGAGAGAAGTAACCGACCTGTCGGCCGCGAGGCGTGTCCTGCAGACGCGCCCGAGATGCACATGGCCACGCCGGCGCCAGAGGAGCAAACGCCAGCGCGATGAAGGCGGGGTCGGAAGGGGTTAACCATGCCTTCCCGGGGTGCGGCGAGGCCCAGTCAGTGAGTACTCCTCCAGGGGGGCACTTATGCCGGAAGAGCAAGCTGTTTGTCCACACTGCCAAGCCCCGTTGTCTGGCGGTGACACCACATGTTGGAACTGCGGCCAAGTTGTCGCGAGTTCTGTGTTTTGCCCCGAGTGCGGGACCAAGCTGGGGCCAACTGGCCGCTGCCTTCAATGCGGCTACTGCGCTGCCCCGCAGCCGTCTCCGGCTGTGGCGCCGACTGCGACCCCGGCGGCGACAGGCACGCCCACGGAGGCAACCCCGACTGCGTCATCTGCCGAGTTCTGTGAAGTCTGTGGCCACAAGCTGCAAGCCGAAGCGAAGGAGCTGTGTCCCTCATGTCAGTGCTTCTACGCTCGGGGAACGAACTTCTGTGAAGTCTGTGGCCAGAAGCTCACGCCCGTGGCCGCTTGTAGCGCCTGTGACGCCCGCGCCGCAACGACCACCGAGGACGGCGCGCCCGACGATGAGCTGACGTCGCTGGCGCGGCGGGCAATCTGGTGGGCGAGTGCCGGGGAGTTTGACCGTGCGTTGACCGACCTCGGGTCGGTGCTCGACCGTTCACCGCAAGATACCAACGCGCGGCGCTGGGCGGCCCACTGCTATCTTTCCCTGGGACACATCGCAGACGCATGGCAGCAGTACGAGTATCTCTTGGCACTGGACCCGTCGGATCAGTGCGCCGCCGATGCCCTGGTACAGATTGACCCGTACCGGGCCGCCGTCGCGGCGGACCGCGCGGGGCGAGCTTTCGGCCGTGCCCTAAGCTGGCCGGAGGTCCAGGCGAGCCCTTGGGGCGATGTGCAACAACTCGAGCCCTGGCACTACGAGTGGCCCGCAGACCGGGAGATGCTCAACTACTGGGCTCAGAATCAAGCCATGACCGCTGCCGTCGCCGAAACACTCAGAGCCGTCGAGGCACCCCAAACGCAACGAGAACTTCTCCTGGGCTGCGTGCGCGTCGGACCGGACCAATTCCCGCAGATTCACGACGTGGCGAACCGCGCAGCCTGGATCCTTCAGATGCCGCTGCCGGAGGTTTACGTCAAGCCCGACCAGACATGGAACGCCATGGCTCTGGATGCCGGACGAACCTTCGTGATCCTCCATTCCGGCCTGGTGGACAACATGACGCCCGAGGAGTTACTGTTCATTCTCGGCCATGAGATGGCGCACATCAAGAGCCGGCACACGCTCTATACAGCGGTCGGTCGGGAACTCGTCCATCGCCAATACAACCGAGCCCGCACCGTGAGCAGCATCGGGTCAGGCCTCATCGGCATCGCCACCGGAATTGCGGGAGCCGTCATGAAGGCGCAGGCCGATCGGTTGGCTGTAGAGTGGCTGACCTGGCGACCCAACAAGGAACTCACCTGCGACCGGGCGGGCCTGCTCGCCTGCGGTGACGTGGACGTGGCCGCCAGGGCAAGTGCCAAGCTCATGTTGGAGAGCACCACGCTCAGCGATCAGCTCAACATTGGCGCGCTGCTGCGTCAATACGACGACGCTCAGGCCCAAGAGCTCGTGGCAGCGGTGGACCCCAGTGAGGAGCTGGAGAACAGCCATCCCTATACGTGCTACCGCATCCGCATGCTTCAGGCCTGGTCCATGACTAGCCAATACAAGTCCCTTGCGGCTCTGATCTCGGCGCGCGTCTCCGGCTCGGCCTAGAGCTGTGAGGGCTTTCCTCTCCTTGCGGCCTGCGCTACCTCACGAACCCCGCCTCCACCCAATCCGCGTGGTCGCAGTTGATGCCGTCCTCCGCGTCGCTGACCACGAGCTTGAGCTCCCTCGCCTGGCCCAGCGGCACATTTATCGGCGTGGGCTCCTGATCCGCCCTCACCACCGGGCTCTCGAAGACCTTCTTCCCATCCAGATAGACCTCAAACACGATGCTAGCCGTCTTGTCGTGCCGCTTCTCGTCATCAATGCCGCCCCAGGCGACAAACCGCTTGTAGCTGCCGTCTAGCTCGTATACGATTTCGGAGTGCGCATGCGTGCCGATGCCGTGCTCGTACTTGTGGCCCTTGATGCTGAGCGGCTTGCCCTCGACGCTACGGTCGAAATGCAGCTCGCCCCACTGTTGCGAGTGCTTCTTCGGCTTAAGCACCGTGATGAACACATCCGGTGGAGGTGGCGGCTCCGGCGGCGGCAGCGTTTTCGCTGTCACCGGAGCGCCGGCGGCGAATTCTCCCTCCCAGTCGTACGCTGCGACCTGGTACGAATACTCCGTGTCGGCCTTGAGCCCCCCGTCTTCGGCCCTCAGGTCCGTGGTGACACCTAGGCGCTTGCCGTCTCGGCGCACCACGTACCCCAGTGCGCCGGGGACCTCCTTCCAACTCAGCCCGATTCGGTCTTGCCGGGCCACCTCAGTTTCCAGAGCGATCGCCGGGGCGGGCGGCCGTGGTGGCGTCTGACCCGGGCCCACGGTGAGGCTCCACGCGACCTCGCCGGAAGTCGGGCGCATGAAGCTCAGACTACCGGCATACCGGTCCTGCGTGATCCGGCAAGGCAAATCCCCGGCCTGGCCGCCCGTGAGGCGCCAGCCGGGCGGCAAGCTGACCGTGACGGCATAAGGATCGCCGCCGACCACGCGCGAGCGGCCCGACAACC
This sequence comes from Candidatus Zipacnadia bacterium, assembly GCA_029820995.1. Lineage (GTDB taxonomy): Bacteria > Armatimonadota > Zipacnadia > JALGUG01 > JALGUG01 > JALGUG01. The sequence continues at coordinate 30,697 of JALGUG010000010.1, forward strand.
GGCGGCCGCCCCGGTCCCAGGCGCATTGCACCAGGTCCACCGCGCCCTGAGCGATATGCCGGCTGGTAGCGAGCAGTTGTGGCCGGTGGTTGTAGGGGCGAAGGATATACGCCCGGCAAGAAGTCGGCGGGATCAGCAGGTTAAAGCCGTCTTCGAAGACGCCGACCACGCGCTTGTCCCAGAAGTCGTACGCGATGTGCGGCTGGTCGGGCGGCAGGCCCAGGTCCGTCCAGGTAACCGCCGCCCGGTACGGCCGTCGTTGCCAGTTGTAGAACGCAACGACATCAAACTGCCCGGCCGCGTTGGCGACCTTGAGGTCCCAGATCGGCGGTCGGTCGGTTCGGGGGAACAGGTCCAGTGGCTGGATGTCGGTCGCCGGGAATACGCGGCGGAGGACCTCGACGCGGTCCTCCGGGAGGTCGTACATCTTGTCGCTGGCCATCAGCAACTGGCCGGTCAAGCCCAGGAGCGTGGCCCACGCCCGCGCTTGAGGCAGCGTAAGCGGCGGCCGCACGTTTAGGACGTCCGGATCGGCATACCAGGCGATATTGTGGGTGAAGTACCACCGTTGGGTGGCTTGCAGTGCCGTGATGGCGCCCTTCCAGTGGGCGCCGACGTCTCCGCCCGTGCGGCTGCCGTTCATGATGCCGATGCCCGCGGTCGGGCAGCCCCAGCAGCCGAGCAGAAACCGGTGGGGCCCGATGGCCTCGCGAATCGCGCGCAGACCATCCCGGTAGGCCTCGACCGGATCGGCATTCTTCCGGCGGAAGAAGCCCCGGTTGTCCCGGTAGTGGTTGATTACCAGCGGCTGGCCGTCAATCTTGAAGTACTCGTAGCCCCAGTCCTCCCCCAGCCGGCGAAATAGCCACTGCAGGTACTCGCGCCCCTCGGGCGCCGTCGCATCCACCAGGTAGCGGCCCTCCCAGGTGCCATCCACGTAAGCCCCATCGGGCTTGAGCATGAATGCCCCGGGACGCCTCTTTACGAACTCCAGATCGCTCTGGCCGAAGGGCGTCAGCCAGATCCCGGCCTTCAGGCCGCGCTGCCTAATCTGGCTCGCCAGCCACTTCATGTCATGCGGGAACTTGTCCGCTGGCCAACGGTTCCAGTCGCGGTTGTCGCCGCTCCCGTGGCCCCGCCCCTGCCAGCCGTCGTCAATCTGGACATACTCGGCGCCGAACGGCTTCAGGTGCCGAGCAATCCACTCGGCGTTCTTCACCGTCTCAGCCTCAGTGATCCCTTGATAATAGTAGTACCATGAGCACCACCCCGACGGCGGAAGCTTGAACACGCTCTTGTCGAGGGGCTTGAAGTAGGGGAGCTTCTGCGTCTCACGGTACCAGGCGGGATGGACCCTGAGCCGAAGGACCTCCTGCGCCTTGCCTGACGCCCGCCACGCGGCGGCACGCCAGCGCCAGGTCAGCGGCTCGGTACCCGGGGCCGTCAGACCTAAGTGGTCGCCAACGATCTCGACTGCCGTGTCGCTCGCGGGATGAAATACCGCGTTACACAGGCGGCTGACGGCCTTTCCCAGGCGCATCTGCACCACGCGCGGGCTGTTCTGGGCCGATAGTCGGCACGGAAAAGCGCCGGGCGGCGCGACGAGTGCGCCTGAGGGCCTCAAGCCCAAGTCCGGACCGGCTGTGCGCGCCGACACCAGCAGCCCCCGCTTGTCGTCCGACGCCGAGCACTTCAGCTCCAGTGCCCCCCAGCGGGCCACAGCGGCAGTGTCGTCCAGCTTGCGCAGCGAGGCGGACGCCCGCTTCTGCGCAGCCCACTCGTCCAGCGCCAGAATGGCCAAGGTGCCCCAGGGGTCGTACCGGCAGGCCAAATCGCCTGTTTCGCTGTCAAGGGTCAACTGCCACGGCCCGATGTCTTCTCTGACACGTTCCGCGGAGACCGCGGAGGTTCCGAGACACACGCAGAGCGCGATCAACCTAATATGTCGCACAATCAGTACCTCCCCGATGACCGTCGGCCCACTCACCCAGTGCCGTCGAGCAGGTTGCGTGATCGTTCCACGCCGAGATCGCCATTCCTTTGCACTGCACGTCTGGGCAGTCGCACGGTCTTTCGTGGGCGGCCTGTCACACCACACCGCAGGCGGCTGACGCCAAGGGCCGCGGAGGTGGCTGCCAGTGGGTCCGGCAAGTACGTTGCAATGGGTACATCGGATGGTCAAGTATTTGCCCGGAAACTGCTCGGGCAGCAGACGACCGGTAATCGGGAGGCGAGCGAGATGGGAATCCTGCAACGGGTAAACCGGATTGTCAAGTCAAATATCCACGACTTAGTGGATCGGGCGGAGAACCCTGAAAAGATGCTCAAGCAGCTCATCCGCGAGATGCAGGGCGCTGTCAAGGAGACACAGACTCAGACCGCCCACGCCATTGCGACGCTGAAGAAGCTGGAAAAGAAGGCCAGCGAGAACAGCGCTCAAGCAAAGCTGTGGGAGGATCGGGCGGTGATGGCGCTGGAGAAGGAGGACGAGGACCTGGCGCGGCAGGCGCTGCGCCGCAAGAGGCTGCACGCGGATCAGGAGGGCGAGTATGCCGCCCAGATCGAGAGCCAGAAGCGGTCGGTGGACACCCTGAAGACCACGTTGGCCGCGCTGCGGGCGAAACTGGATGAGGCCAAGGTCCAGAGCAAGCTCCTGATCTCGCGCGCCCAGCGGGCGAAGACGCAGCAGCGCGTGCAGCAAGTGGTTGATCGCGGCACCGATACCAGCGCCTTCGAGGAGTTCAATCGGATGGCCGAGAAGATCGAGGAGCGCGAGTTGGAAGTCGCCGCGGCGGCGGAACTGCAGGTAGATACGCTGGATGAGCGCTTCAAGCACGAAGAGCAGGAAATAGACGTGGATTTCGAGCTTCAGCAGCTTAAGGACCGTATGGCCCAAGAGGCTCAGAGCACTGAGGGGTGAGGCCCGTGGGTCTCCTGGAGCGAATCAAAAACCTCGTGGCGGCCAACCTCAATGAGCTGCTTGACCGCGCCGAAGACCCTGAACTGGCGCTGACGCAACTCATTCGGGACATGGAAGATGACCTGGGCGAGGCCCGGCTGGAGGTAGCGGCGACAGCCCGAGAGGAGCGCCGCCTTTACGAGGACCTGGCCGACCACCGCCGCCAGGCCGAACGGATGGAGGGCAAGGCGGTCCTGGCTGTCAAGCAGCAGGAGGACGACCTGGCGCGGGAGGCGCTGCGGCGGCGCCGGATGCACCTCCGACTAGCCGATAGCGTCGCTGAGCAATGGGAGACGCAGCGCGCAAGTGTGGACCGCCTCCGCCAACATCTCCAGGACCTCGAGCTGAAGATCGAGGAGGCGCGGCGCCGAAAGGACTTGCTGATCGCCCGCAAGCGACTGGCCCGGGCCAAGAAGGGCTTTGAAGTCACCCTGGCCGAAGCAGGTGAGCTCGAGACAGCCGATGCCTTTGAGCGCGCTGCAGATCAGGTGGATGATTTGGAGGCTGCCGCCGACGCGCTGGCTGAACTTCACGAGGACGATACCGGCACGCGGCTGGAGCACTTGAGGCGCGAGAAGCTGGAGCAAGAAGTCGAAGCAGACCTCCAGCAGATCAAGAAGCGCTTGCGCCAGAAGCCCAAGCCCGATCACAAGCCTCCCGGCTAGCTCTGGGGCCCTTGGACTCGGCGGAACCTTGTAAACCGACAGGCGCTGGGCCCGGCTCTCTTTGCGGCCGGTCCAGCGGTCAAAGCAGGAACGCGCCGGAGAATGCCGAAAGAGCGCCTAGGGGTTGGCGCTGGGCAGGAGGTGCCCAACCAAAATGGGTATCAGCCTAACGAGTGCGATGTACTTATTCTGCCTGGTCTTTGGACTGGGCCTGGCCTTTGTCAGCGGGTTCCTCGGTGAGATCCTCGGCCATGGCGGCGGCGACGGTGACATCTCCGTGGATCACGACATCTCACTGGATCACGACATCTCGCTGGACCACGACGTCGGCGCTGGCGTGGACCATGACGTCGGGGGCGGAGACGTGCATCTTTCTCCCGTCAGTCCGCCCATCCTGTCTACCATGCTCGTCGTGTTCGGTGGCACCGGGCTGATCTGTGAGAACATGTTCCACTTGCCGGCGTTTCTCAGTGTTCCAGTCTCGGTGGGGTCCGCTTTGGCCGGTTCGATCATCGTGTTCTTTCTCGTTGCCAAAGTGCTCAGCGCCGTCACCAGCACCAGCCATGTTGCGCTACGCAATGCCGTGGGCTCCGAGGCGCAGGTCGTCACGCCGATCCCAGCGGACGGCGTCGGTGAAGTTAGCTATGTGACGCCGTCGGGTCGGCGGACCAGTCCCGCGCGCTCGGAAGAGAACGTGATGATCCCGAAACATTCCATCGTGCGGATCTCGAAGTTCGTCGGCGGAACTGCCGTCGTCCGCGAGCAGATAGACGAACGTCTCCGCTCGCTGAGTGAGGCGACGTTGCCCGTATCTGAGCGGACTGAACCCGACGAGACGGAACCAGCCGAGGACACCTCGACCGAGGCGGCGGCAGAAGCTACCGAACACAAAGCGGAGCCCGAGGCGGCGGGCCCCGCGGATGAGCCGCAGGAGGGAGCGCAGGAGAGTTCGAAGGAGAGTTAATCCGGTCCGGGAATGTTCCCGGAGGGCCTAATGGCGGGCCGCGGACAGCCCGCGAATCTTGCAGGGGGTGCCTGAGATGCCGACACAGTTTGAGACCAGTTGGGTGGTCATCGCCGCAGTTGTGGGCGTGTTCATGTTGGTCTGCTTCATGGCCTGGGCGGCGAGTCGATACAAGAAGGTCGGGCCCAATGAGGCCTTGATCGTCTTCGGCGGCGGCCGGATGAACATCGTCGTCGGCGGCGGCAGAATCGTTTGGCCCTTCGTCAACGAGGTGCAGCGGCTTCCGTTGGAGATCATGACGCTGGAAGTGACGACACCCGAGGTATACACGGCCCAGGGAGTGCCGGTAATCGTGGACGGCGTGGCCCAGGTGAAGATTGATGAATCGGAGGAGAGCATTCGGACCGCCGCCGGGCAGTTTCTGGGCCGGCCGGTCCAGGAGGTCCGGAATGTGGCGTTGCAGACCATGGAAGGCCACCTGCGTGCAATCCTGGGCACGATGACCGTGGAATCAATCTACAAGGAGCGAGACGAGTTCGCCAAGCGCGTGCAGGAGCAAGCCGCTCCGGACATGGCCAACATGGGCATGCGTATCGTGTCCTTTACCATCCGCGATATCCGCGACAATCAGGGCTATCTGGACGCCCTGGGCAAGCCGCGAACCGCACAGGTCAAGCGCGACGCGACCATCGGTGAGGCCGAAGCGCAGCGGGATGCCATGGCCCGTTCGGCGCAGGCCAACCAGGAAGGGCAAACCGCGCGGTTCGTGGCCGAAACCAAGATCCGGGAGGCTGAGCGGGACTACGAGACCCAGGCGGCGCAATACAAGGCCGCGATCGCCACGCAGCAAGCCCAGGCGGATCTGGCCTACGACATGCAAAAATACACCACCGAGCAGCAGGTGAAGAAGCAGCAAGTGCAGGTCGAGGTCGTTGAGAAGGAGATGCAGACCGAGGTCCAGGTGCGGGAGATCAAGCGCAAGGAACGTGAGCTCGAAGCCCAAGTCCAAAAGCCGGCTGATGCCGAGCGCTACCGCATCGAAACCCTGGCCAGTGCGGAACGGCAGAGGACAATCGCAGAGGCCGAAGGTCAGGCCAAGGCGGCGGAGAGCATCGGCGTCGGCAAGGCCGCAGCCGCCCGAGCCGAAGGTCTGGCGCAAGCCGACGTTATTCGCGCGCAGGGACTGGCCGAGGCCGAAGTCACCAAGCAGAAGGGCTTCGCGGAGGCCGAAGCCATGATGAAGAAGGCCGAAGCCTGGCAGAACTACAACCAGGCGGCCATCACCGAGAAGGTCGTCGAGGTCCTGCCGGCCGTGGCGGCAGCCATTGCCCAGCCGCTGGCCAAGACCGAGCGGATCGTCATGGTCAACACTGGTGGCGGCGACAGCGGGATCGGCGCCAGCAAGATTACGAACGACATCACAAAGGTCATCGCCGAGCTGCCGCCGATCGTGGAGGCGCTCTCCGGAGTGGACTTCCACGACCTGCTGAGCAGGCTCCCACAGATCGGCGAGAAAGTTGGCCAGCCTCCCGCCGAATCCGAGGCGCCCCAGGCGCCGCAGCCGCCTCCACAATCCTGACCGACCACATCGCCAAGACCACGCAGCCGAGGCCCCACGCCTCGGCTGCGTGCCGTACGTCCAGTCGTGGGCCTCGAGGCTGTCCAGCAATAGCCGGCGTTCGTACTGTTCCACGCTCGTTTCGAAATTGCCGCCCTCCTGTTCGGGCGGCTGCTCAAGCGCCGCACGCCGCAGTTCCAGCGGCAAGTGTCGCGCCTCCAAGGTGTCGCCCTCCGCGCGGCAGACGGCGCCCTCGATCACGTTCTTCAGCTCGCGGGCATTCCCGGGCCAATCGTGCCGCTCCAGCAGTTCGATCGCCTCGGCTGACAGCTCCTTCGGCTCGATGCCGGCGATCTCCTCGGCGAAACGCTCGATAAAGTGCCGGGCCAAGGGCACAATGTCATCGCGGCGCTCGCGCAAGGGCGGGATCTCGATAATCCAGCCGCTCAGCCGATCGTACAGGTCATCTCGGAACCGCCCCTGCTCGATCGCCGCCCGCAGGTCCGTATTGGTCGCCGCGACGATGCGGACATCCACCTCCAGCGTGTCGGTGCCCTGGACGCGCTCAAAGCGCTGGTACTCGATCACACGCAGGATCTTGGCCTGGAAGTCCAGGGACATGTTGCCGATCTCGTCCAGGAACAGCGTCCCACCGTCGGCGATCTCGAACCGCCCGTGCTTGAAAGGTGCCCCGTCAAAGGCGTTCTCCTCTTGCCCAAACAGCTCACATTCCAGCAGCCCCTCGGCCAGAGCCGCGCAGTTGATCGTCACAAAGGGCCCATCACGGCGGGCGCCGTCTTGGTGAATGGCCGCGGCCACGAGCTCCTTCCCGGTGCCGCGCTCGCCGACAATCAGCACCGGCCGGGGCAGTGAGGCCACCTGCCGAACGGTTTCCATCACCTGCGCCATGGCTCGGCTGGCCCAGACGACCTCGTAGCCGTGGAGAAGCTGCTGGCGCATGAAGTCGCGCTCGCGCTGCAGCGCCGACGCACGAGCCTCGATCCGTCGGCGTTCAGTGAGCACGCGCAGGAGCCGCGCCGCCTTTTCCATGCTGATGTCGAGCTGCTCCTCCATATAGGCATCCTTCTCGATGAAGTCCTCGGCTCCAAGCTTGATCGCCTGCACGACGGAGCTGGTAGTGCCCTTGCCGCTGAGCATCACGACCGGCAGATCTGGCGCCAGGACCTTCAGCCGCTGCAGCGCCTCCAGGCCATCCACACGGCCCTCTCCGAAGTCGAGGTCGAGAATAACCAGCGCGTATTCATCCGGGCGAGCCGTCACGAGGTCCAGAGCTGCTTCGGCATAGGCGGCTGTCTCGACCTGATGGCCGCGGCGCTTCAACAGGTCCTCCAGCAGGTCCCGAACCTCCGGTTGGTCGTCTACGACGAGAATCGGTGCCTCCATGTTGTCACTCACGGCTCTCCGAGCCGCCAATCGCTTCAAAACTCCTCCAGTTCGGCCTGGATCAGCTTCCCCGGGTCCTCGGACAGAATGGGCCGCAATCTCAGCCGGGCCCGACTACGGGCCACATCGAGGTTTAGCGGGAGCTCAACTGTCGCACGGGTGCCGCCGCCGGGCGCGCCCTCCAACCGAATGGAGCCCCGGTGCTCATGTGCCACCTGCTCCGCAATGGCCAGTCCGTACCCCGAGCCGCCCGGTTTCGTCGTATACCCTGGCCAGCCGAGAATCTGGGCCTGTTCGGGCGGGAAGCCGACGCCCGTGTCGGCTACGATCAGCCGTACGCCCCAGACATTGGGGCCCCCGCTCGTGGTCGCGTGGTCCTCTATGGTCTCGGCTGTCAGCGTAAGCCGCCCGCCGTCGCACATCGCCTCCAGGGCGTTGTTGACGAGATTCTGGATCATGTTCCGGAGTCGGCCCGGATCGCCGCGGATTTCGGGCAGCCCGGGGGCAATCCGCAGCTCGACCTCCAGACCCTCCGCTCGCTGGCCTCGCGCCTGGCCGGCCGCCGTCTCGAGCAGCTCCGCACAGTTGACCACCTGGAAGTCTAATTCCTCGTGATGCAACGCGCTCAAGAAATCCTGCATGCCGGAGAAGATGCGCTCCTCCAGAGCCAGGAGTTCGTCCAGGCGCTGCGCCGCTTCCGGTTCGTGTTCTGCCAGGTCGCGGCGGAGCCCGCGCATCCGGGTGGCATGGACCGCGAGCGAGTTCTTGAGCTGGTGGATCTGGTGATAGCTGGCTCGGTGAGCCTCGGCACGGGCGACGTCCACGAAGGCGAGCACCAGTCGAAAGGCCACAGTGCTGGCCGTTTCGGGAAGCCGGTCCAGCAGGCGTCTCAGCAGGTCCTCCAGGAACTCGTGGGGTGCGTCATAGCACAGGCGGGCCAAGTTCTGGTACGCGTTGCCGTAGTCGGGGTCGGCCACCAGGGCGCGCAGAAACTGCTGCGCCGCCTCCTCCGGACGTCCGCGACGGCGACTGATGATCCCAAGGTTGTTGTGCGCGGGCGCGAAGTTCGGCTGCAACCTGAGGCAACGCTGATACTCCTCAACCGCACGGTCATAGGTCTCCGGCCGGTCGTCATACAGACAACCGAGGGCGAAGTGCACCAGGTGCGCCTCGGGCAGCAGCCGGTCCACGTGCGGCTGCTCGGCCAGTTCCTCCAGCACTTCCAGCGCCCGATCACGGCAGGAGGGATCCCGGTATTTCGCCTTGGCGTAGAGAATGCCCAGTCGTAGCCGAGCCGGGAGATGATCCGGGTTGATTTCGATAGCCTTCCGGAAGGCCTCTTCCGCCGCGGCATCGGGCGTGCGGACGTCCTGGGCATGAACCAACCCCAGGTTGTAGTACGCGTCAGCATTACCAGGCTCCAACTCCGCGGCGCGCGCCAGCGCTTCCTCCGCCTCCGCCCAGCGCTCGCACGCGCTGTAGGCAATCCCCAGGTCGTACAGCGCATGCGCGCGCTGCGGATCGCGCCGCAGCACTTCCTCGAAGTCCGCGAGGGCCGCTTCCGCATCGCCCGCCTCGAAGGAAGTGTGCCCTCGATAGTGACGGGCGTCGAGGTGGTCAGGGTCCAGCTCCAAGGCTGTGGAAAAGCTGTGGAGAGCCGCCGCAAATTGCCGGGAATCCTTGTGGATCAGCCCCAAAGTGAAGTGGAAATCTGCATTCCGAGGAGCCAGTTCCAGAGCCTCCCGGACCTCTACAGCGGCGCGCTCGAAGGAGCCCTGCTTATACAAAGCGACCCCCAGGTTGTGCCGCGCGCGCGCGTACTTCCCGTCCGCCCGTAGCGCCTCGCCGTACTCCGCAATGGCCTCATCGAGATGCCCGGCAGCGAGCAGGTCATCGCCACGGTCGCAGTGGTGCCGAGCAACTAGCTGGTCCTGCCGCGCATCGCTCACGGTGCACTCTCCTGAGGGGATTGTAGCCCAACAGCCGGAATCATTCAACAGTGCGGCGAGCGCTGTCCGGTCCTAAGGCAGGAGGACCACAGCTTTGGCGGAACCTTGTCGCTAAGTCTCAGCCGTCGCCGGTCATGCCGCCGAAAGCCTGGGACACCGGCGCTCCTCTCCTGCTCCGCTTCAACTCAAAGGGTGGTGACGATGGGAAATACCGCCAAAGATATTGGTCTGGGGGTGGTCGGCATCGGGCTGGGCGCCGCCTTGCTCGACATTAATCACGTCGCTGATTCCCGTCTGCAGGTGCGGGCTGTCTACGACCCTCACCCGGATCGTCCCCACCAGCGTTATCAAGTCGGCAAGAGGCTCAGTTCGCTAGCCGAGGAGTTCGGCGTTGCTCATATCGCGGACACGTACGAGGCCCTGCTCTCGCGCCCCGACCTGGATTGCGTGGCCATCTTCTCGCCTTGCCCTTATCACTGCCGGCAAGTGCGGGCGGCCCTTCAGGCCGGAAAGAACGTCATCGTCACCAAACCGCTCGCGGTGTCATTGGAGGAGGCTCGCGAGTTGGTTGAACTGGTGGACCGCACTGGCCTGAAGCTTCTGGTCGCCCAGAGCATGCGCTGGAACAGCCGGTTCCGCGCGATCTATGACCTGTTTGCCAGTGGCAGGCTGGGCGAGATCAGGTTGGCGGAAAGCTACTACGTTCATGACATGCGCCCCGTCTTCGACCGGTCCCCCTGGCGCTATCAGTTGCCCCAGGACTTCATGTATGGGGGTGTGTGTCATCCCGTGGACCTGCTGCGCTGGTTTCTCGGCGAGGCGGACGAGGTATTCGCCTATGGTAGCCACGGGGGGCTGGACGCGCGCTATCCAGCAGACAAGCATGATAACTTCATCATCTCGATCAAATATCGCAGCGGTGTCATCGCGCGGGTGCTGGGCGCCTTTGACCTCGTGCATCCGCCATCGCTTTGGAGCAGGCCCTCTCTGGTTGGAATTGCTCTATACGGAACGAAGGCTTCGGTGTTCAACGATCGGGTCGTGTATGATTCCTACGCCCAGAGCGCACCCCAAGAAGAAGCGATCGAGCCCAAGGGCGAAGCGCTCGACCACGCGGGGGAGATCATTGGCTTTCTGCGGCATTTCGAGGATTGCCTGGTGAACGATGACAAGCCCCTGGTGGACGTCCGGGATGGCGCCCAGGTCATCGCGATCTGTTCAGCCTGCTGGGAATCGATCCGGTCCGGCCAGCCCATCAGAGTTACGCGGGAGTTCGACCTCAGTCACTAGCGCCGACCAAGAGGCGGCTGTCGAACGCCGATGACGTTGCAGGCAAGGATTCTTCGTGTGGTCGAAAACGGGCCTCTGAGGCGCTCAAGGCCCGCAGCGTCGGTTTGGCCGCATTTCATGTACGCAGCCTTGGCCCCACGCCTTGTCACAGGCGGGCGTTTGGGGTACAATGTTCATCACCGCTCTGTAAGCCAGGCAAGGAGGTGACAGCGGCCGTTTTGTCACCAGGCTTCGACGGCAGAAGAGCGCACAGTTAAGAACGCAGGACACTGACGTTGCGTCGCAGCAAGGATCAGAGTCAGGGCAGCACTTCGGCCTGGGCTCGACCGACCCTAGGACTGGGGGGAGTTGACATTGGAGACCATCCAAATCGTGGGTGGGACGCCGCTGAGAGGCGATGTGAGGGTCAGCGGCACTAAGAATGGCTCCCTGGCGCTCTTGGCAGCCTCGTTGCTTGTCCCGGGCGAGAGCGTTATTGAGAACCTTCCCGACGTCAGCGACGTCGGGACAATGATTCAGATTCTCAGATCGCTGGGAGCCAAGTGCGACATGGTGGGGCCGCGGACGCTGCGTGTGAACGCGGCTCGGTTGTCAACATGTGAGGCCCCCGAAGACCTCGTACGCAAGATGCGGGCCTCCTTCCATGTGGCCGGCCCTCTCCTGGCGCGTCTGGGCGAGGCGCGCGTCCCGCGACCTGGGGGATGCGTGATTGGTTCACGCCCCATCAACTACCACCTACAGGGCTTTGGGGCCTTGGGCGCCGAGGTGTCGGAGGAGCACGGGCTTGTGGTAATGCGCGCCTCTCGACTGCGAGGAGGCCGCATGTTCTTGCATCCTCGTTTCCGGAGTGTCGGCGCCACGTTGAACATTATGATGGCTGCGACGCTGGCGGAGGGAACCACCGTCATCGAGAATGCTTCGCGCGATCCCGATGTGGTTGACTGCGCCCGGTTTCTGGTCGCCTGCGGGGCGAAGATCAGCGGCATCGGTGGAGCCGCCATGAAGATCACCGGTGTTCCCAGACTGCACGGCGCTCGTTTTGCGGCCTCGCCGGATCGGATGGAGGCCGGCACTCTGCTCCTGGCCGGTGCGATTACCCAGGGGGACGTGACGGTTCGGGGCGTGCGCGTGGCCGACCTGCTGTTGACCCTGGATGCGCTGCGGAGCGCTGCCAGCAAGATCCAGACGGGGCGAGGATGGATCCGGATTCAGAGCGAGGGACGGCCGAAGCACTTTGACGTGATTACGGCGCCCTTCCCGGGGTTCCCGACCGACCTGCACCCGCTGACCGTCGTGCTGATGTCCCTGGCACAGGGACGCAGTGTGATGGAGGAGACGATCTTCGAGGCCCGATTCAACTATGTGGACGAGCTCTCGCGTATGGGCGCGCAGATCCAATTGAAGGGAAACACAGCTATCGTCACAGGCGTTCCGCGACTGTCGGGAGCGTCAGTGATAGCAGTGGACCTGCGGGCCGGTGCTGCTCTGGGCCTGGCAGGGCTGGCGGCGGAGGGCGAGACGACAGTTGGTGGCTGGGAGCACGTGCGGAGAGGGTACGAGGACCTGGACCTGAAGCTGCGGTCCCTGGGCGCACAGTTGACGGAGTCGGAGCGACCGACAGCGCGGCTAAGAAATGTTCAGTCTGGTTGAGGACCTGGGGATTGACCTCGGCACTGCGAACATTGTGATCTACGCGCGGAACCGGGGAGTGATTCTGCGCGAACCCTCAGTCGTTGCCGTTGCGAAAGACAGTCGGCGTGTTCTGGCGGTCGGCGAGGAAGCTCGATTGATGCTCGGCCGAACGCCCGGAAGCATCGTGGCCAGCCGGCCGCTGCGCGATGGTGTGATCGCTGATTACACCGTCACCCGCGAGATGCTGTCGCTCCTCATCAGCAAGATCTGCGGCCGCAAGGCTCGAATCTTCAAACCCATGGTCGTGGTCTGCATTCCCTCGGGAGCCACCGGCGTCGAAAAGCGCGCCGCACGCGATGCCGCGCGTGCCGCCGGCGCACGAGAAGCACACTTGATTGAGGAACCCATGGCGGCGGCCATCGGCGCCGGTCTCCCCATCGCCAGTGCCGGCGGGAATATGGTGGTGGATATCGGCGGCGGCACAACGGACGTCGCGGTGATCTCGCTGGGCGGCATCGTTCTGAGCGATTCGGTTCGCTTGGGCGGAACCAGGCTGGACGACGCCATCGCCCGCTACATCCGCCGCGTCCACAATCTGGCTATTGGAGAGCGGACCGCCGAGGATGTCAAGTTTCGCATTGGATCGGCCTCGCCGCTGGAGACGGAACTGACAACGGAGGTTCGGGGCCTGGACCTGATCAGCGGCCTGCCGCGCACCATCACGGTGAGCTCGGCTGAGATCCGCGAAGCAATGGCGGACCCCATCAGTCAGATCGTCGGTCGAGTCAAGACGATCCTGGAGCATACGCCTCCGGAACTCGCAGCCGACATCATCGAGCGTGGAGTAACCCTCACCGGCGGCGGGGCCCTGATGCCGGGCATGGACCAGCTCCTGGAGCGCAGCACCGGCGTCCATGTTCAGGTGGCCGATGATCCCATGACGTCCGTGGCCATCGGGACGGGCCGAGCCTTGGAAGAGCTGCCCACGCTCCGGCGGCAGAAGCAGCCCGTGCTGATGGTGGACTGAAACTGCCCCGCATACCACACAGCAGCGGCGAACGGCGCCCGCCCCGGTAGGCGCCGTTTCCTTGTTTGCGGACACGCTACCCGCTGCCGTAGGTTCTCTGGAGTTCCCGAAGGGCGAAGGCTTGACGGAGACGGCGGACGGCAGCTTGTGCGGCTTCGTCGGGCGCTAGGCCGACCGCGTCGGCATCCTGGGGGTAAACTTTCAATAGACGACGATTGCGGGCGACCACAACGGGTATTCCGTGGTCCTCCTCCACGCGCACTTCGTAACCTCTAAGCCCGGCGCGAAGAGCGGCATTGAGCTGATCGGCCGCGGCCTGCAGCCGCGCCAGGGGCGCAGCGCCCTCCGGCGATGAAGCCGCAGCAGTAAGCAGCGGCTGTCCCCAGAGCCAGAGCTGGGCCTGCAGTTCCCCGCCGTCAAAGCAGTCCAGGGCTTCAGCTCGTTCCCAGTAGGTCACACTCAGCCGGTTGATGTCCACATCCAGGCGTTCGAGCTTCGCCCGGATGTTGCGCAAGCGCTCGTCCGGGTACGGATGCGTCTGAAAGATGCCCAATTCGGGCTTGGGCTGCAGCCGTGTCTCCCGCGACAGCTTCTCCATCAGCGTCAGCAATCCGACGGGATTGTACGGGCTCTCATTCACGATCAGCAAGCCGAGTTCGTCGGCCTCCGTCTCGTCTTCGATTGAGTAGCCGCTCAGAAGGCCCATGCGCACGTACTGCGCGCCATAGAAGACCGTTGCAGCATCACCGATTCTGGCGCCCAGCAGCACCGCGGCTGCCGCGGCCGCCAAGGTTCCCACGAAGGCCTTCTTGTTCTTTTTGGCCTGATCCAGAGCATGGTATAGCAACGTATGAGCCATCTCGTGGGCCAGCACGCCGGCTAGCTCGTCGTCGGACTCAACAGTCTCCAGCAAGCCCCGCGTGACGTAGATGTACCCGCCGGGAAGCGCCATTGCGTTGACCATTTCCGTGTCGAGCAGCTTCACGGTGAACTTCACCGGCGGGTGCCTGACCGGCTTGACGCTGAACCGCCGCTGGGATGGGCGCTGGTGCTCCGCCAATTTCGCGACAATGCTCTCGACGCGCTCCTGAGCCTTCTGATCGTGATAGAGCTTGAAGATGTGCTCCACCTTCTCCGCGGCTCGACGACCCACGCGAGCCTCCTGCTCCGGCGACCACGGCGGACGAGCCGCGGCCGGCACCAGCAAGCCGAAGAACTGAATCCACGCCACCAGCAAGAAGCATCGACGCCAAGACATGGCACGCTCCCCTTAAGCTTTAGACACCCCCCAGCGTCCCAGTGTTGCGCGGTTGTGTGACGCCTGACGTCGTCACCGCCGCGTGCGGCCCAGGATGCCTTTGGCCACGACGACAATGGCGATCCCAACCAGGACGAACAGCAAGATTGCGGCTCCAACCAAGTACGCCCAGGTCACCCGGCCTCGCCTCGCGTGCGCAACCAGGCCCTGAGCCCCCGGCCCGGTCGTCGCTGACTGCGGCGCACTCAGTCCTCTTCGGCTCAACGCCTTGATGATCCTGTCCTCCGTCTGCGCTCGGTCGCACAGGGCACGGAACTCCTCGCGGTTCAGCGGCTCGCCCTCGCCCTGAACCTCGATAAACCGCTCCGTGGGGACCCAGTAGTCTACGTCCCCGAACATCGGCTGGACCTCGCCTTCTCCCCGTGCGAGGCGCACCTCAGGGCAGTCCACGAACCGCACGTGCAGTTTCGTCATCTTGACGCCAATCACCGCCCAAAACACATCGGGCGAGCGCGCTACCGGAATCATCATGCGTACGTCTCGCCTCATGTCGTCGTCCTGAGCCCAGGCGCTCAGCCACTGCTCGGCGCGAGCCATCGAGCGCCGGGCGGCATCGCCCGCGCGCTCCTCGCTCCACTTAGACGGCAGCTCTTTCAGCGGGGCGCCCACATCGCGCAAGGCCAGACAGTACGCACCGTACATCAGCTCCTGCAGATTGCTCAGCTCCTCACCCAGGGGCTGCGGGCGCTCCACGGCGCCCTCGTCGCGTGCGTGGAGCTGCGTCAGCGCCTCCGGCCCCAACTTGTTCCGCAGCACCCCACGGAGGAACTCATAGCCGTCCCCGATACGCAGGTACGTGCTCGCGATCGGCTCCACCGCAAGATAGGGGAAAACCGTCACTTCCAGGAGCGGCGGTGCGGCCGCTTCGGTCAATTCTAGCTGCTTGACGTGCGTCTCGCGCACCTGCGCCATCATGGACTTGAAGGCCTCGGCCAGCAGTTCCTTGTACTTGTCCGACAACTCCAGCTTGCGGCCCTCGGGCATCTTATCCGGCTTCAGCAGGGGCTCGAGCGCGTACTGCTGGTATTCGTACCATCCCGAGTCCCGATCGGGCTTAAGGTCAATCTTCCCGGAGCGGATCGCGTCAATGAAGGCCTCCATGCTCGAGATGCCCATGGCGCCTGCCTCCCAGAGGAGGAACATCTCCTTGGACTCCGAGGGCGGCAGCAGCGCCAGGCCCAGTTGATGCTTGCTCCTGAGCTGCTCGGCGAACGCCGTCGCTGCCGCCTCATCGCCGATGGCCTTCTCTAGCCCTCCTGCTGCGGCGATCTCGGCCACCATGTCCGAGACTTCCATGCTTCGCAGCGGGTTGGTCAGCCGCGCGTACAGGTCCAGCAGAAGCTGCCGCTCTTGCTCCAGCTCGGGCTCGCCATGGATCACGTCAGCGAGGACAGCCGCCGCGGCCGTTTCTTGCTCGTCGTCCAGATTCAGCCGCTTCTGCAGCGCCGTGTCTCGCCGGAAGATGTTTGCCAGCTCCGGGCTCCAGGTATAGAAGCCCACCGGCTTGCGGCCCACGTTGGGGTTAAGAGGCGGTCCGGGGAAGCTGAAGCCGGTGAGCTGACCGCCGACCGCCAGCGCGGAGGCCACATAACGCACAGCCTCGGCGCAAGCTCCCTGCGGATAGCCGCTCAGCTTGCCATGGCGATCAATCAGCGCCTGCAGCACCCGTTGCAGCAGCTCCCGCTTGCCCAGTTTCAGCTTCGATCCGAAGGGCCTCTCGGCGGCAAGCTCCACCGCCGCGTACATTCCGTCGTCGAACTTCTTGCCCTTCGCGGCCACCAGAGACACCGACGGCAGGAACTCAAAGCCCTGCTGCTGGGCCGCCTGGTAGGCCTCCTCATAAGTCCTGAACAGCCGCCGCGCGTACTGCGCCTGCTCGGGCTCATCCACGAACTCGTCCACCACATCAATGGCGATTCGTGCCTTCGTATTGTCAATGGTGATCTCTCGGCCCTCCACCGTTGCCGTCCGGACGAATGTCACCTTCTGCGCCTGTGCCGGCGTGGCCGTCCCCAGCCCAACAGCCAGGACAATTCCCGCAAGTGCTCTGGTTGCCATTCTGATTACCTCCTCGGCCTTTTCCACTGAGACGTTGCGGGCAAGCCGCGCGTTCCGCCTCGCTCGCGCGCAGGCCGACCTTCACCGACGACGTGGTTCTCGTGCGCCCGCAGGACCTCGCCCCCTTGAGCGCGAATTGGCCTCTGCAACCGACAGGCTTCCAAGAGGCCTTCAATCATGAAAGAGCGGAATGACTTTGCGCGCCTCCGACACGCGATCCTGCGTCAGGGGAAGCTGGATCGGGCGCCGCTGATTGAGCTACACGTGGACCTGCCGGTAAAGGAGGCCTTTATCGGGCGCAAGATCCAGACGGCCGCGGATGAAGCCGAGTTCTGGGTGACCGCCGGTTACGATTACGCTCCCATCGCCACCGGGCTCCTGCAGGTCGGCGGCGTCATGTCGGGCGAGGCCACACAGACGTCCGAAGGCCGATACAGTCTGTACGAAGACCGCACGGAAATCAATTGGGCCGCGGAGGGGCAGGGCATTATCCAGACCGTGGAGGATGTGGCGGCCTTTCCATGGCCGGACGCCGAGACCCTGGACCTGTCACCAATCACCGAGCTAGCCGACGCGCTGCCGGCCGAGATGCCCGTCATCGTGATTATCGGCAAGCTGTTCACTCCGGCCTGGATGCTGCTCGGCTTCGAGGGATTTGCCGAAGCCTCGCTCTTCAATCGGCCCCTGCTCGATGCAATCTTTGAGCGGATTACGGCCTTCCAATTCCGCGTCTTCGAGCGCGCAATCGAGCTGCCGAAAGTGGCCGGGATCTGGCATTCGGACGACCTGGCCTTCGGCACCGGGCTCCTGGTCTCGCCGGAGGTGTACCGTCACTACGTATTCCCATGGTACCGGCGGATGGGCGAGATCTGCCGCGCGCGCGACCTGCTGTACATCTACCACTCGGACGGCAACCTACATGAAGTGTTTGACGACCTGATTGCCTGCGGCTTCCACGCGCTGCACCCCATTGAGCCGCAGGCCATGGATGCGCGGCAGGTCAAGGCACAGGTCGGCGATCATCTCTGCCTGCTGGGCAACATTGACGTGGACCTGCTCGCTCGCGGCACGCCCGATCAGGTGCGGAAGGCCGTGCGTGCCAATCTGCGCGACCTGACGGCCGACGGGGGATATTGCCCCGGCTCGGCGAACTCGGTAACACACTATTGCCGTCTGGACAACTACCGGGCGCTGATTGAGACGGCCTTCGAGGGCTAGAGGTGCTTGCATGACCCTTGTACGAGCCCCTTCAGGCGCGACCCTCGCCCTCCGAACAGCCCAGCCGGTCATCCGTTGGCCGGAAGCGAACAGGAGCTGACAATGCCTCGTTCCCGCCGTGATGAGGTCCCGCCACATGACTTCGTGCCCCACGATCGGACACGTCAGGCCATTGCGGACCGCGTGCTGGAAAGCCACCGCAGCAAGCCCACCTTCTACGTATCGCTCGATGTGGACGCCTCAGCGGTGCTCGACGCGCGCCAGGCCTTGAAGGCCGCCGCCGGCGAGGGCCAGACGGTGCCCACGGTCAACGACTACTTGCTCAAAGCGGCAGCCCTTGCGCTCCGCGAGCACCGACGGTTCAATTCCTGGTACTCGGACCAGGGATTGCTCGTGTTCCATGACATCAACGTGGGCTTTGCAGTGGGCACCCCCGTAGGCGTGCTGCTGCCCACGGTGTTTGCAGCGGACCAGAAGTCTCTGGTCGAGATTGCGGCCGAGACGCGCGAGATGGCCCAACTGGCACGCAACAACAGGCTGCGCGCGAGCCTACAGCGCAACGCCGGTTTTACGGTCTCAAACCTCGGCGGCTATGGGATTGAACGGTTCACGGCGATCATCTCGCCGCCGCAGACAGCTATTCTGTCCGTGGGCGCCGCCCAACCGCGCCCGGTGGTGTGCCAGGGGGAGATCGCGGTCCGCCCGATGATGGACCTGACGCTCACCGTGGACCACCGCGTACACGACGGCGACCAGGCCGCGCAGTTCCTCCTGACAATGCAACAGGTCCTCGCTGATCCGGACTGGCAGTAGGACCGATCGCGTTGCCGCGGGGTCAGGAGCCGCACCACTCGATAATCGTCTGCACCAAGCCCTGGGCGGCCTGCACCATTTGCGCGATCTCAATCTTCTCCCCGTCGGCGTGGGCGTCCTTGATCAGCCCCGGGCCGAACACCACCGTGGGCATCCCCCCCACGCGGTTGTACAGGCGAGCGTCGCAACTCACGTTCCAGCCGTAGACTTCAGACGCAAGATCCACGCGCCGACAGGCCTGCAGCATCGTCGTCGGTAGCGGATGGTCGGCCGGAATGGCATAGGCGTCATTATGCAGTTTCGGGAACTCCAGGACGAAGTGTCCTTCCTGCTTGAGCCACTCGTTGTTCGTGCGCATCACGGCCTCGCGCAGCTCCTGCCTGATCTCCGACATGCGCTTGTTGGGCAGAAAGCCCACGCCCCCCTGTAGAGTGCATTCGCCGCAGACCATGGACGGCCACTCGCCCCCCTCGATCATCCCCAGACAAAGCTGAACCGGGTGCTCGTAGCGGTCGAACAGCTCCTGTCCGTGGCTGGCAGCGATCAGCTCCTCCTCGTACACGAGCAGCCACTTGATGACTTCCATCATCTGTTCAATGGCGTTGACCGCCTCGTGCCGCCGGCCCATGTGCATCGGTGTGCCGAAGGTCTTGCAACGGAACCAGATTGCACCGCGGTTGCCCGGATGAATATCCAGCCCTGTGCCCTCCATCACAATGACCCCGTCGGCATAGCAGCCCTGTCGGATCAGGGCCAGCGCTCCGTTTCCGCCGACCTCTTCCTCGATGACGAACTGGAACTCGAGATCGCCCCGCACCTGGATCCCGAGGTCCCTCAGGACGGCCATCGTCGTGAGCAGTGTAGCAACCTGGCCCTTGCAGTCCGTGGCGCCGCGCCCGATGATGAGCCCCTCTTTGACTACGGGCGTGAAGGCCTCTTTCCAGGATTCGGCGGGCACGACATCATTGTGCGTCTGCAGAATCAGGCTGCGGCCGCTGCCGGTGCCCCGTTGCTGGACGACGATATTGTGTCGGCCCTCGTATGAGGGCTCGACATCGGCATGGGAGTACTCTTCATCCTTCCGGAGACTCTCCGGAATCTCCCGGTACTGGGGATCGTAGCCGAGCTTCTTCAGCTCTGCGAACAGGTACGCCTGGGCCTCGGCCTCGTTGCCTTGCGTGCTGGGGAAGCGGATGAGGTCACAGGCCCACTGCACCATCTGATCGCGGAGCTGCTCGACACTCTCCTTGATCGCTTGCGGCGCGAATTCTGGCATGGCTTTCTTTCTCTTTGCTCGGAGGCGGAGCCGACCGGCAGGGAAGTACGGTCGCGCGGCTCCCGTGCGGTACCGGCCTCCGGCCTTCTGGAATTAGGTCACTCGGGGGGCTTTCCCTGATCTGCGTCTACGCTCTGCGCATAGCCGCGGGCAACCCAGCCTACAATGAAGCCGATCACAAACAGCAGCGGAATGCCGATGAGGTGGTGAGCAGTCATCAAGGCTTCCACGTAGTAACCTCCGTGCATTCAATTCGTCGGGTCTGTCGCCCGAACCTCGGCTCCCGTCAGGTCCGGCTTGAGAACGTAAGCCTCGGCACGAACTCCCTCCTGGGCGAGCGCGTGTGCCATTGCTTCGGCCGCGGCCGGGGCGGCATCACTGGCCAGAGCGACGATTGTCGGCCCCGCGCCGCTCAACGCTGCGCCCCAGGCCCCGGCCCGCAACGCCGCCTCGATGGCCCCTTGCATCCCCGGAACCAGGCGGGCGCGATAGGGCTGATGCAGGCGGTCTTCCATGGCGGCCCCCAAGTGCCGCAGGTCCCCTGACGCCAGTGCCGCCACAAACAGGGCGGAGCGCGACACATTGAACAAGGCGTCTTGTCGAGGAACCTCCGGCGGCAAGAGCGCCCGCGCCCGCTCGGTGCTGACGGTGTACTCCGGGACCGCCAGGGCGACACGCAACTCCGGCGGCGGTTCGAGCCGAATGTACCGCCACGCCTCTTCGGCCCGGTAGGACACAGTGACGCCGCCGCGCAGCGCCGGCACGACGTTGTCGGGGTGCCCCTCGACCTCGACGGCGACCCGCAGCAGAACCTCTTCCGGCGGGTTCCAGCCGAGCAGAGCCGACGCGCCTACCAGCCCACCCACGATGGCTGCGGCGCTGCTGCCCAGGCCGCGCTCCAACGGGATGCGGTTCACCTGCCGGACGCCGAGAACGGGAGCTTCACGGCCCAGCTCTGCGGCCAGGCGTGCGATAGCACGGCGCACCAAGTTCCGGTCGTCGCGCGGTAGCTCGTCCGCACCGAGGCCCTCGATTTCGATTGTCGGCCTCTCGGTCGTGCTCAGCTCAATCTCGTTGTACAGAGCCAGAGCCAGCCCGAGCACATCAAAGCCGGCGCCGAGATTCGCAGTGGTGGCGGGAACCTGGACGTGGACGCGAGCCACGAGCCTAACCGCCCTTGTATTCGCGGCTCAGTCGGCCGCTTATTTGTGTGGGCAGAGCGTGCGGGGCAACACCGGCGAGCTGGGCAAGTTCTTCGGCAGCGATGATCGCGCCGTCGTCGCGGCCGAGCAGCAGGACTTCGTCGCCGGGATGCACGTCCGGCACATCCGTGACATCGAGGCAAATCGAATCCATGTTGACGCTGCCAACGACCTTGACCCGGCGACCGCGGAGGGCGGCAACCCCGCGGTTGGACAGCCCCGGCTGATAGCCGTCCGCGTAGCCGAACGGCACCAGGGCGATGACGACGTCACGGGGCGCGCGCCAGGTTTGTCCATACCCGACTGGGTGGCCCGCCGGAAGGCGCTTGACCAGTGCCACTTGTGCCTGCAGCGACATCGCTGTGAGGAGCGTAGGCCGGACCTCTTCCGGCACCCCGAGGTGTAGGCCGTAGAGGAAGGCCCCGCAACGGACGGCGTCCAGGCGGGTCTCCGGTAAGACCGCGGTCGCCGCGCTGCTGGCCAGATGCCGCAGCAGCCCGCTGGGTAAACGGTCTGTGACCTCGCAAAACACGCGAAGCTGCTCCGCGCTGACGTCGCGGTCCAGCGGACAGGACAACTGCGAGCAAACGCCGACCAGCTTGAGACCAGGCTGGTTCTCCAGCGCCGTCAGCAGGTCGAAGACTTCGCCGGGACGCACGCCCTGGCGGCCCATTCCCGTGTCAATCTTCAGATGGATTCGCACGGCCCGCCGTACGCGCGAGGCCGCCTCCCCCAGCGCGCGCACCATGGTAGCATCACTGACCACCACTTCAATCTGCTGCCGGGCCAAGGCCCGCGTCGCTTCCTCCGGAGGGGAGGTCAGCAGAATGATCGGCGCCGTAATGCCGGCCGCCCGCAGCTCCAGTGCCTCGTCCACCAGGGCCACGGCCAAGTAGTGCGCCCCGCCGCGCAGCGCTGCTCGGGCGGCGGGAACGGCTCCGTGCCCATAGGCATCGGCCTTGATCACGGCGATGAGCTCGGTCGCATCACCCACGAGCTCACATACGGTCCGGGTGTTAGCTCGGATCGCGCCCAGATCAATCTCCAGCCGAACCGGCCTCACGTGGGCCACTCCTCTCCTCGCCAATCCAGCAAAACAAGCGCCCCGGTCAACGCACCAGGGCGCGGCAGTATTCTGCAGCGCAGCCCGGCCTCTGCCAGGTGCGGCCCCACCCTCGTGGCACTAGGAGTGGTTTCAAAACCCTTGTAGCGGCGCGTTTACACGCGACTGTCGTGGCTCGTCGAGGTCTTGAAACCACTTCTACCCGGATATCCGGGAAGCCCGTTCCGCCATCTTCTCCAACACCCCATAGAACTCGCCCGCGTCAGGGAAGCGCTCTTCCGGCTTCTTGGCCAGAGCTCGGGCCAGCATTTCGTCAACACCGGCAGGCGCCCGGGCCCTGAGATCGGCCAACGAGGGCGGCGGCTCGGCCACATGCGCCAGCATCACTGCTATGGGATCGTCAGCCACGAAGGGTGGACGGCCGGCCAGGAGATAGTACACGATGCAACCGAGGCTGTAGACGTCGGTAGTCAAGCCGAAGGGTTCAGTGCGGCACTGCTCGGGAGACAGAAATCCGGGGTCGCCGAGAGCTTGAACCGGAGAGGTGGCAAGCCGTTGGACGGCCCGTTCGGCCGCCAGGAGCGCGTCATGGTCGGCCAACCGACAGGTGCGGTCGAAGCCCACCAGCCGGATACTGCCGTCCCGAGCGAACATCACGCTGCGGGGAGACAGATTACGATGCACGATGCCCATTTCGTGCAGGCCATTGACGGCTTCCGCCAGTCCCGCCGCCACCCGCAACGCTTCAGCCGCGGGCAGGGCTCCCTCCAGCGCGATGCGCTGCTCCAGCGTCCGCTCCAGCAGTTCCATGCTGTAGGCGGGCGTACGATCGCCCTCCCCGGGCCACGTCTGAAACTGTTTGACCACCGCGGGCGGGCGGCGCAGCGTACCGGAGAGACTGGCGAGCAGATTGGTCTCGTTGCGGAACAGCCGCTCCAGGTTCCGGCGGCCGGCTTGCGCTTCTTCGGGATGCACTCCGGGCGCAACCTGCGGCAAGTTCAGTTCTTTGATCGCGCGCACTTCGGAGAGCGCCCGGTCCACGCCTCGATAGATTCGGGCAAATCGGCCGGTCTTGACGAGCTCGACTTGATCGAAGTGCTCCCACCACAGGCCGGGCTCTCCGCTCTCCGCCTCGGGAGGCTGCTCAACTGGTGTGCTCATCACGACGCGTGGGGAGGTGCGCGACAGGCCGGCGGCTTCGATGATTGCCTCCCGAAACTCCGCGGCCGAACTGTAACGCTGCGCGGGGTCCTTGGCGAGAGCCTTCAAGGCCACCGGATCGGCATCCGGATACAGGCTCTTACGCACATGGCTGGGAGGCTCCGGCTCACCGGTGACGTGCTGCATCATGGTGGCCAGGCGGCTGGCCCCTTCAAACGGCGGTCGGCCGGCGAGCAAGTGGTAGAGCAGGCAGCCGACCGCATAGATGTCGCTCTGGGGCGTCAGTGGCTCCTTCCGCACGCGCTCCGGCGGACTGTAATACTGGTCCCCGACCAGGGCGGCACGGCTCTCCCCGCTGGCCGCCTCAGCGATGGCGGCATAGCCGAAGCCGAACAGTAGGACGTGTTGATCTTCAGTCAGCAACACATTGCGCGGCGCCAGATCGCCGTGGAGAAACCCCGCCTCGTGAGCTGCCTGCAGGCCACGCAGCGTCTCCGCCACCAGCGAGCCGGCTTCCTGCAGCGACAGCGCCTCTCGCTCTCGCAGTAACTGCGCCACCGTACGTGCCGCGGGCACTAGGTGCGCGATGTAGAAGGTCTCATTCGATTCGCCATAGGCAGCGATGGGGGCGATAGTCTCATGCTTCAACTCCGACAGCGCAGCAACGTGTTCCGCGAACAGCTTCGGAAAGCGCAGAGCGTCCGAGTACTCGGGTTTGAAGACTGCGACCAGAGCCCGCTGCCCGCTGGAGGCCTGGGCCTGATGGATCGTATAGGTCTCCGCCTCCGCCGTCGGCTCCAAGAGCCGGTAGTCGCCACACTGCAGTTCTCGGGGCTGATTGCTTAGAGCGGCCAGGCGCTCCTGGACATCAGCATACCCCGGCTCGCGGAGGGCAACTTCCTGGAGGATCCGCGTGGCCTCTGCCAGTCGTCCCTCTTGCTCGCACCCCACGCCGGCGACGTACAGAACGCTGGTCGCTTCGTCGCTGGGCGGCAGATCGCGCAGGTAGCGGTACGCCAGGTAGAACTGCTCTTCGGTGACCAGAGACTGCCCCAGGAGAATAACTGTCTCCTCGTCGTCCGGCGCGGCCTCGGCGAGGGGCAGCAAGTACTGAACCGCCTTCTTGTTCAGACCGTGCTCATGGCACAGCCGACCCAGGAAGCTCTGCAGCCGCGGGTTGTCCGGTTCCACTTGTAGGGCCGTCTCGAGTACGGGAACCGCCTCTTCGGGAGCCTGCTCACCGTGCTGCATATAGTACCGGGACAACAGCGAGGCCATTTGCTGGACTTGCTCGGCGTTCTCGCACTGCCGGAACCAGGCGTGGTAGGCTTCGAGCGCGGGCGGACTGGTCGCGTTGGCGGACAGATACCCCTCGGCCAAGCGAGCTAGCGCCGAGATATTCTGTCGGTCTGCTTGCCACAGCCTTTGGTACAGGTCAACTGCCCTCTCGCTGCCCGGCTGCACCCGCCAGAACGCATCAGCCACTCCGGCCAGCAGCTTCTGATTGTCGGGGGAGCGCTCCAGCGCTCGCTCATACAAGCGAAAACTCTTCGGGTCTGTACGTCCCATCCGGAGAACCAAATGGGCCGCCAAGACGGGGAAGGGACGAGCGGCCAACTCGGCCAAGCTCGGCGCGAACAGTACCGCCAAAAGGACCAGTAAGAACAACAGGAGCTTGCCGTAGCCGTGGAGCGCGGCGCGTGACCAGGCAATCCACCGCGGAGGCGCCTCGCCGCCCAGCGCGTGCACCAGCACGGTCGCGCTGCCAACCTGTGCGGGCGTCTCGGCTAGCTGCAGGGCCGCGGCCGCATGCTTCAGGCCCCGAGCCTGGTCGCCTGACTTGGCATGGCAAAGCTGCGCCAGTGCGTACTGCGTCTCAAAGCGGTCGGGGGATTGCTCAAGGCTTCTACTCCAGTACTTCTCGGCCTCGTCGAGCTTCTCCGCCTTCGCGGCGATCAGCCCCAGTTCGTACCAGCACAGCGGTCCCTGCTTGTTGTGTGCTCGGAGAAAGTTCTGGAGCGCTGCTTTGGCCTGATCGGTCTTGCCCTGCTGCGCCCGGAGGCGTCCGTCCAGAGCAGCAAGCGCGTCACTGTCAGGCGCGTTCTTGCGCGCCGCCTTCACCAGCTCGCGGGCGATGTCGCTCCGGCCCTGCCGAAGCAGGCTCTGCCCCACTTCCGCCACGAGCTCGGCGTAGGCCTCCAAAGCGGCCTTCTGCCCCTCCGGGTCTGCCCCCGTCCGCTTCAGTTGCCGAACCGTCTCCAGGTGTTTCCCGGCAGCAGAAGCGATCAGATTGGAGCCCACGCCTGCGAGGCCGATTCTCGTCAGGCTGCGCCCCAGCCGAATCTCCATCGCGGAGACATCAAAGTGCAGTTGCACGCCTACAGCGAGCGCCCACAGGAGCAGCAGGACCAGCGCGGCGAGGAGGACTATCTTGGGCTTGGCCATGGGAGTGCACTTGCACGATGCGTCGCCGACGGACCACCCGTACCATGGGCCGTTCTTATCAGATGAGACCTCATTTCGGTGCCGCAGCCACTGTGAAGGTCAGCTTTGAGCCCCCAAACAGCGACCCCTGAGCCCCGATCAGGTCAATCTGGTACGTGCCTGGTGGGAGCGTGTCAGCTTCCGCTGGCCGCAGGGACACCTGAGCCGTACCATTCCCCGGCTTGAGAGTCTGTGTGATCGAATGGTCCGAGCTGTTGCCGCTCGGGTCAGTGTAAATGACCTCGCACCGCACCTCACAGTTTTCCGGCGCAGCGACGTACCGAAACCACAAGATTGCCTCCGTGTCAGTGGGCAGGAAGCTCGTCTTCGTCGGCCCGGGCTTGCCGGTGGCGTTTACGCTACCCACGATCCGCTTCTCAAGCACCGCGAAGGATCGTTTCCTGCAACCGGCAGTGACACAGACCAGACCGAGCAGGATCACCGCCGCAAGCAGTGGTACTGCGCTTCTCAGCCTTCTCATGGGTAGGCACCCCGATCTCGCTGGGCCACGGCAAGAGCCGACCAGATTATACCACAGACCCTCACGCCCAACAACGCGCCGCATGGCCTATATTCACGGACGGTCCTAGCCGGTGTTGTGCCCAGGGCTCCAGCGTGCTAAACTACACTTGTTCCCGTCCGCC
The DNA here is from genome assembly GCA_029820995.1 of Candidatus Zipacnadia bacterium. GTDB lineage: Bacteria > Armatimonadota > Zipacnadia > JALGUG01 > JALGUG01 > JALGUG01. The sequence goes on from JALGUG010000010.1 coordinate 57,382, forward strand.
TTGGCGACTCCTGAAGGGCCGTTGGAGGTTCGTTAATGTCCTCTCGACCGTCTCGCAGCCGTGCTTTAGTCCTTTGCACCCTCTGCTGGTTGCTTTACCCGGTCACCGGCGGCACACAACCGGGACCGCATCCCCCCACTACCCCTCTGAATGGCAGTTTCGAAAATCTAGACCCAACCACGGGTCTACCCGCACAGTGGACGCCCTGGACCAAACCCGTAACCTGCTCATACAGCCTGGCACGCGCCCACTCCGGCGTCGCCTGCGCGCAAGTCACGGACTTCAATCCTACGCAGAGCCAAGGCTTACGCTCGGCCCGAATGCCGATCAACAACGGCCGCCGGTATCGAGCTACAGCCTTCGTCTTCGTTGATGATCTCCAGGCCGGCGGGTTCGCACTGTACCTCGAGTTTTGGGCTGGAAGCCGACGCCTAACGAGCGTCAGCACGTACACCAGCCGGCGCGGTGCCTGGGTGCCCCTCAAGGTGGAAGCCGTCGCACCGCGTCGGGCCACGGAAGCAACAGTACTCATCTATGGCTCTTCAGCCACTGTGGGCCGAGCCTATTTCGATGACGTGCTACTGGCCGAACTCCCGTAGAAGTTGTTTCACAACCCCGATGGGAGCGCCCTTAGGCGCGATTGTCCTTGGTCCCCGAGGTCATGAAGCCACCCCCAGGCCTCAGCTCGCCCAGGGCGTCATCAGCGAGAACGTCGGCGTCGGCCGGTGCGACCGTAGTCGTAATAGTAGTAGTAATAGTAGTAGTAGTCGCTGCCGGTCAGCCGGAGCTTGTTCAGAACACCGCCCAGAATAGCACCGCGCGCATTTTCGATCAGGCGCCGCATCTCGCGCCCCGCCTCGCGTGTCACCTTCCCCGCCTCTAAGACAAACACGACCGTGTCCACTTTCGCCGCCAGGACACAGGCATCGGTGAGCACGATGGCCGGCGGCGAGTCCAGCAGCACGATATCGAAGCTCTCGCCGAGATGGGTCAGGAGCTGCGCCATTCGCTCCGAGTCCAGCAGCTCGGCCGGATTAGGCGGTAGCGGCCCGCTGGCCAGAAGCTTAAGGCCCGGAATCCCCGTTTCTTGCAGGACGTCTGCATAGTCGAAGTCGCCCACAAGGACGTTGGTCAGCCCGCGGGAGGCGTCGAGATCGAAGTACCGGTGCAGCTTGGGCCGCCGCAGGTCCGTATCAACCAAGAGCACGCTTTGGCCCGACTGGGCCATGACCACGGCCAAGTTTGCCGTCGTGCAAGTCTTGCCCTCGGCAGCGCCCGCGCTGGTAATCAGCACGCTGGTGACCGGTGTGTCCACGGTGGCGAAGTTGATGTTCGACCGCAGAGTGCGGTACGCTTCCGCAGGCGGCGACTTGGGCGAGGCCAGTGTGACCAGCTCATCGCGGCCGCCCTCAATCAGGGGCACGATGCCCAGGAACGGAATCCCGAGGTCGCGGGTCACGTCCTCGGGCGTCCGCACCGTGTTGTCCATGATCTCCAGCAGGAAGGCCAGCCCTACTCCGAGCAAGACTCCGATGACCGCCGAAAAGATCAGCGTCCGCAAGAGTTGGGGGCCGACCCGGGTTGCAGTCGTCGCCCGATCCACCACGCTGGCCAGCCCCTTCTTCATGTGTTCGTCAATCAGGGCATCGCGCTGACTCGTCAGCAACGCCAGGAAGGTCTCCCGAGCCATCCTCGCCTGGTCTTGCAGCCGCCGGATCCGACGCTGCTTCTCGGGCAGGTCCCGATAATCTTCTCGATACGTGGCGATCACGTGGTTCAGCGCGGTGACACGCGCCCGCGCCTGCCGGACCGCCACCTGTGCTTGGAGGATCTGCGTCCGTAGTGCGGTGCTGAACGGGTTCCTTTGAGGTGCATCCACGGACACAACCGGTTCCTCAAAATCGTCAATGCGTTTCTGTAGCGCAGCCACACGCTCCTGCGCCGCCATCACGTCGGGGTGCTCATCGGTGTACTTGGAACGCAATTCGGCGAGCTCAACCTGCCGAGCCGCAAGTTCGCTGCGCAGCGCGGAAAGCACCGGGTTCATCGAATATGTGGATTCGGTCTCCTCAGTCGGCTCCGCCGCATACAGTCGCTCCAGCTCCGCCAATTGTGCCTCTGCTTCCTCCGCCGCCGCCTCGGCCGCCCGACGCTCGTTCTCATACTGGGCCAGCAGGTTCGGCGTGCCGCCCCCGTCTTCTCCGGGCAGCGTCAGCAGCCCGGTCTCTTCCTGGAATTGCGCAATGCGCAATTCAGCTTGTTCATACGCATGCTCTGCGCGCTTCAGCTCACTTTCGATGTACTCGCGGCCGGCACGGATGCTCGCCCGCCGGGCCTCCTCGTCCAGTTGACAGAAGGCCTCTGCCCCTGCATTCGCGAAGGCAATCGCTTTCCGCCGCTCGGAGTGTGTGGCGTGAATGCGGATTAGGTCCGGCTCGATCACCTGGGATTTGAGCGAGCCCAGGATCTCAGCCGCCGAAGCGTGAACTCGCTTGGCCTCACTCGGCTCCTTCTCGAGAAGCTGGGCGGCCCGCTGGGCCACCTCAGAGGTAGTCGCGAGCTTGGCCTGGGTCTCAAGGGAGATCATGTCCGGCACAGCAGGGCTCTCGCCGGACACCCAGAAGAAACCCGGCGGGTTGGTCTTTACGCGAATCAGACTACTGGCCGTATAGAGCTGCGGGGCTGACAGGCTATAGAGGCCGCCTGCGAGGACGGTGCCGATAAACACCAGCGCCGTTAGACCCAGGCGTTTAATTACGATACGCGCGTAGTCGCGTGCTTCAAAGCGCCTCGGGCTTGTCTCCATGGCTGTACCTTATCGTTCCTCCGCCGCCCAACCTGTTCGACGCGCGGCACGCGACGGAGGCGTCAGCATGCAACGCGCTGACGAACGCTGCGATTGCTGTTGCGACGCCCGATGCTTCCCAGTGCTGTTATCCCGAATGCAGTATAGCGGCTGGACCCGGAACCTGTCAAGACATCAACTGTCGCCCGGGGTCGAGGTGCAGACCCCGGGTGACCCAGACGACTGCCCGCTAGCCCGCACCTGCTATCGCTGCTGGAGTGGCGCCAGATTATGATGCGAAGCTCCGCTGAACTGGAGGCTGTTTCATAACGCCTGTACGAGCCCTTTCAGGGGGATTGTCGTTGATCGTTGAGGTTATGAAACCACCTCTAGAGCGCCGCCCCGCACTCCTCGTAGTTCGTGGCCGAGATCGCTCGCCACCGGCGTCCCTCCCGCGCGAAAACGACGTCCATCGCCACACCGCGTACCGCCCGCTCGCCCGCGGAGAAGTCCACTTCCAGGCTAACGTAGGCCCGATCGCCCTCGACCCTGATCTGCATTACTGTGACCGTGAGGTTGAACGGCTCGACGTTTCGGAAGCCGGCGATTGCCTTCCGGTACAGCTCATGCTTGTCGTTGCCGTACTCGTCGTGGTAGCTCTCCGACACATGCTGCAGGCACCCGCGGACGTTCTTGGCTTCGACGGCTTCCTCCGCCTCACGCAAGACCTCCCGAATGCGCTCTTCGTCCGTCAGCGATGGCTTGTGGGTCATAAGGTACGAGGCCGCGGCCAGCGCCGCCAGCACAAGACCAAGAGCAACGACACGCCAAGCCGATCGTCCCACCTCAAACACCTCCCTCCTATAGGACGCCTGACTGCGGTGAGATGTTTCGCCTCGCTGGCCGGCGCCAACGGTCGCACTGCAGGAGCAGCAGTCACCACTGCGCCGCCACAGATGAGTGCTGCACGCTGTCTTGGGCCAGGGCAGGAATAGCCCCAGTCTGGAGGGAACCGACGAATGTGCATCAGGATCAGACACCCCGTCGGTGCGTAAGTAGGCCTCATCCGGAGCTTCGGCACACAGCCGCGCGGGTGGCCGAGGCCGCTGTCCGGCAGGGACAGCGCTGTCCCTTGTTGATGGTCCTGGGGCCCTCGGACGCCGGAAAGACCACGCTATCATGGTGCCTAGCACGAGCTCTCACCGAACGCCACAGACAAACGGCCTTCCTTGACGCCGATCTCGGACAGAGCGATGTCGGACCGCCAACGACCGTCGGCTGGACCTGGTACGTCCCGGACCTGGAGCGAGAACGACCGGTTGAAGCCCGGGAGATCTACTTCGTCGGAGCAACCTCTCCTGCAGACTGCATTCTGGGTACTGCCATCGGAACGGCTCGGATGACTCAAGCCGCTCGGGCAGCAGGGGCCGAGGCCATTGTTATCGACACCTGCGGCCTGGTTAGCGGCCCCGTCGCCCGGGAGCTGAAGCACGCCCTAATTGATCTGCTGCGCCCATCCTTCGTTGTCGCCATCCAGCGCAAGAGAGAATTGGAGCATATTCTCGCGCCCTGGGAGCGCTGCCGCAGCATCACCCTCGAGCGCTTGCCGAGCCCCGAACATCTGGCTTCCAAGCCGCGCGGTCTCCGTCGCCGCCGGCGACAGGAGGCCTTCGCTGCGTACTTCCGCGACACCACGACCATGACGCTGGATCTTCGGCACGTCGCTTTGCATGGGCTCCTCCCGGGCCTGGGCGAGCCCGTGGACGGGATCACGCGGTCGCTGGCGCAGAATTCGCTCGGCTCGAGGCTGATCCACGCCGAGCGCAGCGACGCAGGGGTCCTCCTCGTCACCGAGCGACCCGTATCGTCGGAACGCGTGCGGACGCTGCAGGAACAGCTCCCGGAGGAGGCGGTAATCGTACGGGCGCAGTCGGAACTGGAGGGGCTGCTGGTCGCTCTCGTTGACCCGGAAGGCCGGCACACCTGCTTGGGGCGTCTCTTGTCCGTCGGGGTGTCCGCGCACGAGCTTCGCCTGGCAGTGCCCATCGTTCCGACCGAGGTCTGCGGGGTGATCGCAGGCCGCACGTCCGTGGATGCCGAGGGGCGCGAGACCGACCAGAGCTGATTCGCCTGCTGCAAAACCAGGCCCGGTCCCAGGTCCAAAAAAAGACCGTTGCGCGGACGGCGAGCTCCCCGAACGCCTCCAGGCAACGGTTGCTCTCCGTAGAGAGCTGTGCTAAGGGGGGACAGCACACTCAATTGATACCTCATTCATCGTAAATCCGTCTGTAGTATTTGTGACAACTTTGGTTGTTTTTTTCGCCATCCAGGGAAAGCTCCGCGTACTTTTTGCGTCATGGACGCTGAGACCAGCACGTTCCTGGCACCGACTGTCCCTAGGGCAGGGCGACCGCCCATCCCAGGCGAAACTCGTCGTAAATGTGGCGCCGTCCTCCGCGAAATGGAGAATACCGCATGAGATCACTTGCCCTGTCTGCCTGTTGCCTTGTAGCCGGCGCTTGGTGCTCGTTCGCTGCCGATACCTCCATCCGGGTCCTGAACCCGCCTGACGAGTTGGTCGAGGGACGGGCATTCAAGCTCGTCCTGAAGTTCGAGCTCCCGGACAAACTCGGCCGCGTCCGGTTGCACTGCGAGCTGAAGAACCCCAAACACATTGTGCTCAAATCGCAAGCAGTTGTGGTCCAGGGTGCCGGCACGCGCGAGTTCGAGTTCACTGCGCCGCAGCGGAGCCAGGAAAAGGAGGTCCTCTTCGCCGCATGGTTCGGCGAAGATTGGCGGAAATCCATCGGGCCCATTGTGCATACCGATACGGTTTCGATCGTTACCCCGGAGGTACTGGCCATGCAGCAGGCTCGGCACAAAGATGCGGAGGCCTGGGCGCAGCAACATGGCAAAGCCCTGCGTGAGGGCAGCAATGTGGCTCTGCTGGCGGACGATCTCCCCGGAATGGATCAGCGACTGGTCGCCGCGGTGCACGATAAGCTGAAGTCAGTCGGGCTCAATGTCGTGCCGCTGGACGCTCGGGCTGCTGCTAATGAGTTCATCCTCGACCCCGAACGATTCCAGCTTCTGGTGCTGACCAACTCGGCTGTTTTTCCCGCCACGGGCGACCGAGCTATCCGGAAGTTCCTCCGAGGCGGCGGTGACATTATCGCTCTGGGCGCGCCTGCCTTCACGACGCCGGTGGCCCCCATCGGCGACGAGTGGCTGAGCGAAGAGCAAATCCGGGAGCGCCTGGCTCAGGTCAAGCCGGAGCATATCCTAATCGACTTCGAGCAGGGCGGCCTGGAGGGATGGCATCGTTCCACCAACAGGCCTGAATCGCCCAGCAAGCTCAGCATCGAGCAGCCGGGCGCGGCGGGCTCGGGGCGCTGCCTCCACGCCCATCTGCCGGATTTCACCGGCTGGGACAACTGGAGCCCGCCGAAGCTCACTCGACCCTTCCCCGCGGACCACTCGCTGACCACCTTCTGGGCCAAGGGCGGACCGGATACCACGTCACTCGCCGTCGAGTGGCGCGAACAGGACGGGTCGCGCTGGATCGCGACGGTTCCGCTGAGCACCGAGTGGCGCCACTATGCCGTTGCGCCGTACGAGTTCCGGTATTGGCACGATAGCCCCACGAAGAACCGAGGAGGAGCCGGAGACGAGTTCCGTCCCGAGCACGCCGCCAGCCTGAGCATCGGCCTGGCCACGACGCACACGCGCATCCGCACCGGCGAACACGACTTCTGGCTGGACCAGATTGGGACCGCGAGGAACCCCTTTGGCCCACTCCCTCGCCCCGCGGAGTTCGCGGTGCCGCCGGTCGAGATGCTCACCCCGGGCTACAAGTTCTATCCGGTCACAACTGCCGCCCGTCTTGCGACTAGCGACAAGCAGTGTCTGCTGGAGAACGCCGTCCTGCCCCTGCCGGACCAGATCGGCTCCGTCCACGCTCGGCCCCAGGCCACGGGATACCACAAAGAGCGCAAGTGGCGATTCATCCCGCTGCTCGAGGCTTTCGACCGCTCCGGAGAGGTCGTCGGCACGCCGGCCGCGCTCGTGCTGCATCGCACAGGGCGCTACGCGCAGGCGGCAATAGCCTCCTTCGCCTTTCCGAACCAGGACTTCTATCTCCAGAAGCCGCTTCCTGACCTGATTGCCGCCCTGGCTCGGCGGATGGTGGACGGTGCCTTTCTGTGGGAGGGCGGCGCCGAATACTACGCCTACTTCCCCGGCGAGCCGGTTCGCCTCGGCGCTCGCGTCGCCGAACTCGGTTCGACGCCTGCAGGCGACCAGCACGTGCGGTTCACCGTCATGGCCGAAGGCCGGAGCGTGTTCGAGCGATCGCTTCCCGTGCGGGATCATGTGGCCGAATGCGTCTGGCAACCGGGCCGCTTTGACAGCGACACCTACCAAGTGACCGTCGAGTATCTCGTCGGCGATTCGCGGCGAGACCTGCTGCGCCATGAGCTGCTCGTTTGGCGACCCAAACAGCACCCCGAGTACCTGCAAGTGCGCGACGGCGACTTCTATCTGCACGGACAGAAGTGGTACGCCCACGGCACCAACTACATGCCGTCCAGCGAGATCGGCATCGAAGACGGTGAGTACTTCGAGTACTGGCTCGACCCTCAGCCCTATGACCCCGTCGTCATCCAGCGCGATCTGCAGCGCGTCAAGGCGATGGGTATGAACATGGTGAGCATCTTCTGCTACTACCGATCGTTGCAGAGCCGCAACCTCCTGGATATTCTTACCCGCTGCCGACGCCTGGGCCTGATGGTTAACCTGTCGCTGCGGCCGGGCACGCCTCTGGACTTCCGCTGGGAAGAGATGAAAGCGCTCATCGAGGCCTATCGCCTGGCCGAGAACGACACCGTTTTCGCCTATGACCTGGCTTGGGAGCCCCACTGGCGCGGCTACAATCAGCGCAAGCGCTGGGACGGAGCCTGGGAGAAATGGATCATCGAGCGCTATGGGAGCCTGGCGAACGCGGAAGCGGACTGGAAGATGCCGGCACCGCGGGCCGAGGGGAAGGTCACCGGTCCTTCGGACGAGCAGATCACGAAGGACGGTCCCTGGCGTGTGATGGTCGCCGCCTATCGGCGCTTCCTGGACGACCTGTTGGACCAAGCCCATGCGCGAGCCAACGGCCTCGTCAAGAGCATTGACCCCCACCATCTGACCAGCTTCCGCATGTCCATCGCCGGCGACCCGACCGCCAATCCGGTCTCTATGGGCTACGACTTCCGAGGCCTGGCGCGGACCGTGGACATCATGGAGCCGGAGGGCTATGGCCGCATCGGCGACTGGGAGCGCGTGAAACCGGGGCGGTTTACAGCAGCCTATGCTCATTGCGTCGCACCTGGCCGGCCGGTCCTGTGGGCTGAGTTCGGGTATTCGGTCTGGGACCGGGGCGTCATGGCGCCCGACGCCAAGCGCATGGAGTTCGCGGGCCGCTTCTACGAGGACTTCTTCCAGATGGTCCTGCAGTCGGGCGCGAACGGAACCGTGAACTGGTTCTATCCCGGCGGGTACCGGTACGGCGAACGCAGCGACTACGGCATCATCAGCCCGGACGGTTCCTGGCGGCCGACCAGCCGCGCGATACGCAAGTACGCCCGGCAAATCACCGCACCGCGAGAGCGCAAGCAGCCCACCAAGTGGCTCGCCATTGATCGCGATCAGCACGTGGACGGCCTTCGAGGGATCTATCGCGAGATCGAGAGCCAATTTTGGGAGGCGATTGAGGCCGGGGAGGTGCCGGGCCTGCGCACGCCGGGCTTCGGCCTCACGTCGGCGACGGCGCCGCCGGTCGCAGTGGGCAACACGCCCTATACCGGCAAAAACCCGCACAAGTTCTTGAACGCGGCCTTTGACCGCATCGAGATCAGGGAGGCCGCTGGGAAGTGGACGGCGCTGGAGAGCGGTGCCACCGTCAAGGTGAGAGCCGGCGCGCCGGTCCTGTGTCGTGCGCGCATCGGCAACAATGGGGAAGCGACCTGGCTGGCCGGCGACCAGGAGGGCGCCGTCTTCCTCTCCTGCCGCGAGCCGTCAACCATCCGGTTCCGCCGCCCTCTGCCGCGAAACGTCGCCTACATGGAGACGATTGACCTGCCGGAGTTCCAACTGGCGCAGGGCATCACCAAGCCCGAGACCGTGGTCTTTGAGCTCACCGCCCTCAACCGCGCCTGGTTCGGCCGGCGCGTGCTGGTGCAGTTGGAGCCCCGGCACTGACTTACGATCGGTCGCATGGGGCAAGCTGATTGCAACGTCATGCTAGGTCGGCTGTTCCCCGCGGCCTATCCGCTTTGCGCGCACCGGGTGCTGCGCGCTGCCAGCAGTGACTTCGCGCCGCATATCCGGCATCCCGAGGGCCGAGCGGACGGCACGAGGCGGAGGCTCCGCGCAAGAACAACAGCTCGTAGGCCAAGGGGAGCCTGGGAAGGCACGAGTACCGGATGTGCTCGTGGCGCGGGTGGCACCGTCACATCAGGTTGGTGATTCTGGCTCATCATTCTCCTGGTCCGCTTCAAGCTCCGACACAAAAGGGGGCACCGGCGCTCAAGCTCAATCAAGCCTGCGCCCTGCCAAGGCTCGACCTGTCATGCCGGCTGCTAAGGCCGCCCGAGCCCATCGAACTGCTTCGCCACATCCAACGCCACAACCACAGGGCCAAGATCGCCCCTCTGACCGAGCCTTGTACGGGGGGCGCTCAGGACTTCTGGGCGAGGAGGATGCACTCGTCGAGCCAGAAGCGGGCGACGAAGCGCATCTCTCTGAGCTCCAGGCCCGCGGCGGCCAGCTCGGCGCGCAGGCCCTCAGTACTGAGGGCCTTACGGCGGTGCTTGCGGCGTTTGCGGCCCCGAAACAGGCTCAGGAAGCGATTGAAGGCGTGCTCGAGCGAGAGCGAGTGATGCGCGTCCACGATGACCGGCCCCCGGGAGACGCGCGCCAGCTCGGAGAGCACCCGCGCGCGAACGGGGTCGGGCAGGTGGCGCAGCAAGCGGAAGGCGCAGACGGCGTCGAAGGTTCGGTCCGCGAAGGGAAGATGCTCGGCCTCGCCGCACAGCAGACCTGCAAGCATGCCTTCGCCCGCCAGCTTTTCGCGGGCCCGAGCCAACATGGCCTCCGAGATATCGAGGCCGATGCCGCGCCGATTCCGATCGAGAATTACCCTCAGCCCTTTGCCGGTCCCGCAGGCGACATCCAGCACCAGGCCCCCCTCGGGCACTTCCGACAAGAACTCGGCAAGAGCTGCCTGTTCCTTGCGCCCGATCAGCCGATGGCGGAAGGAGGTTTCTCGATGGCGATCGTAGCTTCGGCCATCAGTGTAGCGAGTCCTGGCCGCATATTCGGGCGCCATGCATGACCCTCATCTCGTTTGAATACAGCCCATCTTCGTCAAGTTTGTAGTGGACGCCTTTGTTCGGGTTGGGCGAGGCGAAACCGGCCCTCGAAGCGCGATATCGCCTTCGAAGTCGACGAAAAAGACTCGGACCGCTATTGCCTCTTGGTGTGGTTTAAGGGTATTATGCCACGGCGTGTCCGGCTGGTCGGGATGGCAGCCATCGCAAGGACGCAGCACAAACCGCAGCATACTACACAGACAAAGTGAGGGAAACGCTATGGCAGCCGAGAGCAAGACTGCGCGGTGGTTGGTCCTCTTCTTCGTCCCCTTGCTCGCCTTTCCTGTGTTGGCCAAGACGGTTCTGAAGCCCCCGCCTCCCGTTACCGACTACCACACTGAGATCGTCAAGTCAAACGACCACACGACCGAAACGGTACTCACGTTCACCTCGCCCAAACCGTCAGGCGAGCCGGCTAACGACCGCGTGCGCGCCACGGTATTCCAGACAGCGGCGAAGGGGCCGACGCCGGCCGTAATCGTCCTTCACGGTTTGAAGATGGGCCGGACGCCGCTGGAAGAGCGGCTCTGCCGAGAACTGAACCGGCGGGGCATCACGGCGCTGCTGATGGAACTCCCGTACCACATGTCGCGCACACCCCCCGGCATGAAGAGCGGGGAGGTCTTCACCTCGGGCGAGTTCCGGGACACCAGCAAGGCACTGGAGCAGGCCATCGCCGACGTTTCCGCTTGCGCCGACTGGTTAGCGGATCAGCCGAACATTGACGGCTCGAAGCTGGGAATTGTCGGCATCAGCCTGGGAGCGATCGTCGGGCTGTCCGCCAGCCAGCATGTGCCGCGGATTGCGGCCTGCGTGTCGCTGCTGGGCTCGGGCGATCTGCCCTATATCTACAAGCGAGGTTGGATCACGGCGGCAAAGTATATCCAGGTGCGCAAGCGGGGCGTTACCACGGAGACGATGAAGAACTGGCTGGGCGACATTGACCCCTTGTATTGTGCGGGCAAGAACCCCAATTGCAAGGTGTACATGATCGCCGCCCGTCACGACCCGATCATCCCTCCCGCGGCAACGAAACGCACCTGGGTGGCCTTCGGACGGCCGCCGATTACCTGGCTGAATTCAGGCCACCACTCGGCATTTCTGGCGGTCACGAAAATGTTCGCGGCTGCGGGGAAGTTCTTTGAGTGCACCTTTGGCCTCGTGGACCAGGAATTCAAGGCGCCGACAATCCGCTGTCCGCATCTGCGTGTCGGGTTCATGCGCGACGACGACTGGAACATCAGTCCCAGCATGATTCTGGGCCTATACCCGGTGGACAAGAACGGCTGGGTGGTGTGCGACCTGGGTGTGTGGATTCAGGGCACCTTCGCCGGCGTCTCGCTGCACCCCTGGAAGCGCATATCGGTGGGCTACGGGTATCCGCTTACCGGGAAACTGGACAATGGGTTTATCTACGCTGATACCAGTGTGATCTTCTAGTGCCGGCACCTGCTCGCGCGCTAGCAATTGCGTACCCCCGGGGAAGCCCACGCAGATCGGGCTTCCCCGCCGCTTTGATTCGGTGCTCGCCGGTTCACCCATGCACGAGCGGCAGGAACCATCGCCCCTGCCCTTGAATAGTCCGGACGACGAGAACAAAAGCATGTGAGATGCCGCGAGCCATTTTCGGTTCTCCGCAAAGCGGAAGATCACGAGCGTGGAGTGAGTATGCTGTGTCTGGGGGTGGCGACCATGAGGCCGCTGTATGTTGGCTTGTTGTGGTTAGTATGGACTGCCGGGACCAGCGCGGCGGACCTGGACGAGTTCTTGCAGGTCCGTGAGCCGGAAGCGCAGCCTGTGAGGCGCACCGCGATTGATCTGTCGGGACGGGAGACCTGCCGTGGCGGCATGCATACGGGTCACCAGGTGATGAAGGCGCGGCTGCCGCGGCTCAAGCTGGGACGGGTCCCGTACGGGCTGCGCTACAATCTGTGCTTCGACCGCCAGGCGCACCCCAGAATGCGCCAGTGCTGGCCGCGCGAGGGGTACAGCGGCCTGGGCCTGGAAGCGCCGACGGGCTGCAACTTCTATGGCGGAGGCTTTCTCGACGTGCTCCTGGACGGGGCTTCGGTCGGGCCGTACCTTGCCTCAGTCGAGCATCGCGTGTTCGAGGGGCGCGAGAGCCTCGTGTTCTCATGGGACCTGCCGGTCGGGAAGGTGGAGCTAACCTTCAGCGTGCAGGCGGGGGATGACCGCCTCCTCGTGACGGGACACCTAGAGCCTGCGAACCGCCGAGCGCGGGCACAGGTGCGGCTCAACTGCTTCCCCAGCGGCTTCAGGGAGCCCCGCGACCGCTGGATCACCACAGCGTACCGCGAATTGCGCCACAGGGCTACGGTCACGCTCCAGCCGGAGGAGTACTGGGTACTGTTCTGGGACAAAATCCTCGACGAGGCGCTGAGGCCCAAGGAATCCGCGGGGCCCGCGGGGCTGATGTTCTCGCCGACGGAGGTGCGGCGGGCGAAAGTGAAGGTCGGCGATTACGCCATCACCACCGAGCTCAATCTGGCGCCGTACTGTCGGGACTTCCATCTGGCACTGTGGGAATTCAAGGACACGCCCAACACCCGGGCGCTGGCGCGGCTGCAGGAGGTGACGCGCGACTTGACCGTAGCTGAGACCAGTATCAAGGTCGCCGCCGGCCCTCCCCGGATGCTCGCCAAGGGCGGGCAGGCCACTGCGACCATCATCCTGCCGAAGGTGCCGCGCTCGGGCGAGCAACTTGCCGCCCAGGAGCTGCAGGACTACCTGTACGCAATCAGCGACGCCCTGCTGCCAATCAGACGGGGCGAAGTGCGAACGGAGGGCAACCGGCTGCTGATCGGGCGCACGGCGCAGGGCCTCCCGAGCAGGGAGCTCGGCCGGGAAGGCTTCGTGCTCAGGACCCGTGGACGCGACATCATCGTGGCGGGAGGCGGCGACGCGGGGACGCTGTATGCCGCCTACGAGCTACTGGAGCGGCTGGGGTGCCGCTGGGTCATGCCGGGGCCGCTGGGCGAAGTCATCCCGCGGAAGGAGACCGTGCGTCTGCCCGAACTGGACGTCACGGAGCGTCCCGATTTCCCGATGCGCTGGGTCGGGCAGGGCCTGTGGTCGCTGCGCAATAAGGGCAATCACGCGGATGAGGGCTACCCTCGGTTCAACGTTCAGCCGGGCATCTATCACTCGCAATATCGGCTGCTGCCCCACAAAGAACTTTTCCCAAAGCACCCGGAGTACTTCGCTCTATACAAGGGTCAGCGCCTGGACCATCCGGACGCCAAGCCGTGCACCTCGAACCCCGAGGTCGTCAAAGTCGTCGCCGCCAACATGGCCAAGATGTTGGATGCCGACCCCTCGATTGACCTGATTTCGCTGTCGCCCACCGATGGATCGTACTACTGCGAGTGCCCCAACTGCACGGCCCTGGACGAACCCGACTGCCCGCACGACCAGAAGATGTCGCGGCGCATGCTGGTCTTCTACAACGCGGTGGCGCGGGAACTGGCCCGGACGCATCCCAAGGTGAAGATCCTGGCGGGAGCGTACCACGTGTACAATCGCCCGCCCAAAGACCAGTCGCTCAAGGCCGACCCGCACCTGGCCGTGGTGATCTGTCATTACACCGACTACTGCTCGATGCACGCCATTGACGACGAAACTTGCCCGCGGAACGTGGAGTACCGGCGCTTGCTGGAGGCGTGGCAGAACCTGATCCCGGACGTGTACTTCTATGAGTACTACCACACGGACGGGTTCCGGCAGATGCCCTGCAATCTGGTGCACGCCATCCGCCGCGACATCCCTTTCTTTCACCGGCAGGGCTACAAGGGCCTCTACACCCAGTACGGATCACAGTGGACAACCTTCCTGAACTACTACATCGCCGCGCGTCTGTTGTGGGACGTGGACACCGATGTGGACGCGGTGCTCGATGATCTCTACGGGAAGTTCTTTCGACGAGCTGCGGCGCCAATGAAGGCGTACTTCACGGCTGTGGACCAGGCTCTGGAGCAGACGGAGCTGCATCTGTGCACCTGCTCGTTGGTGGGCCATGACCCGCGAAAGCTGTTCCCACCCGAGCTACGGGTGAAGTTTCGCGCCTGGGCGGCCGAGGCGCAGCAGCTTGCGCAGGAAGACCTGGTGAAGCGGCGGGTGGCGAAGGTGGCGGCGAGTGTGGAGTATGTGGACCGCTACTGTGACTACCTGAACTGGCGGGAGAAGGCCACTCAGGCGACGGATGCAGCGGAGCGGCGGACCGCGGCAGCAAAGGCCCTGGCGCTGATCGAGAGGCTGCATGAGGAAGTCCAAAGCGACCGGGAAAAGTGGGGTGACGTGGTCAGCCCGGCATCGTACCATTGGCGGTACGATCTGAGGGCGATGCGGAAGTGGGCCGCCCGGTCGAACGCGTTGCCGGGAAAGAAGCTCGCTGAACTGCCGGCGGTCTGGCGGTTCAGTCTCGATCGCGAGAACGTCGGCGAACAGCAGGAGTGGTTCCAGCCCGGGCTCGACGACGGGTCGTGGGCGGAGATTCGCGTCGGCAAGCACTGGGAGGACCAGGGCTACGCTGATTACGACGGATACGCGTGGTACCGGACGACCTTCGTGGTGACGCCGGAGCAGGCACAGCAGAGGCTGGGGCTGTACTTCGGTGGTGTGGATGCGACGGCGTGGGTGTACTGGAATGGGAAGCTGCTGGGCCGGCACGAGGGGTGGGACGAGCCCTTTCACCTGGCGCTACCGCCGCGAGAGATCCGGACCGACGAGCCGAACTCGATAGCGGTGCGAGTGTTCGACACCGCGGCCAAGGGCGGCATCTATGCCCCTGTCTTGTTGCTGCGTCTCGATCGCTGACGCACCAGCAAGCCGGAAATCAACGCCTGCGTGAGACGCCTGTCGCTGCGCGGAGTTGGGAGACGCTTGCTCGATGACGCCAAGTAGTACTGAGGAGGCGCGAGAGATCGGGGGGACCCGCGCCGGAGTGCCCCAGCCCTTGCTGTGGATCGCCGCGCTGGCCGTCGTGCTGCGAGTCGGCGCCTCTGTTGCTGTTTCAGACTTCCGAGAGCCACGGACCTGGGAGTCCGGCCGGATTGCCGAGTACCTGGTCGGGGGGCAGGGCTATGCCTTCGATTGGGTGCGGGATGCTGAGGGCAAGCCAACGCCCAGCGCCCTCATGGCCCCCGGCTACGTGTTCTTCTTGGCAGCCTTCTATGCCCTATTGGGACTGCCCGGGGCCTATGGGCCCATCTACATGACCCAGGCTCTCCTCGCCGGGCTGGCGTGCCTCGCTCTGGCGCGGGCAGCCGACGCAACCCTTGGACGACGCCCGGCCCTCATTGCCGCCTTGCTCTTCGCGCTCGCGCCCAATCTGATCTACATCTCGACTCAAATCATCCAAACGAACGCCGTGATCTGGACTGTGCCGCTACTCCTTTGGGCCTGGGCTGTGCATCGCAACAGCAAGCCGTGGCTGGTCGGTATAGCTGCCGGGATTGCGATTCTCTGCGAGCCGCCGACGGTGGTGCTGTTCGCCTGCTTGGCTGTGGGGATGGTCTTGGAAGGGCGAACGGAGCGGTCCCGGCCCGCCTGGCGCCGAGCGCTCGTCGCGGCGGGCGTTGCCGCGCTCGTGCTTTCCCCCTGGCAAATCCGCAACCAACTCGTCCTTGGGAGGTTCGTCTTCGTAAAATCAGTCGGCGGGTTCAACTTCTGGATCGGGAACAACCCCCATGCCTCCGGCACGCTGTTTCTCCGACCATTCACCGGTACGCCGCGCAAGATGGTCTCCACGTTCCCCCGGGAGCTGAAACACGCTGCCACTAGCGAGGTGGAACTGGATCGACTCTACCTGAGGGAGGCACTCCGTTGGGTTCGCGCGAATCCCGCTGCCTTCGTCTTGAAGGCTCCCCGGGTGTTCTGGTATTTCTTGTGGTGGAGTCCCGACTATGAGAAGAACCACCCGGGACGGCCGCCGCTGTGGCCGCTGAAGGTTTACTGGGGCGTCTGCTTGCTCCTGGGCCTGCTGGCCCTGGTGCGCCATTATGATCGAGCCCGTCCGTTCCTGCCGGCCATTGCCGGCGTCGTTCTGCTCGGGTGCTTCTATGCCTTCGTCTTCGTACTGCCCCGCTACCGAGTGCCCTTTGAGCTGGTCTGGTTCTGCCTCGCGGCCCTGCCCGTCGAGCGAGTCCTCAGCTCCGTGCAAGCTAGGGCCTAGCTCGGCTAAGTCGCGCTCAAGGCAATGCGGGAAACAACTGTAACTGTGCCCTGCGGACGCAGAAGGCGTCGTAATCAACCCCTTCGTGAGCCCGGCCCGAGAAGACCACCTGAAGCGTGAGGCCGTCGGCACTGATCCACTTGGCGGGCACACGGTAGCTGTGGGTCTCACCCAGTCCCCAGTTCTTCGTGAAAAAGGCAGTCGTCCACGGCCCCCACGGCTCAGGCGCGTCAAAGATCCCCCACCCTCCCTGATGATCAAAGCCCAGAGCCATCAGGTATCGCCCAATGCCGCCATCGTATACGACATCCACGCGCCCGCAATGACCGCCATAGGCGAACACCGGCTGCCGCTTGGCCACCTCGGGGCTCCATACAGGAGCCCCCACCTCGTCGGTGCCCGCGAAGAACTTGTACGCCTCACGAATCCTGACCTTCCTCTGCGGCACTCGGGCCAAGACGACCTGGTCCGCGGGATCATAAGCGCTCCACCCGTCCGGCGAGTACACATACACGTACTCGTCGCGTGCGCCCTCATAGTCCCGCCCGAAGTTCAGGAATGTCGGACAGCCGAAGCTAGTATCGAAGCGGAATCCCCACTTCCACGTTAAGCCGTGATCGGAGGACCACGCAAGCTGGGAGTTGCCCACATTCCTCACGAGCATGTACAGAACGCCACTGACCATCACCATCCCACTTGCTTTGGGGCCAGTGGGGCCGTCGCCGGTGCGTTCCGCGGTCCGCGAGCGCAGATTCGTCCCCTGGAAACGGTCCGGCGGGCCGGTGATCCTGGCTAGACCAAGGCTGAGCTTCTTCTCCGTGCGGGGCTCGAAGCCCCACCCATCGCCGTAGGCACAGTACTGCGCATCATCGTCGCCCCACGTTATGGGCCAGTTGTCGCTGCCGACGGCGGCACGGATGATCTGCGAGGGCGGTGCGAAAGTGAGATCCTTGATGAGGTGACTTGGGAGATAGGGGGGCTCAGTGATCGCCGCCATCAGAGGGTTGAGCAAGTACTTCTCGATGCCGGTCCAGAAGCCGGCGGGGTCCAACTGGGAGCCGTTGCGAACGACAATAAGATCCAGGCTGGGAATGACGACGAGAACCTGGTTGCCGGCGCCGGAGCCGGCAAACATGTCGCGGGGCACGTGGGACAGGATACCGTCCGAGTTCAGCCACCAGCACAGCCCGGAGCGCAGTTCCAGGGAGCGGGAACGATCCAGTGGGGGCATGCCTGCGTCCGCGGTCACAAGCTGCACCGCCTTCTTGCTCACCAGCCTCTTGCCATCCCACATGCCCTGACGCAGCATCAACCGACCGATGCGAGCGACCGCGTTCGGACTGTACGCGCCGCCACCCCAGTTGGCATGGAGGGTCAGGCCATCGAGGTGATAGGTTTTGCCATAGCCCATTACCCACTCCCGGCGCGGGATGCCGAGAGGGTCCATGATGCGCTTGGTCAAGAGGGTCTTGACATCGGGTTCGGGCGCGCCCTT
>JALGUG010000154.1 GCA_029820995.1 Candidatus Zipacnadia bacterium
TGTGGGATCAAAGGGATTGTCCCACGTCCCAGTGAGATCGAGAGTAAGCTCAAACTTCTCGTACACTGGCACGGACGGAGCGCTCGCCTTGACGGAGTTGATCGCCAACGGCTTGTGTTCGAGCATGCGCAAGGCTGTCAGCCTTCGCCGCCTGCGCTCTTGCCTCTCCGCCTGGACTTGCGCCAGCGCCGCCGCCAGACGCTCGGGAGTAGACGGCTTGGCGGTCATCGTGAACCCAAGATGCACGGTGAAGCCGGATTGCTCCACGGGGCGCTCGACCCGGAGGCGGTAGGCTTGATGCTGCGTCTGGGTCCAGTCGGCAAAGAGCCATTCGGCATTCTGGGCCTCAAAAGTGAATCCCACCTCGACCGTCGGAGTCAGAATGCGGCACGCCGTCAGCCCCGAGGCGGCGACACCGCCGCTGGACTCCGGCTCCAGCACCCCGCGGCGCTGCCGGCCGTCGGCCGTCGTTGTGCAGAGCGCGCCTCGCACCGATGCTTGTGGAATCTCGAGGAAGTAGAAGTTGCTCTTGGCGGGCACGTTCGGGGCCACGTCGTAGTCCAAGGCAACGGACAGACGATTAAGGCCCAGGCGGACCTTCTTGCGGCAGGCGATGAGGCCCGGGACCGTCTCCTCGACTGTGATCTCCTCGCCCTCCGGCCGCGCCTGACGAGTGACCCGGACCTTGCCGGATTGCCCTGTGGCGTAGATGACCTTCCAGCCTGCGGTGTTGTCAATCAGTTGCAAGGCCTCGATGCGGATGAGTGACAGGCCGTCATACGAGGCGGTGACCGCACCACTCCGCTCGTCCACTGTCGCTATTAGCCCCGTCTGAGCGCGGGTCGGCATGCCTTTTGTCACCACCAGAATTGCCACGGCGCTAAAGGTCAGAAAACGGCTCCTCATCATGCTCCTCCTGGCTCCTTGTCCCGTTCCACCGCAGCATCGTCAGCCGCGCTGCTGTCCCCCGAACCACACTTCCGCTGACACCGACGCTTTCCTCCGACAGAATCGCCATCATCCGGTAGGCTCGACCGACGCAGGGATGAGCGCCCGGCGCGGCGAAGTGCGGCGCAACACGTGCGGCGAGGGCCGGCGCTGTCAGGTGCTGCCGTCTACAGGGCTCGCACACTGTCGGACCACGGGTGATAGCCATGTCACGTGAAGCGTTTCTGCTCCTCCTGTGCTCAGCGTTGCTGCTTCAGCAGTGCCTCGCCGCCGATCAGCCCAGCGAGCGAATCGTTTATGCGCCGGACATCGTAGCCGTGGACCGGATGTTCATGATCGCGTTGAAGGTCGCGCCCGAGGTCCCCGAGATCAAGGTCACCTTCCCCGACAACGTGACGATGTTCGACCGCACCCCGCTTCCAGCCCGAACCGACCAGCGCCGATACTACTTCCGCGCCCTCCAGCCGGCACAAAGGGTGGAGATCCAGTTCGCATACCCGGACCGGAAAGTCGTCGTGCCAATCGTCATCTGGTCCTTCGAAGACCTGCGGGCCTTCCGCAAGCTTAAGGGCGTCCAGTTGCCGCGCCGCTGGCCGCTGGGCGAGCCCCTGCCCGAGCTCAAGCAAGCCCGGACGGTCACCACTGAGGCCGATCTCGAGGCCGCGAAGGGCGGCTCGCCCGGCCGGGCCGCCAAGTGGGTGGCGATGTCCGACGACGACGTCTGGGCCATGCAGCCCGACAGCACCATTCCCCGCTGGCACTGGGTCAACGTCGCCCACGGCTGTCCCGTCCACGAAACCGAGATCTACAAGACCCGGGCCTACTACCCCTGGATCAAGGACCTCAGTTTCCCCTGGAAATGGAAAATCGAATGCCCCGTCGGCCACGAGCTGTACCCCTCCAACGACTTCGCACATGGCGACATGACCAGCGGCGACTTCCCGGACGACGGCATCGGCGGTGCCTGCCTGTACAAAGGCAAGCGCTACGGCTTCATTGCCGAGATCTGTCAGGCCTACTGCCATCAAACGCTCCAGGTCGCTCCGGACTGCGCCCAGGCCTACCTGGCCACCGGGGACCTCCGCTACCTGCACAAGTCTCTAGTCGCCTTCTGTCGCCTCGCCGTGGAGTATGCCTACCTGGCGACCATGACCCAGCATCGCCACCGCAATAGCCGCCGACAGGTGGACCGGCTCGGTCCCGCTCCCTTCAGCGAAGGCCCTTGCCTGGCAGGCTCAGGGTTCACAGTCTACTGCATAGACCAGCCGGGCTATCAGTGGCGGTACGCCGAGGCCTACGACAAGATCTTCCCGGACATCGCCCGCGATCCCGACATCATTCCCTTCTTGCAGGCCAAAGGCTTCAACGTCAAGACCCACGAGGACGTCAGGCGCTTCATCGAGGAGAACCTGTTTGCGGTCTGGATGCAGGGGGCCATGGACCTGGCGACCAGGTCCAACGAGCCCTACCACCAGCGCGGACTGGCGCGCATGGCCGAGGTCCTCAACTATCAGCGCGGCGACGAGTTCATGGATTGGCTCTACGACGGCGCCGGCAAGATGCGGATCTTCGTGCCCAATACCTTCTTCCGTGATGGAGCACCCTTCGAGTCCACCGGCGGGTACAACTCCATGCACGTAACCGCCCTGGGGCCGATTATCGACTCGATCGAGCATCTGCGAAAGCTGCGCCCGGAGGTCTACCCCGAGGACAAGTATCCGCCCCTCAGCGGGTCGCGACGCTATCACAATGTCTTCGACTTCTGCATGGACACGGTGACCATTGACCGCTCCTTCCCGCAGATCGGCGACGGCGGGAGCTTCCCCTCCTACAAGAAGCTCCCCAAGATCACTTGGCATGACGCTAATGCTGCAGCCTTCGAGCACGCCTACCGGCTGTTCCGAGACCCCAAGTTCGCCTGGGCCCTGGCGCACGCTCCCGGCTGGAAGCCGTCGCGCGACTTCCCCTTCACTAGAGCAGAGATCGAGGCACAAGCCGCCAAATGGCCCGACGACTGGAACGACGCCAGCTCGCTACACGACGGCTACGGCATCGCCATCTTGCGCGGCGGTCGGGGCGATGACAAACGCGCCCTGTGGATGATGTACGGTCACGCCCGCGGACACGTGCAAGATAACCTCATGGACCTCGGCCTGCAGGCCTACCAGGGCGTCATCCTGGCGCACATGGGCTACCCCCGCAACTGGGGCTACTGGGAACACTCCTGGTCCAGCCACATCGTGGCGCGGCAGTTCCCCCACTTGCGCCAGGCCGCCCAGGCCCAGCTCCTGGCCGACGCCGGTCCGGCGCATGTTGCCGAGGCCCGAGCCGGCGCCCATTTCGAGTTCGCCGCCGACGGCACCCGGCCCGAGCCGAGACCCGACTACTGGCAGCGGCGGATGCTGGCGCTCGTTGATGTCTCGCCGCAGCAATTCTACTGCCTCGATTTCTACCGCATTTCGGGCGGCGAAGACCACTGGTGGGCCTTTCATTGTCAGGAAGGCGATTTCTCCACCAACGGGATAGACCTGAAGCAGCAACCGGGCGGCACACTGGCCGGGCCCGACGTTCCCTATGGGGATGCGAAGTGGCTCAAAGCCCACGGTTGCAGGCTGCACCCGACGTACGGCTGGCAGGGGCTGAACTTCGTCTTTCCGCACCTGTATAACGTTCAGCGCGGTCAAGCCGAGCGGCCCTGGTGGGCGGACTGGAAGCTGAAAACCGGCAACGGACTGCACACACGGCTGACAGTCCTGCAGGCCCGCAGCGTGGGCCCGGATGGTGCGCCGCTGGAGGTGAACATCACCGACGGCAAGGCCGCCTCCGGCGGCTCGCCCTACGAGATGAAGTGGATCATGATGCACAACAAGGGCGCGGCGCCCGCCCGTACTCAGGTGCTCAGCATCATCGAGCCCTATTTGAACGAGCCCGTCATCCAGGAAGCCCGCCCCCTGGCGCTGTCCGGAGACGACGAAGCGGGCTTCGCCGCGGCCGCCTGTCAGCTACGTCTGGCCGACCGCACCGACACGATCTTCTGCTCCGCCGACCCGACCGTCGAGCGCACTGCCGAAGGCGACTTCCGCTTTGCCGGGCGGTTCGGGCTCTACGCGGAACAGAACGGTCAGCCGTGGGCGATCTCACTGGTCGGTGGCACGCGGCTCACGAAGGGCGACTTCGGCGTCACGCTTGAAAGCCCCGAGTACCGGGGGCGTATCGTCAAGCTCGACCGCCGGACCGAGACCATCACTGTCGCGCCGGCTCCGCCCGCTCCCGAAGCCATGGTCGGCGCGTACGTCTTTATCACCGGCCCCGCGCGCCGCATTGCCTACCGGGTCCTCAAAGCACGCCAAGTCGGCGACCACGCCGAGCTGGCGCTGAACACGGACTCGCGCATCGGCACCGGCAAGGTCACGGGTGTGGAGGACTTCCGAGTCCTGACGAACGTAGCCTTTCACCTCCACCACTATGGCTACTACGAGGGCGCGCGGCTGGTCAATGCGGCGCGCACAGTGGAGTATCGCCTCAACGAAGTGCGCAACGGCAAATGTGCGATGATTGACGCCCGGGCGCATCCCGAAGCCACGGGCGACAAGCTGGCCGCCGAGTTCCCCGAGGGCACCTGGTTCAACGTCTACGACTACGGCGTCGGTGATGAGCTCGTCTGGCCCTATGCCGTCAGCGTCACCCGCACCGGCGACTACGCCTACCGCGTCACGGCCCCGGTCCCGGTGACGCTCAGCCTCCCCGACAAGGCTCGGCCGGCGACTGAGTAGCCCCTCTCCCCCGCGGGCAGGTTGCCGAGGAGGCGCTACTTGCTTCTCGGCGGCGTGAGCCACACACGACCGCGGGAATCGGTTCCGCCGCTGGCGGCCAGCTTCCCCACGATCTCGTACTTCGCCCCCGGCTTCACCGCATTCAATTCCAGCCGGTAGATGTTGTTCCGCGTACCCGCTCCGGTCCACCCCTTGTGCTCGTCGGAGGCGACTGGCTCTCCGTCCTCCAGCAGCCTCGTCCCCTGCAGGTTGACCCCGTGTGCCCCCCGGTCATACAGCCATTCGACCAGATAGACCCCCGGGCTTTGCACGTACTTTGTGATGTCGAACTTCAGCTCGACGGTCTCCTCCTTCTTAACCACCTCGGGGCGCCACGCGCCGACCTGCTCGCAAACGCCGCTGAACAGCCCGAAGTCGGAGGCCGGCGGCAAGGCCTTGCTGCCTCCCGCTTTCGCCTTCTCCGCCGCCGCGCGCATCGCCGCCACGAGCTCCTTCAGCGCTGCCTGCTGCTTGGCCAGAGCCTCCTGGTCGCGCTGCGCCGCACCGCACTTCGTGGTGCCGAAGGCGTACCGCTCCGCGAAGTATTCGTACTCCGGAAGCAGCGCCGCCAGCTTGTCCGCGGCCTGAGTGACCAGCGCCGCGCACTGAGCGTTATCGGCGGCCCCCTCCGCCTGCTCATACAGATCCGTGGCCTCCTGGAAGGCAACCAGCCGCTGCCCACAATGGCGCATCAGTCGGAACGCCAGCTCGGCGAAGTCCAGCGTGATCTTGTTGCGCCGGGCCCTCTTCTTCAGGTCGGCCACACGCTGCAGCGCTTCGTCCATGGCTTGCACCAGCAGTGGCGCGTTCTCGGTGGCGCGGCGGTTCTTCAGGGCCCACTCCCGCCGTAGCGCCTTCCAGTCGGTCCACAGAATGTTGCGGATCATCCGCTGATTGCGCCACATCGCCGCCGGCCCTTTGCTCGGCACCGGCTCGGCCAGCGTCTCGTGGACCCGCTCGGCGATATCGTCCCCGCGCAGGCCCAGCCAGTATTGCCCCCAGCGGCTCTCGAAATCGGCCACACTGCCCTGGCCCAGCGACCAGGCGCACTCGCCCGTGTAGGCCAGACCCAGCCACGCGTTCTCGAAGTTGCCCCCGTACATGAACTCCCAGGTCGTGGTCAGTGCCCCGCCGATCTTCCGCTCAGCGCCCGCTCGGAAGAAGCCCCGAATGCCGCGGAAGCTCGTCGGGTAGTCCGCGTAGATCTGCGAGAAGTACACCACCGCCGGGCAGGCCCACACGTCCACGTAGCCCGCATCTTGGTACTCCTTGATCTGCGGGTACGATGAAGGTCCGTGGTAGATCCACTCTGTCGGGATCATGTCCTTGTGCATCAGGTCCTTGTACTGCAGCGACATGCGACTCAGCTCCCGAGTCGGCCCGTGGTGCGAAGGCCAAAACAGCATCGTCTTGCCCTGTCCCTTGACCAGATCGTCCAGCCGGTTCATGTGCTCGGCATAGAGGCCCCCAATTCCCTCTTCGGCGATCTTGGCCTTGCAGCGCTCGCATTTCCCGAACCCGAACTCGAACTCGTCGCCGCCGACGTGAATGTACTTCGTATTGGTGAACGAGCCGGCCAGCTCGGTGACGGCGTTCCCCAGGAACTCCCAGACCTTCGGCTCCGAGGTGCAAAACACCCAACTGCCGCCGGCTTCGCGCAGGTCCTTCAGCTCCTCGTGTCGAAGCACGGCCCCCGCGTGGCCGAGCATCTCGTACTGCGGGATCAACATCACGTGATACTGGTCCGCAAAGCGCGACAGCTCGCGTGCCTTGGCCGGCGTAAAGGTGCCGGGCCGGCCGGTAAAGGGGTACTTGTCGAACTTGAAGTCGTCCTCCAGGTAGTACATGATTGCGTTCATCTTCATCCGCGCCGCCTCCCGAATCACCCGCTTCATCCACTCCACATTCACCGTCTGCCCGCGGGCGATGTCGTACTGAAAGCCGCGGATCGGGAAGGCGGGGTAGTCGTTGATCCTGAGGCAGGGCAGATACGTGCCCTTGTCGTCCCGGGCAATCAACTGGGTCAGCGTCTGTAGCCCGTAGAAGCGGCCGCGCGCGCCGGAGGACTTCACCCTGACGTTCTCGGGCGTAATCTCCAGCCTGTACGCCTCGCTGTCGCGCTCGCCCTCGCTCGCCGACAGGTAGATGTCGCCGCGGCGCAAACGCCGCTGGCCCACGATCTTGGGCCTCGGGCCGCCAAGCGCCTCGATTGCGCCGGCCAGTTCCTGGGCCGGGACCCGGTCCTCCCCGACGCGGTCCAGCACGATGGCCGTCCGCTCCGACAGCGCAAACCGCCCCGGCTTCAGCTCAATCTCCTGCGGCAAGGGCAGCAAGGCCAGGCCCGCTTCCTTCAACGCCTTCGCCGCCGCGATCCGCCGCTCGATCTCGGGCGTCACCACGGCCGCCAGCGCCGCGATCCGCCGCCCCTTCGGGTTGTGCCGATAGACGGTCCAGTCATCGCCCTGCACCAGCGCCGTAGCGAACACGTCCAGATAGCCGCGCTGGAAGTCCTCCTCCCGCAGGTGCTCCGTGACGTTGATCGGCGGACGGTTGGTGGCGTTCCATTCATCCCCGTTCGCCACCATCGGGCCGGTGTAGATCACCGGTCCGTCGGCCGAATCCCGGCGCAGCACAAGCTGATACGAGGTCCCCCGCCCGGACATGCCCACGATGTTGCCCAGGCTGAGCCAATAGCCCAGTGGCTTGCGCTTCGGCACCGGGAAGCGAAGCTGCACGAACTCGCCCGACTTGATTGCCCCCAGGTGACCCTCTCCCGTGGGCGTCGGCTCCAGCGGCTTCAGCGTTTGCGCATACTCCCCGTACTCGTCCCAGACGCGGTCGGCCGTGACCGACACACAAATCACCGCCATTGCGACGACCAACAGAAGTGCACGCATCGCACAGACCTCCTCCTGCTTGTGCCCAGTGGCCGGCGGTCAGTACGGCTTCACCGGCTGATGCCCCTCAAACGAGGCGATGCAAGCCTCGATGATTTGCAGCCCGCGTAGCCCGTCCAGGCCGGTGACCGGCACCGGCCGGCCGGCGTTCAGCGCCTCGATGAAGGCATGAATGTGGCCCCTAAATGAGTCGAAGAACCGGGTCCCCTCATGGAACGGGCTCGGGTGCCAGACCGTGATGTCTTCCGTGTCGTGCGGGTGAATGCGCAGCTCCGTCAGACCGTTCTCCACGGCGATGTACCCCCGCGTGCCGCAGACCTCCATGTACTCAATCGGGTGGTTGAAGGAACTGTCCCAGCTTCCGATCATCGTGCCGACCGCGCCGCTCGTGAACTTCAGGTTTATCGCCGCGCTGGTCCAGATGCCGGTGCCCCGGACGTCTCCCAGCTCACACGACAGCTCCTCCACCTCACCGCAAAAATACCGCAACAGGTCGAAGGCGTGCACCTGCAGCTCGTACAGGTGGTAGTACGGCTCCTTGCTCGTCCCGTACGGGCCGCCTTGGGACAGCTTGAGCATGATATAGGCTAGGTCGCCCAGTGTCCCGGCCTCGATCTCACGCTTCGCCCGCAGGTTGACCTGCGAAAAGCGCCGATTGTAATTGACCGCAAGCTGTACGCCCTTCTCCTGCGCCTTGGCCACCATCTGCTGCGCCTGGTCAATCCGCAGCGCCAGCGGCTTTTCCACCAGCACGTGCTTGCCCGCCTCCAGCGCCTCCATCACCGGCTCAAAATGCAGGTTGTCCGCAACGATCACGCCCACCGCATCGAGGTCTTCGTTGGCCAGCATCTCCGCTTCGCTATAGTACGCCTTCGCACCCAGCGCCTCCGCACGTGCCTCCGCCCGCTCCGGCACCAAGTCGCAGACCGCTCGCAGGTCACACGCCGAGTGCGATTGATACGCGTCCGCATGGCGCAGACCAATGCCGCCACAGCCGACCAGGCCGACCTTCAGCATCTTGATGGCCCTCCCTTGATTTGACCGCGGGGTTAGTGCCCGGAAGACCGTACGCTTGGGGTTATTCGCAAGACACGACGTGGAAGCCTTCTAAACGCGCCGCGTGGTTCAAGCGCTGATCCAGACAGACAAAGTCGCAGCCGGAGGCTTGCCCTTGTGCTTAGGCCGGGGCCGAGGCCAACTGCAGCGCGTCTGCAGCCCGCAGCGGATGGACGCGCAGCAAACGTCCTGGTGCCTCACGGAGTTCATCCGACAACTGCCTTCAGGAGCTCCTGCCCGCACTCCAGGAGACCCATATAGTCTAGTACGAATGACTATCTAGGCCGACACGCCGAGGCTCATCCGTACCAGACGCCAACTACGCAGTCGGCACGCGGGCCGCGTCAACCGGCTCCTCCACAAAGCGGACGATTTCGTCCCCCGTCTTGATGGTCTCTACTTTCCGGTGTGTCCCGCGCAGAAACACGATGGTCGGGAAGCGGCGGACCTCGATGGGCCCCACGCGAACCGGGATCTGCTCGGTATCCTCATAGGGGATCGCCACGCCCAGAATCTCGAGGTTATCATTGTCGGCCTCGTCATAGGCCCGGACTGTACCCGGCACGATGCGCAATGAGTCGGGACACCAGTAGCCCATGATCACCAACAGCGTCATCGGCTCCTGGCAGGCCCGCAGCTTGGCCACCAGGGCTTCGTCCGGCTCGGTCGCCTGGTATCTCTCGCGGTAGCTACGGTCACCCAAGAGTCGCTTGGAGTTGCAGCAAACTTCCATAATCCGCTCCTCGCCATCTTCCAGTCCTTCTTCCCTCGCAAGCACGCTCCGCTACCGGGCCGCTGGAGGGCCGCTTCGAGGCCCCTAGAACCCCGTCCGCCGTTCCCACTTCGTCGGGTGGTCCAAAGCGAATTCCCCGGCCATCACGGACTTCGCCACCCGGCGCAGTCCCTCGTCCAAGGACGTCTTCGGCTTCCCCAGCAGCCGCGCCATCTCATCCGCCTTGCCCAGCAAGGCTGTCTCCTGCGGCTCCCCTGTGAACTGCGGCTCGATCCCCATCAGCTCGCCCAGGCGCTCGGCGATCGCCCTGACCGAGACCTTCTCCAGGCCCGTCAAGTTCAGTATCCGCGGCGGCGACGAGCAGACTTCCCCCGAGGCGATCATCATGTCCAGCAGGTCATCCAGCCAGATGACATTGACATAGCTGGTCGTCAGGTCAATCGGCTCGCCATCCCGAATCTGTCGCGCGATGTCGGTCGGTACGCCGAACTCCTCATGATACCCGTAGAAGATCCTCTGAATCACCGCCGGCGTGCCATTCTTGCGCGAAAAATACTGCACCATCCACTCGCCGCCCAGCCGCGTCATCGCATAAAAGCTCGGCGGCAGCGGCATGTCTTGCTCGCTAAGCCCCTCCACGCTGTCGGGGTACACATTGCCGCTCGAGGCATACAGCACGCCCTTCACGGCAGCGAAGTGCTCCATAACGCGGCCCGGAACTCGCACGTTCATCTCTACCGTGTACTCCGGATCGCTCTCGGAGCCGAACTTCAGTCCCGCCTCCAGGAACACGTAGTCGAAATCGGCCGGCGTGCCCTCTAGTGCCTCGACCGCCGCCAGATCCACCCGGTGCGTCTTCACGCCCAGTTCCTCCAGAGCCTCCCGCTGACCCGGAGTCCCGAAGCGCGCGATGCCGTGTACCTCGTTCCCCGCTTCGACCAGCCGGCGCACCAGGTGCTTGCCGATCTTGCCGGTCGCGCCTACGACCATGATTCGCTGACCCTTCACGCTGCAATGCCTCCCCTACCCCGCGCTGTCCGCTCGATTATGCCGGAACCGTGAACGTGGAGCCACGCCGAGAAACTCGTCCTTCAGCGCTCCAGGCGCTCCAGCTCCTCGTTCTGCCGCTGGAGCCGCTCGTTCAGCTCCTGCCGTCTTCGTCGCTGGCGTTCCACCTCCAGCATCGTCTCGCGGAGGACGCCCTCGTGCACTCTTGCCCGGTGTGCGCGCAAGAGCAGCTCGAACCGTTGCTCGGCATGCTCTTTGGCCTCCGGAGTCAGTGTTCTCTTCACCCGTCGCTTGGTCTCCGCTTTACGCCTGCTCCGCTTCGCTCATGTTCGCTGGCCTGGCGCTCCTAAGCCTGGGGCTGATTGCCTCTCGGAGTTTAGCCCTTCCCTCGTCGGCCTTCCCCCTCGAACAGGTAATACACGCGCCGATATTCCCGCCAGTGCAAGCCGGTCCTCGAGCAGAGCGCGTTCAGTGCCTCCTCCA
>JALGUG010000467.1 GCA_029820995.1 Candidatus Zipacnadia bacterium
GACATCACCAAGGCCCTGGCGGCCGGGGCGTCGGCCGTCATGATGGGCAGCCTGTTCGCCGGGCTGGACGAATCGCCGGGGCAGATGATTATCTACCGCGGGCGGCGGTTCAAGACCTACCGCGGGATGGGCTCGCTGGGGGCGATGGTCTCCGGCTCGGCCGACCGCTACGGGCAGAAAGGCGAGACGCACCGCGAGAAGCTCGTGCCCGAGGGCGTCGAAGGCCGCGTCCCTTATCGCGGCCCTCTGGGCGACTTCGTCTATCAGCTCGTCGGCGGCCTGCGGGCCGGCATGGGCTACTGCGGCACGCCCACTATTGACGCGTTGCGGTCGCGGGCGAAGTTCATCCGCGTTTCGCCGGCGTCGGTGGTCGAGGCGCACCCGCACGACATCGCCATTACCCACGAATCTCCCAACTACTCCACCGGGTGGCAGGAGACCGACATGTAAACCCCGGCGCTGGACGCCGGGAGTCGACGCGACTATGCTGGAAAACGGTACGGCGTACAGGAGAGCGTTGATGAAGCCGCTCATGCTACGGATCGGAGCCGTCGCAGCGATCGGCCTGCTGGCCGGCTGCAGCGCGATGCCCGGCCGAACCCGAATGCTCGGTAACGTGGACTACCAGGCCGCCCTGGCCACCAGCCGGGCCATCCTCAGCCAGCACTTCGACATCGCCCGCACCGACCCCGACACCGGCGAAATCCTCTGCCAGCCCCAGCCGTTCGAGGCCGGCGGCGACCGGCTGCTGGGGGGCAGCAGCCCGGCGAGGCGCGTGGCGACGCTGAACCTGCGCCGCGAGGACGGCGCGATCGTGGCCCACCTGGCCATCGCCGTCCAGCGGCAGGGCTCGGACATCATCCGCACCCAGCGGGACAACTACAGTTCCGTGCCCAACCAGACCCCCGCCGAGGTCGAAGGCGCCACCACGCCCCAGCAGAACCAGGCCTGGCGCACCGACCGCTACGATCACGCCATGGAAGCCGGCATCCTCGACGAGATCTTCCAGGCCCTGCACCCCGGCTCCATGGCCCAACCAGCGAGCCGGCCGGCCTCTCGGCCGGCCCCGTGACCATGCCCCAGGGCAACTGACAGGAAATTTGATTCCGCCCAGGCGGGCGGCACGGCCTCGGCCTCGGAGGCGGGGGTTTTCGTCTTGTCCTGTCTTCTTGTGAAGCAATCGTCCTCATAGACCCAGTTCGGGGGAACGCAAAGCCCAGGGGCAGACGAGCTCCCGTTTCAGCAAGGCGTTGGCAATCAAATAGACAAACTGATGCCCCTGCGTTGCCAAAAACTCCTCAATGGCCCACCCAAACTTGCGGTTCAGCATCTTCTCGTAGTCGGCCGGCCGGTAGCGTGCAACCGAACCGAAATAGAACATCGCCATATAGGAGGCCAAGAGCTGGCAAACCCTCGACGCCGGCGGGAAGTTGGTCAGGTAGTACCGATACCCGTTCGGGGTCAGGATGGACATCACCCCGCATAAGAGACATCTGTGCCCAAGCGCCGCAAGGGCCTCCTGCGCGCTTCGCCCATATCTCTCAGGTTTGGATTCGAACGGAAGGCATTTGTCATGATCTTGGTCGCGCTCGACCTGCTCAAAATGGTCTGCAAAGTATGATCGAGAGCGAAACTCCGCCAGCGCCTTGTTGTCTCCAAACTCCGATTCCTTGACCCAGAGAATAGCCCAGACATGCCTGCTGCTGTGATTGTACCGGAACTCGGCCTTGTCTATCACATGCAATCGCTCTGCCCGGCCGCGGATGTGAGAGTACGGCCGGTGTATCGCAGGCACCTGGGCGAGAAGATCGCAAACTCTATATCGCTTCTTCGGCGGCATCTTCGGCCACCCAAGGGTGTCTGCAAATTCATTCAGGACAGGAACGACCCCTCGGTATGCTTTCTGGATCTGTACCGCCTGCGAGGTCAGGGTAAATCGAGCACGTTGAGCATTGCTAGGGGCTTCCTTTATACCGTGCGAGGCATTCGTTAGGTTAATCGAGGGCTTCCGGCTCTTAATGAGCATCTTCGCCAGATTCAGGAACGAGTA
>JALGUG010000155.1 GCA_029820995.1 Candidatus Zipacnadia bacterium
GGTCTGCTGCGGGCGACGAACGGCTGCCGCCGGTCGTGGGCCAAGATCAGCTCACCTCTCAATGCGGCGCGAAACGTGCCGCTGTCTTTGTTTACTCGCAGGCGCGGGACGCCGCCGTGCTCGTCCACCTGTGCGCCCTTTGCAGGGAAGCCCGTGACGGTCTCCAGGACGAGCCGGGCTTTTTTGATCTGGCCGGTGGCGGCGCCGGTCACCTGGGCCGTGATCGTGACCTCGCGGCCCGGCGGGAAGCGCACCATGGGCGCACCGGGCTGGATCTCGTCCAGGGGCAAGAAGCTGACCCGCGGCGCGTTGTGCGGAAGGAGCGCGGGTTCGCCGGTCAGGGCGCGCCCGAAGGCGGGCAGCGTTTCGGCCGCCGTGGCCTGGTGGTAGTTGAAAATGATGAAGCCGTCGGCGCCCAGGGCGCGGGCCATCTCGGCCTGCGCCAAGGCCTTGTCCGGGCTAAGGGTGGAGGCCGAGGACGTGACGCCGATGCCCGGGTAGCAGGGAATGCGCCCCTGGACCTGGCCCATCTGACGGCTCACCAGGCTCTCGAACGTGGTCAGGCTGTTGGTGTAGTCCATGGGGCAGATGAAGTCCAGATAGCCCTCCTCGACCCACTGGACCCAGTCCTGACCGACACCGTCCTTGCAGCCGGGGTAGCTGTTGAACACGGCCGCCGAGATCTTGAGGTTCGGCTTGATCTTCTTGACCTCGTCGTGGGTTGCCTTCACCAGCCGTGTGATCTGCTCGCAGCGCCATTCGCGGTACTGCTCGCGGTACCGGCCCCGATAGCAGTCCTCCGGCCAGTTTTCGACCTTGAGGCCGGTGTCCTTCTGGAAGCGCTCGCGGCAGCCGTCACAGTAGCAGGTATCGCCGCTGGGATAGCGGATGTAGTCGAAGTGCACGCCGTCCACATCGTAGTTGCGGGCCACCTCCAGCATGGTATCCAGCTCGAGCTTGAAGTTGTCCGGATGCGAGGGGCAGAGCCAGCGGACGGGCTTCCCATTGACATCCACCTGGGTTCGTCCGGCCTGAAGCATCTGCTGGTAGAAGTCTTCCGGCGCGTTGGCCAGGTTCCAGTTGACCTTCCACGGATGGACCTCAATGCCGTACTTCTTACCGGCAGCCACGCACTGGGCGATCTGGTCGCCCTGCTCCTGATAGGTGCGGGACAGTGGGAGCAGGCTGCTCTTGTAGTGCGCCACCCCGCCCCACCACATGTTCGGCACGACGGCGTTGAAGCCGCAGTCGGCAAGGTTCTTCATCGAGGCCTCCCAGCCGTCGGCGAAGGCGCCGGTGCCGGAATGGTTCCAGACAGCCCGGAACTCGGCCGTGCGTGAGCGGTGGGCCAGGACATAGGCTTCGCGCAGCGCGCCTTCGGCCTTCAGGGCCAGGTCGAGGACGTCGGGCCACTTGCTCTGCTCAAAGGCTTGGCGGGCGCGGTCGCTCTCCTGCTGCCAGAGTGCCAGCCGGCGTTTGGCCGCGGCAGCCTGGGGCAGGCCCTCGGCGTTTTGAGAGACGTAGTCTGCCACCGCCTGCGCGTCGGGTAGGTAGGCAATCTGCCCGGACCGATCGAGGGCGTTCTGGGCGACCTGCTGCCAGGTCCCGGGGACGTAGTGGCCGATCAGTGCGGTGAACATCCGCTCTTTGGCCGGCTCGCTGCCGAGCAGGATGTGGCCCATGAAAACGCCGACGTCGCCGGCCAGCAGGGCGGGGTAATCGAGTAGCTTGCCCTCAGCGTCACGCCACCGGGCGATCACGCGGGCGTTCTTGCCGACCGGCTCGGCAATCGTGATGTTCCACGAGTCCTGGTGGATGCTCTTGGGCAAGCCGACGATGTCGGAGGCCTCAAAGACGGCGTCGGCGAACTGGCCCTCGTACTCCCGTCTCATCCAGTTCGTCTGCTTGATGCCCAGTAGTTCGGCCAGCTTCGCGTGGAGCGTATAGAAGACCATAATCTTGCCGCCGCCGTTGACGAACTGCTCCAGAGCGGCTATCTCTTCGTCCGGCAGACGGGGATTGTAGGCCAGGATCGCGAGCTTGCGGCCGCGCAGAGCGCCGGCGATCACATCTTCGTCGTCAACGGTTCCTGCGGGAATGCCGGCCTGGCGGAGCAGGCCCGCGACGAGCCGGGCCGCGCGCTCGGCAGTGCGCCCCTCGGCCTCGGGGTCTTCTTTCATAGTGACACTGCCGCGCACCACGACGATGTCCTCCGAGTAGGCCTGCAAGTTGTCCACCTCCAGATACGTCGCTATTTCCTGGGCTTTCCAGGCGCTGAGACGAATGCGGTCTATCCGGTTCCATCCGGCAGGACTATCCTCGGTTCGGAAGCCGGACTTGTCGAAGATCATCTTGTGCCAGCCCTTGCCGGGCAGCCCCTGGCTAGAGCCGTACCAGCCGTCTCCGCTGTGGAAGTAGAGCGTGAAGTTGCCGAAGGCCTTCGGCTGGACAAGGTTGACCTCCAGCGAGATGGAGCCGACAGTGCCGAGGTCGAGGTTGACGGTGCGGTCGTACACGGAGCGCCGGACCTCTCGCGTGAAGTCACAGGGCAGGCGCAGACAGCGGCCCCGGCCCGGGCGCTGCGAGACGGTGATCGGCTCAGAATCCTCGTCCGGTTGCCAGGCGGCGCGGGCGGCGGCATCGTCCGCATACTCGAAGTCGTCCAGGACGATAACCTCACCGGCAGCCGCTGTCAGGGCCAGCGTTCCCGTCAGGGCGAGAGCATAGATCAGGGCTTTCATGCAGCACCTCCGGATTCAGGGCAGATGGCGCGAGAACCAGGTGCGCTCGGTCTTGAGAGCGTGCCGCGGGCATGCGCGCTGACACGCAAAGCAGTGGATACAGAGGTCGTCGTCAATGCACGCCACGCCGTTGGCGAGGCTCATCGCGCCGGTTGGACAGGGCTCCACGCAGGCCCCGCAACCGTCACAGTGGTCGGACAGAACTACCGGCTCGGTCCGCACGACCTGTGGGGCGAACTGGCCGAGGGCGGGAGGGAGCCAGCGGAAGAAAGACGGCGAGGGCTTGAACTCTAGGCGGAAGTCCGCGGGATCGGCGCCGGTGAGCTCGATCTTGTCCAACTGCGCCTCTCCGGCGCCCTTCTCGGCTGCCGCACTGATGAGGCGGACGCGCTCCGGCTCCAGCCCGATCAGATCGGCCGCAACCGTGTCCAGGGCGACGGGATCGCGGGACGCCGCCAACAGGCCGATGCGACGCGGCTCTCCCACGGTGGGCCCGTCCCCCTCCATGCCAATAATCGCATCGGCGATTGTCACGCTCGCCCGCAGGGCCACGCAGACGTCGGCCAAGGCCTCGGAGAATTGCCGGCCGCCCCCGAAGCGGTGCACGCGCATCCGGTGTCGCGGAGCGCAAGCGCCGAACATGTTCTTCAGCGCACAGGTCATTCGCGCCTCGTGGTGGTTCTTGAGCTTGGGGAGGCTGATGACTCCGTCAAGCTGCGTGACCCACTTGGCACCCCAGAATTCCCGGAGCCGCAGAGGCCGCTCGACTCGAATCGGCTGATAGCCCCCCTCGCTGATCAGAGCGTACTGGGCGCCGGTAGAGACACAGGCGTTCTTGAGGCCTGTGATTTCGAATAGCTCGTGCGAGGCATCGGCCAGGGCATAGGTTGGCAAGTCGGCCACGATCGCCGTGGCGCCGGCCTCGGCGATTAGCTCCAGAACGGCCTGGACGACCGCGGGATGGGTGGTCACCGCTTGCTCCGGCGGATAGGGCCGCAGCAGATTGGGCTTGACGAGCAGATGAGCCCCGGGCCGAAGTAGGTCTTCAAGGTCGCCGAGCGCGGCGACACACTGCCGCACCGCAGCACGGACCGCGTGGAGGTTGTAGTCCTGGCACGGCGCCAGATGAACACTTGCGGGCATCGTGTTGCACCAAGGCAGTGGTTTGTGTCGGACGGTTCCCGCTGTCGGGTGTCGGTTCCTTCGCTCGATGGAGCAAGTGTGAGGTTTCCACGGTTGGAGAGTCGGGATCTGCCGGGGACGAAAATGGGGCAGCCGATTGACCGCCGAGGACCGCTGCGGTATAATTGCAATAGGTAGGAACTTGCAGTAACGCGACGCCTGGGCCTGAGCGCTGCTCAGGCCATTTAGGTGGGTGCCGCTCACTGCCCGGCACTGAGACGACTTCCACGGCCCGACACACGTTCCGGCTCGTGCCCCCAGACCTGACGGTCAGCGGGGAGGCCGATTTTCAGCAACAGGCGAGAGCCGGGAACGGGGGGTAGCGGGCCGTCATTGCGGTACCGGTCGCAGTCAGTTTCACGGCGATGGCACTAGCTAAGGGAAACAACCAGCCGCTGGTCCGGCGCACCTTCGTCCTGGGGATCATCAACGGCACGCTGTTCATCCTGGGGTGGTCGCTGATTGACCCCATGACCGTTCTGCCGGCGTTTGTGGTCAGCGTAATGGGCGGGCAGATGATCTATGTCGGCCTGTTGGCCGCGGTCATCAAGGGTGGCTGGGTGTGGCCCCAAATTGTGCTGCAGAACCGCATCGAAACGGCGGCTCGTAAGCTGCCGTATTACCGTTTCTCCGCACTGGTTAGGGCTCTGTCGTGGGTAGGCGTGATCGTGGTCATATGGTATGGGGCGGCCTTGCGGCCGGCGCTGCTCTATGCGCTGGTCGTCGCGGGGTTCGCACTTTACACCTCGGCGGGCGGCGTCGGCTTGATACCCTTCTATGACGTGGTGAGCAAGGCGATGCCGGCCCACTGGCGTGGTCGTTTCTTCGGGTGGCGGCGAGTGCTGGGCGGGGCGTTGGCCTTCTTTCTCGGCGGTCCAATCGTGAAGGCCATGCTGGCCGAGAACTGTGCCTGGCCTTTCCCACGTAACTATGCCGTTCTGGCCTTGATCAGTGGAGGGCTGACCCTGCTCGGTCTGGGCGCATTTTGCCTGGCGCGGGAGCCGGATCGCCCTGTTCACAAGCACCGGTTGTCGTTGGGGCGACAACTACTGCGCGGCCCACGGCTGTTCCGCCGCGACGAGCGCTACCGCAGCCTGATCTATGAGCGAGCGCTGTTCTCCTTCGCGGCGGACTTCACGGCACCGTTCTTGTTCCCTTTCGCCTTGCAGGTACTCCACGCGCCGGCGGAGGCCGCGGCGGTTCTCGTGCCTTTGGCCGCTATCGGCCGGGTCTTGGCCAACATCTTCTGGGCCCACCTGGGCGACGAGAAGGGGAATCGGCGGCTGTTGCAGATCCCGCCCTCGTTGGTTCTGTGTGTGCCACTGTTGGCACTGCTGGCGCGGGCCTTGCCTTCGGCCACACTGTTTACCGTTGCGGGTATCACTTTCTCCTGGCAGCTCACGACAGTGGCCCTGGCGATGTTCCTGTTCAGCCTGACGCTGGCCGGGCAGATGCTCGGCGAGGTGAATTACCTGCTGGAGATCGCGCCGGAGCGCAAGCGACCGACGTACATTGGGTTCAACGCGGTGGTCACTCTGCTGTTGTCCACCGGTCCGATCCTGGGAGCGCTGCTCATTGGTGGTGGTCAGCGCTACACGCTCGGCTTTGCCTTGTCGGCGGTCTTGGCTGTGGCCGCGATCGTTGCCGCACGGCATTTGACCGAGCCCCGGGAAGAAGAGCAGCTTCGTGCCAGCGCCGGGCATTAGGCCTTTTTTGCTCGCCGGCCTGCACGGGAGCCTTGATCACAGCACGCGTCGGAGGAGAGTACCCAATGTCAAAGCGACCGCAGCAGAAAACGTGGATGAGCGTCAAGTGGAACCCGCAACGCGAAGTCTACCAGGTCAGTTTTCGGACCACGGAGGAGCATTTCAAGGCGCTGGTTAGCGATCTTAAGAAGATAGAACTGGATCAACGGAGCTACAACGCCGACACGCGCGTGTGGTCGTTCGCTCCCGCGGCGCTGGACAGTGTGCTCGCAGTCGGCCTGCGCTATTGCGAGGACGTGATGCTGATAGAAGGAAGCGTGACCAAGAATGTGCGGACCGGGGAGACAACCAAGCAACTTGCCCTGTTTGACCTGCCGTAGACGCACGGAGGCGGGCCCGTGCTGCGGGCCCGCCCGCTCGTGTACGCGTGGATCCGGCTTACCCCGACGGCGCTTAGCGGATGAGATCAGCCACCAGGACTCGCTCTCCGGCGACAGCCGAGATCGCGAAGGCGCAGCCCTCTCGGGCCAGGTCGCTAATAATGGGATGAACCTCCTGCTGGCCCATCATGGCCCCAGGTACTGACCCGTACTCGGGTTTGCGCGTGCGCAGGATCGTGATCTGGTGGGGCTTCTGGGCCTGTGCAAGCGCCAGGAAGGCTCGGCCGGCGCGCTTACCGGCGAGGACGAAGTAAGCGCCGGAGTCCACCTCGGGCACCAGGGGCCAACGCCGGTCGAAACCGTCCGGCTTAGGGAATACAACGAGGATCGCCAGAATGCGCTGCTTGCGATTGCCGATCAGGACTTCGGCGTCCGACTTGGCCGGCATCAGAACAATCACGGGCTTGTCGAAGTACGAGACCGCCAGCCCCGGGCCGCCGGCAGCGCGGGACCAGTCCCCGGCCATCTCGCTCGGCGCCAAGGCGACAAGCTCCTGGTGCGGGATGTTGAGTCGAATCATCACCGACGTTTTGTCCGCCAGCGCCATGCCAGTGCCGTCGAAGCCCTGCGCCAGCACCGTCCCGGCCATAACCGCGACCAGGATGCCGACTACCAGCAGAATGATACTCAGCCGCATTGGGAATACCCCCTTCGAGATGGTCCGGCCTCAATTGGTGTACAGCTCTGCGGCTAGTGACGCAGCGCCCGTCCAGCAGTTCGCGAATGAGACTTAAGTCACACCGCGTATCCCGGCGGCAAAAGGCGGACGACGCCTCCACGCCGCCCGCCCAGCTTGGGTCTGCTGCGCTCGCTCAGAAGCCCAACTGCCACTGGAACCCGACTTCGTCCGCATCCGCGTTGCCCGCCTCGGCGTCCGTGTACTGCAGTGTCAACCGGTTGTTCTTGTCCAGTTGGTAGGCATAGCCGATATGCCAGGCCTCGTAGTCCTCGCAAGCCAGGTCCGGGGTCGGCTCAATGTCAAAGTCCTGGTTCTCGTACTTGAAGAACACTCGGCCCGCGTGGTTGCGTGGCTGGATCTCGAGCTGACAGTACCAGCCGTCCACATCGGAGCCGAACTGCCGCCCCGTCATGTACTCGGCCTGGAAGCCGACGGGATCAGGCTCGTAACGGAAGTTGAACCCGAGAGCGTCTCGTGGCGTCTGCATGCCGTTTGCGCTGTTGGTCCACTGTCCGTCCAGCCAGCTTACGCCCCAGCGGCCCCACGGACGTTGCCATTTGAGATGTGCGCTGAAGTTCTTGGTGGTGTCAATCTCCAATCCGCGGAATTGGCCGTTGTTGAGCCCCAGAATAATCTGCGGTTCATTCTTTTTGGGGTTGCGAATGAACCAGATGCCTCGCTCCCAGGGGCCCTGGAAGTATAGACCGAAGTGATTGGGGATCACGCCCGGGACCCCACCGGTGCCCTCGAATACGCTGGCCCGCTCCAGCGGAATGCGGCGCGAGGAGCTCTGCGCATCCTCGATGCCGAACCACGTCGGACCCTGGCCCAGGCGAACGACCCACTGGGGGGTCATCTTGTAGTCCACGAAGATGTTGGCCCAATCCGTATTAGTGTCGTTGGCCACGGTGTTCCATCCGGGGCCGATGCGTGCGTAAGTGACGACGGCGGTCGTGCGCGGGTTGGGCTTGGCGATCAGGTTGATGTACATGCGGCGCAGGAAGAAGTCGTCGTTTCGACTGTTGCGCAGCCAGCGATAGCGCGTCTGGAAATACCCGTTCCACGTGATCTTGTCGTACCACTTCGCCTTGGCCGGGGCCGCCGGCTTGCCCTCCAGCGAAGCCTTGAGCGCCTCCAAATCGGCCTTGAGTTGATTGAGCTCCTCGATCTTACTGTCCAATTGCTTCAGCTTGGCATCAATCTGCTGCGCCGTCTGCTGTTGGGCCCAGGCTCCCGACACGCAGACCAGCGCAGCGAGCACAACCACGGCTGCAAGTGTCCTTGCCATTCACGTCTCCCCTCCCTTGGTGCTCAGACGGTCTCGGCTGCTCGTGCTGGACCTCCAGGGCATTCGGGAACGTCGTGTCAGCGGCAGCACCCTCCGGTGTCCCACTGGCGGACAGTGCCTCGCCCCGATGCCGGAACCCAGCCATTCACAGCGGATCCAAGTTAGGCGCTGCTTCTCCTTCCGCGCGCCGAGTCCTGCGCGAACTTGGAAAACTCTCCAGCTTTTTTGCCGGGCCACGGCGGAGGCCGCCGCACAGGAGATGTAGCGTGCTACGGGGAACCGAGGGGCAGAAAGCGTTGCTGGGGAGAATGAAGATGATTTCTGCGGTACGACGAGGGCGCGAGTCGGATGGGCCACAGCTTCTCAGAGTGATGGCCGCCGCCTTCCAGATCGAGTCCGGCTCGGACCGGTGGCGGCACCTGGAGCGATACGCCTCACGGCCGACGGAGTTCCTGGTGCTGGAGGACGCAGGCCAGATTGTGAGCTGCCTGCACATCAGCCGCGACGCCCTGCGGGTCGGCTCTGCGATCGTATACAAGGGCGACGTGGGGCAGGTGTCTACGCGGCCGGAGCGTCAGGGCCGGGGCTACGGCACCACTTTGATGAGGGCGGCGGTCGAGTGGATGGGCGAGAATGACTTCCAGCTCTCCCGTCTGGGAGGACTGATGAAGTTCTACAGCCGCTTTGGGTATGAGCCGTTCTTTCGGCGATTCTTTGAGTTTCCGATCCAGCCGATGCGCGGCGGCATGAAGGGTATAGATCCGGCTGAGCCGTACCGCTTGCCGGCGGACTTCCCCGGCACGGTTCGGCTGTATCATCCGGCGACCGACGCACTGGCGTGCTACGAGCTGCGGGAGCAGTTCAACCACGAGCGATCGGGCGCACTGGGACCGAGTACGCCGCCGACGCCGGACCCCGGCGCCCGGCCGGACCC
Organism: Candidatus Zipacnadia bacterium; assembly: GCA_029820995.1. GTDB lineage: Bacteria > Armatimonadota > Zipacnadia > JALGUG01 > JALGUG01 > JALGUG01. The sequence continues at coordinate 8,971 of JALGUG010000155.1, forward strand.
GGAGGCGTTGCGCTTCGTGTACGAGCTGGAGGGCCGCGTCAGGGGGTACGTGTTTGCGCACGGCGAGTACCACGAGCCGATGGCGGCCGAATCGCGGTACAATATCTCGGATTTCGCGTACGATATGAGCGAACCGCGGGCCTGCGAGGCGGTGTTGAAGCATCTGCTGTTCAAGGTCGCGCAGGATGCTCCTGCCCGGGTCAGCTCTCGGCTGCCCTATGACGAGCGGCTGTTTGCGCACCTACAGCGCGCCGAGATCCCCTTTGAGCTGCGGGAGATGCACCAGTCCCTCGCCGGCAACATGATTCAGGTCATTGACCTGGCCGGTCTTTTCGAGAGGATCGCGCCCGTGCTGCGGGAACGCCGGCGGCGGACCGGTGTGCCCGCGTGGACCGGGATCCTGGAGCTGGCGCTGGCCGACCGCAGTGTTCAGCTCCGGCTCACAGAGGACGATTTGGAGCTCGTTGACGGCGCTCATCCTGAGCTGATAGTGCGGCTCAACCAGTCTCTGCTCGTAAAGATGATCTTCGGCCTGAGCACCTGCGGGGAGCTACCGCTGGTCTGTGAGCCTGCGGCTGATCCAGCGGCACTGGTGGCCTTGTCCCTGCTGTTCCCGCGGACCCCCGCGGCTTCCGGCCCCTGGGGGTAGCGCGGGAGCGCCGGAGAGGAAATCGGTTCGAGGAGGTCTCTGATGAGTGGGCTTGCGATTCTGCTTCTCGCCGTAAGTTGTGCGCTTCCGCCGGCGGCGGAAGTTGCGCTGCCGGTGGAATTCGACTCGGCCGAGGGCTGGCAGGCGCAGCCGAGCTTCCTGGGCAACCCGGCTGACCGCCCGTCGGTAGAGGCAGGTGGCGGCATCGTGACCCTGGGCGTCAACGAGCCGGGGAAGGGCATGAAGTGGACTTTCGCCGTCCAGCCCTTCGACGCGGCTGACGAGCCGTACCTCGTGATGCGCTATCGCGCGGAGAACACGGCGCCGCGGGGATACGTTCTGTGGGCCTACGACGGCTCTCAGGGCGGCAAGGCCATACTGAACCCCGGAGACATCATAAGGGATGGTCGCTGGCATGTGATCGCGCTGGACCTCTGGGCTTTGGATCTGGTGGGGGCGGTGAGGGAGTTTGTGGTGGAGGTCCAGTGCGACCAGCAGCCGGCGCGGTTCAGCCTGGACTACTTACGTCTCGCGGAGGAGCCGCCGCCGGGCGCGCAGGTGCATGCTCCCGCGGCGCCGGAGACGCCCGAGTGGCGCCTGGACTTTGACAACGTGGAGGGCTTCGAGCCTCATACCGACTGGCTGGGGAATCCGGCGGAGAAGTTCGCCCTGGTCGCCGAGAACGGCCTGGCGCATCTGTCTTGCTCGGGTAGCGGCAAGGGCATGAAGTGGTCCCTGCGGCTGCCGGACGGGCCGGATCTGAACGACTTCCGCTATGCCGTGCTGCGCTATCGCGCACGCGGCGTCAAGGCGCACGGCGATTACTGCGTGTGGCTGGGCAGCGAGACCGGCGGCTTGCCGCAGCAGTTCTGGTCCGCGTTTCGCCTCACCGAGATCGAGGCCGACGACACCTGGCACGTCATTGCGGCGCCGATCACCGAGAAGTTCAAGGTGGCGGAACTGGCGATCCAGATTCAAGCGGCGACCCCCCAGGCGGACCTGTGGCTGGACTATTTCGTCCTGACGGCACAGCGGCCGCTGGCAGAAATCGGCGATCTGCTGGCTTTCCAGAGCGGCTGGACCAAGCTGCGCGCGCCGGTGCAAAGCTTCGACTGCGTGGACATTGCCGCGGCCTGCAACGCCAACGCCGGCCGGCGCCTGCGGGCGTACGGCCTCAAGACCTGGCTTCCGGCGGGGAGGCTGTCGGTCTCGGGCATCCCCTTTGTCGTCCCGGACGAGGGTCGGGTGGCGGCCACGGCCAGGCCCGCTGAGGAGCCGCTGAGGATC
>JALGUG010000011.1 GCA_029820995.1 Candidatus Zipacnadia bacterium
TTCTCGTACGGCTTGAAGGACCCGAGTAACATTCGCCTCAGCGCGCCGCTGCGCGGTGGCGGCCTGATGGACGTCGGCTGTTACTGTGTGAACTTCTCGCGCCACATCGCGAGCGGCGAGCCGGTAGAGGTCTACGGCGCGGCCGTTGCTGGTGCGGAGAGCGGCGTGGACGAGAATTTCGCGGCGACGTTAGTCTTTCCCGAGGGCGTACTGGCCCAATTTGACGTAGGCGTGCGGCATGCTGCCAGGTTTCATGCCGAGATCGTTGGGAGCGAGGGGCGGATCGAAGTGCCGGTCCCCTGGAAGCCGGGGAAGGAGGCCGTGGTGCTTGTGCACCGCGCCGGCGAGACGATGGAGGAGAAGATCCGGGGAGGCAATCCCTACGTGCTCCAGGTGGAGCACTTCAGCGAGTGCGTCGCCGAGAATAAGCCGCCGCTGCTGACGCGCGAAGACAGCCTGGGGAACGTGGCGGCCATCGTCGCCCTGCAGCAATCGGCCCGAGAGAAGAAGGCCGTGGTGCTGTGAGGATTTGAGCGGGTATTCTGGCTCTGCACCATGGGGCTCTGGGTGTGGGGAGGACTTGTTTGGGACCCGGCGAAGTGCTATGTTACTCGACGGTAATCATCGGATCTTGTGTAACCGCACAAGACACAGACAAGGCAGCACCAGTAGGGCCCGGCAGCAGTCTCTGCTGGGCCCCCAACTGCGTGTTGCAGTCCCAGGAGGGAGTTCTGTTCAATGGCTGTGAGCAAAGAAGCGTTGGCCGCAGACGTGCGGCGGCTAGTATTTGAGACTGTGCCGGCCAAGTTCTCGGAGGAAATGGCCGCGGCTCGCCAAGGGTGGAGTCAGGAGTACGCCGCGGGTAGCGACGAGGACCAAGAGGCAATCGCCGAGGCCCTGGTCGAGGTGAGCGGCGACATCGTGTCATACCTACCGCGCTGGAATCTGCAGAATGGCGCGAAGCACAGCGACACGCTCTCCTGTGACGACTTGGTAAGCGAAGCCGCCAGGAATTGCGCGCTGCTGGAGGAGTGGGGGCGTGGCGAGCAAGCGGCCGAGGTGAACAGGGTCCGCGGCGAGGTGCTGACCAGCAATCTGGTGGCGTTATCCGAGCTGAGTGATACGGGGAAGCTGAACGTGCGGTGGGGTAACGATTACGCCTCCGGCCTGAAGGCGGCCATGCGCAAGGGCGCAGTGCTGGTGACGACCAACCCGCAGCTTGTCAACGTGGCTCGAGAGGAGGCGCCGGAAGTCTGGGAACCGGTGAAGGCTAAGCTGAAGGCGGAGCACCCGGACTACAGCGCACTGGAGCTGGCGAGCGCGATGACCATGCAAGTAGTAGCAGAGAACGCTCGGCTGATGCGGCCGATCTGGAACATTGCCGACGGGCACCTGGGCTACGTGAGCCTGCAGCTCAACCCGAAGAACTCGAAGGATGCCGACGCAATGGTCGAGCAGGCGGAATGGATCTTCGGCCAAATCGGCGACCTGCTGGGCGGGACGCCGAACATCGTGTTCAAGGTGCCGGGGACCAAGGCGGGCCTGGACGCAGCGGCCAGGCTGACGAGCCAGGCCATGGGTGTGAACATTACGGTAAACTACTCGCTGCCGCAGCAGATCGCCTTTGCAGAGGTGATCGAGAAGAACAGCACAGCGAAGGTATCGTTTCGCACCCAGATGGACGGACGGGTGGACGATCCGATCGGTGAAGAGCTGGAAAAACTGGGTGTGCCCGACGCAATGGAGCTGAAGAAGTGGGCCACCCGGGCGATGCGGGCACGGGAGTTTGAGCTGCTACTGCTGCCCGAATCCCAAGGTGGCCGGGGCTACAAGAAGAGCTTTCCGCTAGGCGCCTCGGGCCGGGGCCCACATAACATCCTGTGGTCGCTGTGGAACGGGCCGGTGACTGAGTTCATCACGGTGTTCCCAAACCGACGGGAGGAGTTCGATGCGATACCGCGCGAGTTGCGGGCCGACGCGCTCAGCGATCCGGTACCCGACGGCATTATTGACAAGCTGAGCAAGAGCGAGCTGTTCCGAAAGATGTACGAGCCCGACGGCATGACGCCGGACGAGTTTGACGACTACCTGCCGTGCGTGCGGACGCTGAAGCAGTTCAGCGACTCGTTCGACGATTTCGTGGCGTGGCTATCGAAGTGACCCGTCCGTGTTGCAGTGACGAGAAATCACGGGCCGACCGGGAGGTCGGCCCTGTTTCATGCACCGGGGTGACAGGCACGAGGCGCCAGTGGATACTCCGCGGCGCTGTTCCCAAGATGCTGGCCGCTCGAGCCGGTCCCACAGAACTGCCTACGGGCCGGATACTCCGAGCCGCGCAGCGAGTGCACGGCTCTCGTATGCGGCCCCTCCGCTCAGGGGGCGTCCGCCGCGCACCACTGCACAGTGCGGCGCACACTGGCTTCGAAGGTGGGGTCATCCTGGCCAGCACGCTCAAAGGCCAGGGTGCCCGAGTACTCGCTGGCACGGATGAGCTGAAGGATCTCCTCGTGACGGACTGAACCGGCGCCAAGCAACGTCGCCCGGGCCCGCGGCGTATCGTTCTCAAGCCACCGACGACCATAGTCCTTGATGTGGAAGTGCACTGTGTGTGGTAGGATCCGGCGGACCGCCTCCACCTCGTCTTGAGACCAGAGGTAAAAGTTTCCCGTATCCGCTGCAAGCTTGAGCTTCGGTGAGGCGACAGCTTCGTAGACCTCGAGCATCTGGTCGGCGGAGTGCATCAGAGCGCCGGCGTTCTCGATGATCAGCGTAACAGGCGCATCGGCAAGGGCGTCCAGGGCCTCGGCCAGGCGACGCTTGTACCGCTGGAGATTGTCGGCACCGGAGTAGGCATGTTGGCTGCCGTGAGTGAACAGCAGGGGCGAGCCGAGCGTGAGCGCCGTCTCGGCCGCCCGCGGGAACTTGTCCAGTTCGGCGACGGCTGTGGCAGGTTCAGCGGTGATGAGGTCAGCTTGAACGTAGAAGCAGGCGATCTCGAGCCCGTGGGCGTTTGCGTGCTGACGGAGCGTTTCGGCACCGACGGCATCCACGAAGGGCTGGAAGACGTCGAGCGTCTGCAGACCCCAAGAGCGCAGCAAGGCCAGATAGCCGTCGAGGTCGAGCGGCTTGCCTTGCCAGGTCTCGAGAAGGCCCGAGGTCATAAGTCCCGGACGGAGTCTCTGAGCTGTGTTGGGCATGGACCTGCTCCCACACGGATGATTTGCGTCTGGCCGATGATGGTTCGCGTTCCGAGGCCAATCATCCTTCAGGCGGCTTCACCGGCCGCCATGTTGCAGTGGGATCGAGACCTCAGCCTGGGACGCAGGCTCACACGTGGCTGCAGCTACGGAACGCAGCACTGTCCAAGAGTCGGCGTGAATTGACACGGCAGAGGCGACGGATTCGGGAGACGCGAAGCCATGGGGGCTGACAACGTACTACGGCGTCATTGGGGGCTCCAATCTCAATCCAGGACACTCGGGTCACTGCGTAACAGGATTGTGCATGGCCCGCGCGCCTTACCATGACTTCCAGTAGTCACAGCCGGTCTTGACTTTCGGGTCACTGGCAGACAAGGCTGCGACGTGGCCGTCGGCCCACAGGACGTTGAAGAAGCCATTGTGTCGGTTGGGGATCATGTTAACGGCATCGCGTGCAGTGCATTTGGGCGGGAAGGAGGCGAAGTAGCCCCAGGTGGGACGGGTGACAGAGAAATGCTTCATCTCGGCGACCAGGATCTTGCTGGAGGGCCGGGCGACCTGAGTCGTTGGCCGGCGGCTGAGCTGATTGTTCAGGCCGTAGTGGGCATAGAACAGTGCCCAGAAGTGATTGTTGGCCTGCCATTCTTGTTCAGAGTACTGGTGTCGGTCCGGGGGGCCCTGGGTGGGACAGACGAACTGCTGGGGCAGCAGGCCATAACCGGCCACCAGGTGCTGCGACCAGAGTGACGCGGAAACAGGGGCATTCGAGACCCAGCAGGGGGGGTAGTAGTCGTCATAATCCGCTACGTACAGGGCCAGGGCGTCGCCGATCTGCTTCAGATTGGCCGCGCAGGTGAGACGTCGGCCACGCTCGCGGGCTGTGGCGAAGACCGGGAAGAGAATGGCGGCTAATATCGCCACAATAGCAATGACGATTAGCAGTTCAACCAGCGTGAAGGCTCCGACCGCGAGCAGGCCTTGCCGGCGGCAATTGATCTTCCGAGACATGTCACTCGCTCCCGGAGTTCGTGGGAAGGCGGTGCCAAGGATCAATGGGCGTCCAGGTTGAGACGTCGACCCAGGACTTGTGTTGCGCCCAGATGCTTGCGACGTCCACACTCTTGACGTGGCCGTCGGTCCAGAGCACATTACAGAGACCAGTGTGGCGGTCGGCGATGGTCCACCGGCCCCAGAACCAGGCAGAGCGCGTGGCAACATCCAACTCCGGGCCGGCTTCATAGCTCCACCCGTCCATCACGCAAATGAGGCCCTCCGTGCGAGCGGTGCGCTCACAGTCGAGGCCGCGGTTCCAGGCATACGAGTTCTGAGCCCCCCGAACCCATGGCGCGGGGTCGTCGAAGTCAGTGCGCCCGTACGCGGCCATGCACCGCTCAGGGCACAGGAAGACGCCCTTGCAGCGCAGGTATGGGAAGATCACCTCAGCCCAGAAGGTCTTGCGCGGTGCGTTCCGGCAATAGGGACGGCAATTGGGGCCCGGGTACATGAAGTCGGCGGCCGGCCAACGCTCATCCCAGTCTTCGGCGTACATGCGAGTGGCGATCCCAATCTGACGCAGGTTTGACGTGCACGTGGCCTGCTTGGCCTTGGCCTTCGCCGTGACTAGGCAGGGCATGAGTATGGCGACGAGGATGGTACAGATGGCGATGACCGTCATCATCTCAACGAGTGTGAAGCCGGAGAGCGTGCTCTTCGGCGTGGAGAAGCCCGTTGCTGTCGCTGGACGCATCGTCCCCCACTTCCCTGCAGTGGCGCTCGCCGAGGTCTTTGAGTACGGCCTCTTTGGTCCGCAAGATGATATACCACAAGTTGCCCAATTGTTAACTGGAGAAAAGGGCTGACCGAGCCAGAAGTCGCGCCAGGGTCGGCGTGCTTTCTTCTGGGATCCATTTGTCCGTAGCCACGGCGTCCCCCGGCAGGGGCGACGTATTCGCCGCTGTCACGCGCGCAGGTCGCCCGACGGGGGCTGGTTCGCGGGCGGTGTGAGAGGGCAAGAGGGCCCGAGCATGGTCCAGATGCAACATTTCTGTGTGAGAACTGCTTCATATCCGCTACATTTGCCTGCCTCGGTGAACTCCGGGCACCGTTCGTGGCAAGAGAAGGACAGCAGGGAAGTGGAGTGCTCGGGGGGTAGGCGCCATGCAGTTGCGAGGCGATATCGCAGAATACAGCTTGCCGGAGTTGTTCGCTCATCTGGCTGTCGCGGAGGCGAGCGGTACTCTGAGAGTGTGGGGGCATGGCTCTTGCGCCAGCGTGGTCTTCCGACGCGGGCGAGTTCATCACGCTTCGCTTGCCGAGGAGAGGCCAACAAAGCGCTCCTCGAGTGATGCGACCAGGAGTCAACAGGCAGAGCATCGAGTAACCGGCCTACGAGCCCTGGCAGTGATTTTCAAGTGGCGCGAAGGCACGTTCGAGCTTAGCTCACGGGTGGGCTCGCGCTCTCTCAAGGCGAGCGTGGGGATTGAGGTCCCAGAGCTGTTTCGCAGGCTGGTCAGTCGTCAGCCGGACCTGGCAGCCGCGATTTGGCCGCTCCCCCCTCCGGACGTCGAACTGCGTCCGGTGAGCCTTGAGAACGGCCGGTCCACGAAGCGGCTGACTACCGGGGAACTGGCGCTCCTGTCGGAGCTTGCGGAGGGCCGAACTCTGACGGATCTGACCGGACGGTCGCTGAGCGATGCGCTGGAGAACGTGCGGAACCTACGGGGTCTTCTGGCGGAGGGCGTAGTGTCGTACGCGGGCCGGGACGTTAGGGGCATGCGGTTGTTGAAGGCGTGTCTGAAGGCCTTCATCCGAGAGAGTAAGGCCCAATGGATTACGACGGCGACATTGGACGGTCTGATCCTCGTTGAGGACGGGGACCCGCCCGGCTGCCCCTCCAGCGAGATCACGGCGCTGGCCGCGGGAGCCGCCAGAGTGTGCGGGCGGATGTCGGCGCTGATCAATCAACCGGATGAGGTTCGCCTTGTGATTGACAGCGGAGGGTCGTCCGTTCTCGTCCAGCAAGAGGGGGGCGGCCTGATCGTCGTGTTGTTCTCCTCGAAGGTGCCTTTGGGCGTGGTGCGCGTATACCTGAAGGACCTATTGCAGCTCTGCGGCGGTTGCCTCGAGCAGCTAGTGAGAGACGCTTGGCTGGTGCGCAGGCAGCCTGTTGCTGCTGTGGAGCCGCTGTCAGTCGAACTGGATGCAGCAGGTTAGTCGGCGCGCTCGGGAAAGGGTATGCGTTTTCAGGCCCGGCCCAAGCAGGGGTCGGGCCTCATCGTGCCGTAATAGCCCCCGTACACACGCCGTGAACTGGCACGCAGTGGGTGAACCGATCCGCGGGTTGTGGAGGAATCGGAATGCGCCTGACATGCCCTGATCTCTTCTCGGAGAACGACCTGGACGTGCTGGAGAACGCAGTACGGCGGGCACTGTCGGAAGTCGGCGTAAAGGTAGTCTCGGCTGACGTTCTGGCTCGACTCAGTGAGCGCGGGGCGGAGGTGGACGAGGCCAGTCAGACGGCACGCTTTCCGGCGGAATTGGTGGAGGCATTGGTGGCTGCTCAGAAGGCAGCACAGAGCGCCGAGACGGTGCCGGTCTCGACGGCGACCGAGTTCTCGGCAGGCATCGGGTACGAGATCACGCCCTTGTTCTATGACGACGACCGCCGACGCGCGCGTCCAGGCACGCGGGAAGACTTGATCGCCATGATCAAGTTGGGACACGCTCTGCCGGAGGTCACTACGGTGAGCTGTCCGGTGCTGATGCACGAAGTGGACCCACGTGTTGAGGCGATCGAAGCGTTCGTTCTGATGCTCGAATACAGCGACAAACCGATCTCCGCAGTCTCGATTCTGCCGGAGCACAATCGGTACTTCGCAGAACTGGGAGACATCGCCACCGGCAAGAACAACGATCCGCCGCGGTTCATCGGAACCGGGGGCTTCATGACCTCGCCGCTGTGCTTCGGGAGCCGGCTCGCGGATTTGGTGCTGGAGGGTGGTCGGTATGGAGTCAAGAGCGTGGGGATCGGGACGATGGCGACGGGAGGCCTGAATGCGCCGGCGACCATTGCGGGGTGCATTGTGGTCGGCGCGGCGGAAATCTTGGGTGGGTGGCTCTGCGTGCAGGCGGGCAATCCTCATGCCGAGCAATTCAGGGGAGGGACGGCCTGTGGCGTGGGGGACATGAGGACCGCGCGGGGGTGCTACGGCCGTCCCGAGGCCCTGCTGACGGACGTGGGCATTGTGGAACTGTTCGGGCGTCGGCTGGGTGGGCACGTCAGCATCTCGGGGCCGGGCTACATTGACGCGCGCGTGCCGGGCCTGCAAGTGACGTATGAGAAGATGGCTAAGGGGTGCTTCATTGCGGCGGCGACGGGCCGGCCGGCGCGCGCGGGCAACCCAGGGCTGCTGGACGCGGGCCGGGTGTTCTCGCCGACGCAGTACATGTTGGACCTGGAGTGCAATCGCGGCCTGCACCGCATCGAGGAGCCGATTGAGATTACAGAGGAAGCCGTGGGCCTGGAGGTCATCGCAGCCGTTGGGCCGGGAGAAGGCAAGTCATACCTGGATACGGACCACACGTTCGCTCACTTCCGCGAGCTGTGGAGCCCGACGCTGTTTGACTACGCGGTTGCCGGGCCGGGAGAAGGACCGGACGAGGAGAAGGTCCTCGAGCGAGCGCGCCGAGCGTGGCGAGAAGCAGTGGACTCGTATGAGCACCCCGATATTTCGGAGGACAAAGTGCGTGCGGCGCGAGAGGTTCTGGAGCGCGCGCGGAAGGACCTGCTGGCGTAGGTCGCGGATGAATGCGCTCCTCAGGCTTCACGTCTGAGCGGCGCGTTCGAGGGCCTCCACGGCCTCACTGAGGCCCTCGCGCCAGAGCGTGGGGGTAATGCCAAAATCTCGGGCGAGGACGTGTGGGTCGCAGACGTTCGGGACCGACAGCACCTTGAGCTGGTCGGGTGTGACGGGAGGCCGGGAGAGAAGGGTCTGGGACACGCCGGCGAAGGCCCGAATGACGCCCAGGGGGACGTGCAACTTGGGCTTCTGAACGCCGAGTTGGCGCGCAACCTCGTCAAGATAGTCCTCGAAAGTGACGCGGTCCGGGCCACCGAGGTCATGTTCGCGACCCCACAGTTGGTCCTGTTCGAGGAGGCGCAGGAACACCTGGCACAGGTCGCCGATGTACAGGGGCTGGACGAGGGCTTGGCCGTCGCCCGGGATGGGGATGCACAGGGGCTTGCGAAGCAAGTCGGCGAGCATTGTGGTCCAGCCATCATGCGCACCGATGATCACCGAAGGGCGGAGGACTGACCACCGAAGGTCACTGGCGCGGACGGCCGTCTCGGCGGCCCACTTGGCCTGATGGTAGCGCGTCTCAGCGGTTTCACTCGTTCCCAGCGCGCTGACATATATACAGCGCGGCACGCCGGCGGCCCGGGCCGCGGCCAGCACATGGCGCGTCCCGGCGACGACCACGCTTTCAAAAGAACACCCGCGGCCCTCCGCGATCAGGCCCACCAGGTGGATCACACAGCCCACGCCCTGACAGGCCGGTCCAAGGGTTTCGGGGTCCGCAACATCACCCTCGACGATCTCCACCCGGTCCGCGGGCAGCCGGTCGCGTCGCGGGGAACGCGGCCGCACAAGGCAGCGTACCGCGTGACCGGTGTCCGCGAGAACACGCACGAGCGCGGACCCCACGAAGCCCGTGGAGCCGGTCACGAGGATGGGGCTTGATTCGGGCATGAGAACCCCTCGAGTGGTGCGAATCCGTCCTAGAGCGAGCCGTATTGGTACGCTGCTTCCAGCATCGCGAGGATGTTGTCCGCAGGGACCTCCTTCTGGATGTTGTGCACCGCGCTGAGGATGTAGCCGCCTCCGGGCGCCAGGTCTGAAATCCTTCGCCTGACCTCCGCTCGGACCTCCTCCGGCGTGCCGTGTGGCAGCACGTGCTGCGTGTCAATCGCACCCCAGAAGCAGAGGTCCTTCCCGAACTCGCGCTTCAGCCGCGCCGTGTCGCCGAGCTCGGCGGCGGAGACCTGGATGGGGTTGAGGGCCTGCACGCCCATCTCGATCAGATCGGGGATTTGTGAGTAGCAGTTTCCACAGGTGTGGAACATCAGGCGAGCGTTCGTGTGGGCGCGGAGGAAGGCGAAGATGCGGGCGTGATGTGGCTTCATCAGCCGCCGGTACATGTCCAGGGACATCACAGGACCGGACTGAATGGCGATATCGTCACCCAGCATGACGACGTCCGCCAAGGAGCCCACAGCCTCCAGAATGCGGTCGGCCCGCTGGAGCCAGATGTCCGTGAGGCGCGTCAGGAGCGCGGTGAAGAAGCGCTCATCGAGCAGTGAATCCATCAGCCACCGATCATACCCGCGCATGAACTGGGCCAGGTGGAACACCGGGGTGGGCAGCGTCACCACGACGGCGCAGTCGGTCTGGGCTCGAAGCTGAGTCGCGCGCTCGGTCAGGCCCTCGGTCACCCCGGGGTCGTTACCGTCGGGCCAATCGAACTGCTCCAGGTCTGCGATGGTTACGTCATCCCGGTCAAAGGGACCGTCAATCACCAGGTATTGCTCCGCGTCTGACGCGCGTCTGACCGCCTCCCACTCATCCACATAATCGCCGTTGGGCAGCGTCCGTGCCGGCTTCCGCGTGCCGTCGCCACAGATGACCGCGCGGGTATCTATGTGGAACCGCTGCAAGAACTGCTCGTCAAGCCAGGGGATTTGCGATCGCTGCGTGGCGATAATCGTGGGCTGCTTAAGGCCCAGGCGGGCTTTCACGGCCTCGTAGGCGCGCCAGTGCAAAGAGGAGACGAAGGAGCCGCCGAGATCAATGGGCACGCGATCCGGCTCCTGCAGGTCAATGGCGGCCAGGACCCGTTCTCGTCCGGTCAATTCGGTGGCCTCCCTTGGCGCTGCTCTTGGCTGCTATGTGAAGTTTTTTGCCGAAGCTATGGACAAACGTTCTATATTTGGGTATACTTGCATTAGTGAACACATGTTTTCATATAAGTGACAAATCGAATGATAGACTTTGCCCACCTGCATGTGCACACCGAGTATAGTCTTCTAGACGGAGCAAGTCGAATCCCCGTTCTGACTGAACGCACTCGCGAACTGGAGATGTGGTCGCTGGCGATCACCGATCACGGGGGCATGTACGGTGCCGTAGAGTTCTATAAGGCTTGCCAAGCAACCGGGATCAAGCCAATTCTCGGCTGCGAGACCTACGTTGAAACCGGCAGCTTCCAGCCACAGGACGGAGCTCGCCCGACGGCTTACCATCTGGTGCTCCTGGCGGAGAACGAAACGGGCTACCGGAATCTGCTTCGGTTGGTGAGCATCGCATACCTGGAAGGATTTCGGCGCAAGCCGCGGGTGACCAAGGAACTCCTGGCGCGGCATTCGGAAGGGCTGATCGCTCTTTCCGGCTGTTTGAAAGGCGAGGCGGCTCAATTGTTCCTGGCGGGCCGGCCGCACGAAGCAATGGATTGCTTGGCCGAGTACCGCGACATCTTCGGCGCAGGGAATTTTTTCCTCGAGCTGGAGCGCCATGGGATTCCACAAGAGCAGCTTGTCGGGCGTTTTCTGGTGGATTGCTCACGGCGGCTGCGACTTCCTCTGGTGGCGACGAACGATGTGCACTACGTTATGCCGGAAGACGCCCGCGCGCACGAGATTCTGATGTGCATCCAGACGTTAAGCACTATGCACGAGGGTGCGCCGGTGCGCCTGGAGACGCCGGAGTTCTATTTGAAATCGCCCGAGGAGATGGCGACACTGTTCGCCGATGCTCCCGAAGCACTGCGGAACACCTTGGCTATTGCGGAACGGTGCCATGTGGAGCTGGACCTGGGCGCCCGGCATTTCCCGGACTTTCCGGTGCCGGAGGGGCACACCGTAGACAGCTACCTACGCGAGCAGTGCGAGGAGGGCGCGCAGAGGATCTACGGCCACCTGACTGGCGAGGTCCGGGCGCGGTTGGACTACGAGCTCGGCGTGATTCAACAGATGGGGTTCTCAGTCTACTTTCTGATCTTCCAGGATCTGGTCAACTGGGCGCGCGCGCAGGAGATTCCGGTCGGACCCGGACGCGGGTCCGCCGGGGGGAGCCTGGTGAGCTATTGTCTGGGCATCACGCGCACCGATCCTCTGAAGTATGGGCTGCTGTTCGAGCGCTTCCTCACGCCCGAGCGCGCCGACTTCCCCGACATTGACGTGGACTTCTGCCAGCGCCGACGGGACGAAGTGCTACGCTATCTGACCCAGCGGTACGGCGAGGGCCACGTGGCCCATCTTTGCGCGTACATTCGCCTCGCGGCGCGCGGAGCGATTCGCGACGTCGGGCGGGCGCTAAACATGTCCTTCGCCGAGATTGACGATATCGTGCGTCGGGTGCCCCATTTCGGCGGAAGCTCGGCGATTGCTTATGCGCTGGAGAAGGTGCCCGAACTGCAGAACCTGCCACGCGATCAGGAGCCGGTCAAGACGCTCCTGGAAGTCTCCATGGCGCTGGAAAACATCGCTCGCCATGTCTCCATCCATCCTTCGGGCATTGTGCTCTCCAAGCGCCCTCTCACCGAGGTCACACCGCTGCAACGCGCACCGAAGGGCGAGATCATCACGCAGTTCGACATGCGCTCCATCGAGGATCTGGGTCTCTTGAAGATGGACGTGCTCGGACTGCGCAATCTGACCATCATGGACGACTGCCTGCGAATGGCGCGCGCTGCCGGGAAGACCGACCTCACAGTGGATGAGATCCCCTGGGACGACGCAGCCACGTTCGCCACGTTGCAAGCCGGCAAGACCCTCGGGGTCTTTCAGCTCGAAAGCCCGGGGATGCGCAACCTGCTGCGGCGGTATCATCCGCTGAATCTGGAGGACCTGATCGCCATTTTGTCGCTGTATCGTCCCGGGCCGCTGCAAAGCGGCATGACGGAGGCGTACATCGAGCGCCGGCACGGTCGGCAGAAGATCGAGTATCCGCATCCGTGCCTGGAGCCGGTTCTCCAGAGCACCTACGGCGTGTTCCTGTACCAGGAGCAGATCATGCTGGCGGCCCAGGCGGCCGCGGGCTTTTCGTTGGGCCAGGCGGACAATCTACGCCGAGCCATCGCCAGCGGCAAAGCGGAGCGCATCAACAAGTGGCGGTCGGACTTCATTAGCGGCGCGGTGCGCCAAGGGCTGCCCGCCAACGAGGCGGCCGAGATCTGGGCGGCGCTGGAGCGTGTGGGGGGCTATGCGTTCAACAAGTCGCACAGTGCGTCGTACGGCATGATTAGTTACCAGACAGCATACCTGAAAACGCATTATCCGGCCGAGTACATGGCCGCGCTGCTGACCTCGGAGATGGGCTACTATGAGATGTCGCAATATGTCGAGGAGGCCCGGCGCGCGGGAATACGGCTGCGACCGCCGGACATCAACCGCAGTGAATATCACTTCACGGTGGAGCACGATTGCTCGGGCCGGGAGGAGATTCGCGTGGGCTTGGCCGTGATCCAGGCGCTCGGCCCAGCCGCGCTGGCCGCCATCGTCCGCGAGCGTCGGCGCGGCGGCCTGTACACCTCCCTGTATGACTTCTGCCGGCGGGTTGATCTTTCGACGGTTACACGGCCCGGTATTGAGAATCTGATACGCTGTGGGTGCTTCGATTTCACGGGCCACAATCGGGCCCAGTTGCTCGCGGTGTTGAAGGGCACGATGGATCAGGCGAAGCGCCGGTCCTGTCAGTCTTGTCAGGCCAGCTTTGCAGAACTTGGAGTTGACGAGACGCCACCAGATCTCGACCCCGCGGGCATTAATCTTCCAGCCTTTACTGCGCGCGAGGTCATGGCAGCAGAGCGCCGGATTCTGGGCTTCTTCGTCACCGGCCATCCGCTTAGCGAGTATGCCGATACGCTGCGCGAGATGGGCGTGATCAGCACTGCTCAGGCGGAGCTGCAACCGGAGGGCTCGATTGCCTCCCTCGCCGGCGTGGTCGCGTCGGTGCGGCGGCAGAGGACGCGCAAAGGCGAGTACATGCTGTTTGTGCTCCTGCAGGACCTCGAAGGCTTGATGGAGATCGTAGTTTTCCCGAAGCTGTATCGAGCGTTCCAGGATGCCGTGCAGGAGGATCAGCTCATTCTCGTTCGCGGTCGTCTGGACCGCTCGGACGAGGCGACGAAACTGGCGGCACATCATCTCGAATGGCTTTCCATGGAGGCCGAGAGCCCGAGCCGCGCCGTGGTGGCGTGATTTACCACAGAGACACGGAGAGCACGGAGAAAGGCAAAACGCTGTTAATGGTTCACCACAGAGACACGGAGAGCACGGAGAAAGGCGAAACGCTGTTAATGGTTCACCACGGAGACACGGAGAGCATGGAGAATATCGAATATTGAAAAGGAGCATTCGCTCAACGATGTTTTTTTGCCCTAGTCTGCCTTTCTCTGTGTTTTCGGTGTCTTCGTGGTAAGAACCAGAGCCAGAAATGAATGCGCGCACGATCTTTCACATTGACATGGATGCGTTCTTCGCGTCAGTGGAGCAAAAACTGCGGCCGGAGTTGGTGGGCAAGCCGGTGATCGTCGGCGAGCTGTCCTCGGCGCGCGGGGTGGTGTCGGCCGGCTCGTACGAGGCGCGACCGTTCGGCATTCGGGCCGGGATGCCGCTGTGGGAAGCCAAGCAGCGGTGCCCTCATGCGGTCTTTATGCCCGGTAACATTGAGGCTTATGCGAAGGAAGCCCTCGCGGCGCTGCGCATCTACCAGCGCTTCACGCCGGACGTCGAGCCCTTTTCCATTGATGAGGCCTTTCTGGACGTTACCGGATGCCTGCACATGTTTGACGACGCGGCGGCCATGGCGCGGGAGATCAAGCGCACCGTCAAGGCCGAGCTGGGCCTGTCGGCTTCGGTCGGCATCGCGCCCAATCGGCTCGTGGCCAAGATGGTCTCGGACTGGGATAAGCCGGACGGGCTAACGATCATCCATCCGAAGGATCTACCGGGTGTTCTGAGGGCTCTACCGGTGTCCGAGTTGTGGGGGGTGGGGGAGAGCACCGCCGAGCGTTTGCGGCGCATGGGGGTGCGCACTATTGGTGACCTGGAGCAGGTGCCTCTGGCGCTGCTGGAGCGCGAGTTCGGGGTGATCGGTCGAACGCTGTATAACGCCGCGCGGGGTCTCGACGACGAGCCCGTGCGGGCGTACTACGAGGCGAAGCCGGTTAAGTCCATGGGGCACGAGCTGACGCTGGAGAGTGATACCTCGGAGCGCGCGGTCTTGCGACTCTGCCTGCGCGCGCTGGCCGACAAGGTTGCTCGTCGGCTGCGCCGCGAGGGCTACCAGGGGCGCACGGTCACCCTCCGTGTGAAGTTCGCGGACTTTAAGAGCATCACACGCAGCCGCTCTTTAGCCTTCTATACCGATCTCGAAGACGTTATGTTCAAGCACGCCTTCGAGATGCTGTCGCTATTGGACCTCGACGGGAAACGGATCCGCCTGGTTGGAATTGCGCTCTCCAACTTACGGCGCGGACGCATCGGCGGGCAGATGTCCCTGTTCGGTCCTGATTTGCTGAAGAGGTCCCGACTGGCGCGTGCCGTGGACCGTGTCATTGAGAGGTTCGGCGAGACCGCGATCAACCGGGCCAGCCTGCTGGAGGTGAGATCGCGACCGCTGGAAGACCAGCGCGCCAAGCTGCACCTGGATCTGGAAAAGTTGGCCACGCATGGAGTGAACCGATGATTTACGTGGGCACGAGTGGATTCAGTTTCCAGAGCTGGCGAGGAGTGTTCTACCCCGCCGGATTGCCGGACAACAAGCGTTTGGAGTTCTATTGCCGCCACTTCAACAGCTTGGAGATCAATTCGACGTACTATCATCCGCCGTCAATGAAGATGGTGGCCAGTCTGGCGGCACGCACCCCACCACAGTTCCCCATTACAGTGAAGCTGCACCGATCGCTGGTGCTTCCCCAGGCTGAGAAGAGGTATAGTGTAAGCGATTTCGTGAAGGCGTTGGCGCCCTTGTCCGAAGTTGGAAAACTGGCCGGCATTCTGGCACAGTTCCCCCAGAGCTTCCGCAACGTCGAAGCAAATCGGAGTTATGTGCTGAGCCTGAGGGAGGAAGTGGGGAATGTGCCTCTGGTAGTTGAGTTCCGGCACGAATCGTGGAACCGTCCAGCGATGTTCGGCTGGCTCGGGGACGAGGACATCGCGTTCTGCTGCGTGGACGAGCCGCAGGGGTTGGGCCTGATGCCGGGCGTCGTGCATGCGACTGCTAACCTGGGATACGTCCGGCTCCACGGCCGCAACGCGGCCAACTGGGCCAGGGGAGGAAATGACCGGTACGACTACCTCTACTCGGAGGAGGAGCTATCCGTCTGGGCTGAGCGAGTAAGAGAGCTGGAGCGTTGCTGCGGCAACGTGTTCTTCTTTGCCAACAATTGCTATACCGGCAAGGCAGTCATCAACGCCAAGATGTTCCAGAAGCTGCTGGCGCTGGAGGACGGCGGGTAAACAAGCGCGGGCTGGATGGGCCCCCAAACGCCCCCCATCCAGCCCCTCGGCGAACAGCGCCACCGGCTGTTGACCCCGTTGACTTGCCCTTCGGGCTTCTCGTATACTCGCATAAGGCGAGTTAGGGTGCGATGAAGCGCGCCCATAGGGATTCCTCAACGCCGCCTGGTTCAGCCCGCGGTCAAGGACGATGCGCTATTGGCTTCTCGGTGCGCTGATTTGCCTGCTCATACCGGCGGACCTACTCTTTGGCGCTCCTCCGCCGGCGAAGCTCGAGCCGGAGAAGGGGTGCTATATCGGAGCCTACATCGAGCTGGACGACGCCTCCGGCGGCGACCCTCGCAAGTTCGAACAGCTTACCGGGAAAAAGCATGCCTCGTACTTCCGCTACGTCGGCTATGGTCAGCCTTTTCCCTTCCACTGGGTTGAGAAGGTCAAGGCAGCCGGAGCGGTGCCGCACATCGCCTGGGAGCCGAATGATGGGCTGGCCGTGGTTCAGGAGGACGACTACTTGCGCGGCTGGGCCCAGGCCGCCGCTCATGCCGGCTGCCCGATCTTCCTGCGGTACGCCTCGGAGATGAACGGCACCTGGATGGCCTACTCGGGCGATCCGAGCTTGTACATTGAGAAATGGCGTCTGGTGTACAAGGTCTTCTCCGAATTGGCTCCCAATGTGGCCCTCGTTTGGTGCCCCTTCGCGACGCCGGTGGCGACTATCGCATCGTACTACCCCGGCGACGAGTACGTGGACTGGGTCGGTGTGAACATTTACAGCGTCCACCACCACGATAACGATCCGGCAAAGCAAGGGGGCGAGGACCCTTGCGATCAGCTACGCGCGGTGTACGACATGTACGCCGACCGCAAGCCCATCCAAGTATCAGAGTATGCCGCCACTCATTACTGTGATGCCTGCAAGTCGAGCCAGGTGGATTTCGCGATTGCCAAGGCGAGCGCTCTGTACACAGCTTTGATCCGGGAGTTCCCGCGGGTGAAGATGGTCAACTGGTTCAGCGTGGACACGGTCGGCAAGGGGCTGGCGGCCAATGACTACTCCGTGACGGATAATCCCAGAGTGCTCGCCAAATATCGTGAGCTAATCGCGGACGCACACTTTCTGTCGAATGTCGAAGCGGGGCCCGCCATGGTCGCCTCGCTGCCGGTCGGGCCGCCGACCGCGAAGGAGGCCTTCCCGGCCCCCGCGGCTCAGCCGCCCGAGACGGCCGACTTGCCTGAGCCGCTCTGGCACAATCCGCTCAAGTACATTGGGCCGCAGCCAAAGACCGGCGTGAACCTGATTATCCGCGGGGCCGGCGAGAACGGGCTGTCGGGTCTCGTGAGTATTCTCGCCGACCCGGGCTCTCAGGTCGAGGCGAAGACCGCGGTCTTCAAGATTGACGGCCGGACCAGGCTCATCTCGACTGTTCAGCCTTTCAGCTACGTGTGGGACACTGCGAAGGTCGAGCCGGGCGAGCATGAAGTGGCGGTCGAGCTCCTCGACGCGCGCTTGCGCCCGGCGGCCAGCCGCAAGGTGAAGGTCCGCATTGCGCCAGGAGCTGCTGCGCCATGACACCCCGAGAGCGCTTCCGCGCGACGATGAGCTTCCAGCCGGTGGATCGGGTCCCGCTGTGGGAGTGGGGGCCCTGGGCCTCGACGCTGCGACGTTGGAAAAGCGAGGGAATGCCCGGCGATCATGTGGCGCAATTCGCCGACTGTGATCCGCGCTTGGATTGCGGCGTTAGCTTCGCCATGATACCGCCGTTCGAACGGCAGGAGCTGTCACGCGATGAGCGGAGCGTCACGTACCTTAACGAGAAGGGTCAAGTGGTTCGCGAGCTGCACGAGCGGGAGACCTCGATGCCGGAGTTCGTTCAGTTTCCCGTGAAAGACCGGGCGGACTGGGAGGTCATTCGAGCGCGTTTCGACGCTTCCTCGCCTGAGCGCTATCCGCCGGATTGGGCCGAGAGGGTAGTCAAGTGGCGGGAGCAGAGCTACCCGCTGTCGCTGTCGGGGGACCGTTACCTCAGCTTCTTCGGCGGCGTGCGCGAGCTAATGGGCGCTGAGGGCGCCATGGTGGCCCTGCACGATGATCCGCTGCTAGTGCACGACATTATGGAGTACTTCTGCGAGTTCTTTATCGGGGTAATGGAGCGCGCGCTCCGGGAGGCGCCGATTGACTGGATCATCATGTGGGAAGACATGGCGTACCACACAGCGTCGCTGATCTCGCCTGCGATGTTCCGGGAGTTCATGCTCCCGCGCTATGCTCGAGTGGCCGAGTTCGCTCGCAGGCATGGTGTGGAGCTGATCTTCGTGGACAGCGACGGGCATGTGGGCGAGTTGATTCCTCTTTGGCTCGAGGCCGGCGTGCGTGGCGTTTACCCCATGGAGGTTGCCGCCGGGATGGACGTCGCGGCCCTACGGCGGGAGTACGGGCGCGAGTTGCTGATGAGCGGTGGCGTGGACAAGCGCGTGCTCGCGGCTGATCGTGCGGCTATTGACGCCGAGCTGGAGCGCATCCGACCCGCGGTGGAAGCCGGTGGCTATATCCCCACTATTGACCACTCGATTCCTCCCGACGTCCCGTACGACAACTTCGCGTACTACTGGGAGCAGAAGAAGAGGCTGATCGGTGTGGGCGACTAAGTCGCCCCACCGGCTCGGTGCGGTCGGTTGACTTGTTCCGACAGCGGGGGCTATACTTCGCGCTGTACCGTCGGAGACAGGTCGTCTGTAGATCGTGCGAGGGGCTATTTCAAAGCTGTCGGCGCGGATGGTCTCGCAAATGGCTCCGGGCAGGAGATTCGGCGCCCCATGGCTCGGGTCTTGTTGAGGAATCTGACCAAGCGCTTCGGGGATGTTGCGGCCGTCAACCGTGTGACCCTCGAAGTCCAGGATAAGGAGTTCTTGGTCCTCGTTGGTCCATCGGGCTGCGGGAAGACCACTTGTCTGCGCATGATCGCAGGGCTGGAGGAGGTCACGGAAGGCGAGATCTTCATCGGCGACCGCCTGGTCAACGGCCTGTCTCCCAAAGACCGCGACATCGCGATGGTGTTTCAGAACTACGCGCTATACCCGCACATGAGCGTGTTTGACAACATGGCCTTCGGCTTACGGAATCGGAGAGTGCCGAAGGCGGAGATCCAGCGACGCGTGGCGGAAACCGGCGAGATGCTCGGCCTAACGGACTTGTTGGGGCGCAGGCCCAAGGAGCTCTCCGGGGGCCAGCGGCAGCGGGTGGCGGTAGGTCGGGCCATTGTTCGCGAGCCGGCGGTTTTCCTGATGGACGAGCCGCTCTCGAATCTGGATGCCAAGCTGCGGGTGCGAACGCGCGCGGAATTGGTCAAGCTCCACCGGCGCCTGGGCATCACGACTATCTATGTGACGCACGACCAGATCGAGGCCATGACCATGGGCGACCGCATCGCGGTGCTGCGGGAAGGTGTGGTCCAGCAGGTGGATACGCCGCTCGGGTTATACAATGCACCTGCGAACCTCTTCGTGGCAGGGTTCATCGGGAGTCCGCCGATGAACTTCGTGGAGTGCACACTGGAGGAGCAGGCAGGGAGCCTGTGGGCCGATGCTGGGAGCTTCCGTATCGGGCTGCCGCCGGACCGCAAGGGGGCGCTGGGCGCCTACGTGGGCAGACCGATGGTCCTGGGCGTCCGGCCAGCGGATATCTACGACCGGGCGCTGTCACCGGCGGTGCCCCCGAAGCCCGAGAACACGATTGCGGCGCAGGTCGAGGTAATTGAACCCATGGGGGCCACCTCGATCGTGTACCTGCGGGCCGGTGAGCACGATCTGGTGGCCAGCCTGGACAGCGCGACCACGGCCCGAGAGCAGCAGCCCTTCGAAGTTGTCGTGAATATGCAGAACGTCCACTTGTTCGACCGGGAGACGGAGAGAGCCATTCGTTAGCACTCCTGTTCCCGAGGATGCTGCAACGTAGCGTGGCTTTGCCCCGCCCGCGTCGGTACGCCGGCGGGCGTCTTAGTCGGCGTGCACTGGGTGCACTGGAGCTATGAGCGAGACCCCGCAGCGCGAGACGGCGGAGATGCCCTTCCTGGACCACGTGGAAGTGCTCCGGGGCCACATCCTGCGAGCGCTGGGCTGGCTGCTGGTCGGCATGATCGGCGGCTTCGCGGCGCATGGCTGGATTCTGAGGGCTCTTGAGACCCCCTACATCAAGGCCTGCGAGAGCCTGGACAAGACGCCGAAGCTGCTGGTCTTGACGCCGACCGAGGGGCTGATGATTAGCCTGTACACGGCGTTCATCGGCGGCCTGGTGATCAGTTGCGGCTTGGTCTTCCGCGAGATGTGGCTGTTTATCCGGCCCGGCCTGTACGACAAGGAGAAGCGGTGGATCAAGTACCTGATTCCCGGGTCCGTTCTGCTCTTTCTCGCCGGTGTGGTCTTCTGCTACTGGATTGCTCCCCGCGGCCTGATCTTTCTGATCCGGTGGAACGACCGGCTGGGACTGGAAACCGAGCTGCGTATCGGTTGGTATCTTACCTTCGTAATCCGTCTGATGCTAGCCTTCGGGATCGTGTTTCAGCTTCCGCTGGTGATGATGTTCCTGGCCATGGCCGAAATGGTGACCGCGCGACAGATGCTCTCCAAGTGGCGGCATGCCGTGATCATCATTTTGATTGCTTCCGCGATCATCACGCCCACGTGGGACGTGGTCACTCTGCTGGCCTTGAGCCTGCCTGTTGTGGGCCTGTACATGCTGAGCGTGGTGCTGGCGATGGTTGTGGAATGGCGTCGGCGGCGACGTCGGCGGGCCGAGCCGGCGCCGCTGCAGCCGCCGGCCGATACGGTTCCCATGGGGCCGGCGATTCCCCGCGACATGGGCGTGCCGCCGACCGAGGAGGAGCTGGCGGCCGAGCGCCAGCGCGTGGAGGAGCTCTACGCTGCCGCGGAGGAGGACTACCACACCGACCTGGACGTCGAGGAAAGCCCGGATGACGATGCGGCCGCTGAGGGATTTGAGGAGTAGGTTTGGACCCGTGTGAAGCAAGCGATTGCTACGATCTGGGGCGAGCGCGCATCCAAACGGGTCGCCGTAAAGCGACATAGTAGCGGTGCCTATGAACTTCCCCAAGCTGCTGGAAGAGTTGCAGCAGAGGCCCTCGTACCGGGGGCAGATCGTTCATTGCCGCGTGCTCGATCCGCGGCCGCCGCGGTACGAAGACTTGGGCGTGGAACTCGTGCCGAGGGTGCAGCAGGTGCTCGATAACTTGGGCATTGAGCGACTGTACACGCATCAGGCGGAGGCAGTGCGGCGCGTGCTCAGAGGCGAGAACGTCGTGGTGGTGGCCTCCACCGCGGGCGGCAAGACGCTCTGCTACACCATCCCGGTGGCGCAGCGCATCTACGAACGAGGCACCAGTCGGGCCTTCCTCGTCTTCCCGACCAAGGCTCTGGCGCAGGATCAATTGCGCAAACTGGGCGCGTTCGGCGAGGGCACGGCCTTCACGGCCGCCTGCTATGACGGCGACACGCCCGCGCCCCGGCGCCGCGCCATCAAGCGCGAAGCCCAGGTCGTGCTGACCAACCCGGACATGCTCCACATCGGCATCCTGCCGTACCACCAGACCTGGGCCGACTTCTTCCGCAATCTGAAATATGTGATTCTCGACGAGGTGCACATCTACCGGGGGGTCTTCGGCAGCCACACGGCGAATGTCATCCGCCGGCTGCGGCGAATTGCTGCCCACTATGGCGCTCGGCCGCAGTTCATCTGCTGCTCGGCAACGATTGGGAATCCCGGAGAACTCGTCGAGAATCTGACGGGCCTGCCCACGCATGTGGTGGACAACGACGGCTCGCCACGGGGCCGCAAGTTCTTCGCGCTATGGAACCCCCCGACCAGCGGGCGGGCGCGTTCCGGGCGTCGGAGCCCGAACATCGAGTCCGCGGAGCTACTGTGCGAGTTGGTGAAGCGCGGCATTCGGTGCATTGATTTCACCGTCGCGCGCATGGTCGCTGAGCTAATCCTGCGGTATGCACGCAAAGAGCTGGGCAAGGACAGCGACCTGGCGCAGAAGATCATGGCCTACCGGGGCGGCTATCTGCCGGAGGAGCGACGCGAGATCGAGCGCAAGCTATTCGAGGGCGAACTGCTGGGCGTGACCTCCACCACGGCACTGGAGCTGGGCATTGATGTGGGCCACTTGGAGGCGACGATTCTAACCGGCTATCCGGGCAGCATCGCCAGCACCTGGCAGCAAGCAGGGCGGGCCGGGCGCAGTGCCGAGGATTCACTGGCTATCCTGGTCGCCTTGGCCAACGGTGCGGACCAGTTCCTGATGCGGTCACCCGACTACATTTTCGAGACCAGCACCGAACGAGCAATTATTGATCCGCAGAACCAGTTCATTCTGGCCGCGCATTTGCTGTGCGCGGCATACGAGTTGCCACTCACCGAGGCCGATGTGGAGCTCTTCGGTGCACGCATGGAAGAGCTGCTGCAGATCCTGGCGGAGGCGCGGTACGTGACCAAGCGCGAGAAATGGTACTGGATCGCCGACTTTTATCCCGCCGCGCAGGTGAGCATCCGCTCGGCCTCGGGTGAGGGCTTCGACATCGTGAACGTGGCCGCCGGCGAGGAGCTGCTGGGCACCATTGACGCGCGTAGCGCCTACTTCCTGGTGCACGAGGGCGCGATCTACCTGCATCGGGGGGAGAGCTACCGGGTTGAGCAGCTCGATCTGGAGAGCAAGATTGCCCGCGTGCGGCCCACGAAGGCCCGGTACTACACCTTTGCGCTAGTGCGTTCGGAGGTACGGGTTGAGGAGCAGAGCGCAAGGGAGGACCTGGCGTGCGGGACAAAGCACTTCGGCGACGTGCGAGTGACGGATCGCGTGGTGGGCTACCAGAAGCGCCGGCAGGGCACGGAGCAGAACCTGGGAACCCAAGAGCTCGACTTGCCGCCGCAGGAATTCGAGACCCAGGGGCTGTGGTTTGGGGTCCCCGCTGAGCTGGGAGGATTCTTGGCCGAGCACGGATGTGACCTGGCGGGATCGCTGCACGGCCTGGAGCACTGTCTGATCGCGCTGCTGCCGCTGTTTGCGCTGTGCGATCCGCTGGATGCGGGTGGTGCCTCCACAGTCGAGCATCCGGACACGGGCGGGCCCGGCGTGTTTCTGTACGACAATTACCCGGGTGGCGTCGGGATCTGCCAGGCAGCCTATGACCGCGCGGACGAGCTGCTCGCCGCGGTGGCGAAAACGATCCGCGAGTGCCCCTGTACCGCGGGTTGTCCCTCCTGCGTGCAAGCGTCGCGCTGCGGGGATATGAACTGGCCGCTGGACAAGAAGGGCGCGTTTCTCACGGCGTGCGTGCTGATTGAAGGCCGGGATGCCGCGGCGAAAGCGGCGTTGTCATGGAGCGTGGACTTGGAATCGGCACCTGGACAGCGTGAGCGGTAATACATGGCCATTGATCTACACATCCACAGCACGTTCTCCGACGGAACGCTTAGTCCGGAAGAGATCGTCAGAGAGGCCGGCGAGAGGGGCCTACGCGCCATCTCGATCACGGATCACGACTGTGTGGACGGGGTGCAGCCGGCGCAGGAGGCAGGAGCCAGGTATGGGGTGGAGGTGGTCCCGGGGGTCGAGATTAACACGGATTTCGGGCCGCGGGAAGTTCACATTTTGGGGTACTTCATTCGCCCGGAGGACGCGGCCCTCCGAGAGGCCTTAGGGACCATCCGCGAGTCGCGCCGCCGCAGAGCGGCAGCCATGGTCCAGCGCCTCGGGGCGTTGGGAGTGCCTCTGGAGCTGGAGGCCGTCCTAGGGCTCGCGCCCCAGGGGAGCGTCGGCCGGCCGCACGTGGCCCAGGCTCTCGTGGCAGCCGGTGCGTGCCGCACGTTGGCCGAGGCGTTCACGCGTTACCTCAAGCGGGGACGACCCGCGTACGTGCCGCGCTACAAGCTCTCGCCTGCCGAGGCCATTGCGGCCATCCGTGAAAGCGGTGGCCTGGCAGCCTTGGCCCACCCGGGGCTAATCCACGATGATCGGGTTGTCAAATCCATCATCGCGCTCGGCGTCTCGGGGCTGGAGATCTACCATTGTGACCATACGCCAGCAATGGTTGAGCGGTACCGCCGTCTCGCAGCCCGGGTGGGCCTGGCGATGACCGGTGGCTCAGATTCGCACGGTCCGGGGGCGGTCCGGCCCGTAGCGATTGGTGCCGTGCCCGTCCCTGACGAGTTCCTGGAGAGGCTTCGTGCACGGCATCGGCAGGAGACAGTGCGGCCCTAGACAAGAGGGATGAGGGGCTGCGCCTTTCCCTTGGGGCAGTGCCGTACCGGCAGGTCGGCGAAACCTTGACAACTGTAACGTTGTCTACTATGCTTGGTCGTAGGCGTTTGGATGGTGCCTGGAACGGATACACTATCTACGATAGTAGGTGAAACGGTTGCCAGCGGGTGTACGACGCGCGAGGTGCTAGTCTGGGGGCGAGGTCGGTGTCCGCCGGCAAGGGTCGCAGGAGGTGCGGAAGATGCCACGCAGCGATGAGCCGGATCTGCCGGTCTTTCGGCCGGGCGAGAAGGACCTGAAACAGGCGCTGGGCACGCTGGAGGCGCAGGTCATGGAAGTTGTGTGGGATGGGGACGACCTGAGTGTGGAGGAGGTGCGGGCCGAGTTGGCCGAGCGGAATAAGCAGGCTGCCTATACGACCATCATGACGACGCTGGACCGGCTGTACAAGAAAGGTTTTCTCAGCCGGCGTCGTGTTGGGAAGGCCTATCGGTATTCGGCAAAGGTGTCGCGCGGCGATCTGGGAAAGAACGTGGCGCGGAAGGTGCTGGACGGACTGCTGTCCAGCTTTGCGGAGCCGGCGATTGCTTACTTCGTGGAGGCGATAAGTCAGTCGGACCCGGAGAAGCTTGACGCTCTAGCGAAGAAGATCGCCGAACAAAAGAGCCGGAGGGATGGCGGTGGCGGTTAGCTCGGGGCTCGCGGCAGCACTCATCTGGCTGGCCGCAGCGGCAGTCCTGAGTCTTCTCTCTTACCTCCCGATCAGCGCCCTCGCAGAGACAGCGGCCCCAGAGGCCTCTGGCAAGCGGGGGTGTTTCTGGTTGGCGGGTCTGCTTCTGCCGGTGGTTGGGGGAGCCGCCGTGGGAGTCTGGGCGGTGTCGTGGGCTACGCATCTGTCGCCGCTGGCGAGCCCCTGGTGGCACCAGAGCAAGCACGTTTGCTTCCGGCCTCTTCTGCAGGGCGCGGACGTGGAACTCCGGGCGCGTTTGGTCGCCGGGGCAGCGGGTCTGGTAATCCTGGCTGCGGTGGTTCGAACTGCGGGGGTTCTGGGCAGCACGCTGTCGGTACGCCGAAAATGCCTGCGGAGCGCTGGGCTGCCCTCCGAGAAGTTGCAGCGGGCTCTCGACCGCCTGCCGGAAGCTCTGCGGCCCTCGCCAGAGGCTGTGCACGAGCTGCGCCGGCCAGAGCGAAACTCCATGTGCCTGGGCTTGTGGCGGACCGACGTTGTTGTTACGAGCGGACTGGTCAAGTGTACGTCTGACGAGGAACTAGTGGCCGTGCTGGCGCACGAGATGATGCACGCCCGGCGACGCGACAACCTCTGGGGGATTATAGCGACCTTGTGTGGAAGTGTGTTGATCTTCGTGCCCACGGCATTGCTGTTCTGGCGTCGGTGGCGGCGAGACGCTGAGCTGGCCTGCGACACGGCCGCGGTCGCGGCGGCGGGAGGACCGGCGCCGGTTCTTTCTGCCTTCATTAGGGTGCTGCCCGGAGGCGAAGGGTTGCAGAATGCAGATGAAGTGACCCCGGCCGTGCTGACGGCGGCGGCGCAGCAGGAGGAGTTCGGCGCGGAACGGCTGATGAGCTTATACCTTCGAACCAAGGGGAGTCCGGAGACGTCCGAAGAGGAGCGAGCCCGGCCGACGGCGTTGCGTCTGGTAGGAGCGGGGGTGGTGGCGTTGGCGGTGGGTGGGCTTGTTCTGGTCGCGTGGAATGTGACTGCAACATCACTGAAGTGCCTGGCACAGTCATTGCTGAGCGCATTGGGGTAGTGAGCGCCCGGCGTAGGTGGGACGGCAGGAAGGAAGGATGTGCGCGGGGAACAATGGGGGGCAGGGCGGATGAGCGACAGGAGGCGAGGAGGTAGGGCATGAAATGCCCGAATTGTGGGGTGGAAGGCTCCGATGAAGCGTTAGTCTGCCGGAACTGCGGCCTGGAGTTCGACCGGCGAATCCCCGGAAGCCCGCAGGACGTGACGGGATTGGTGCGGCATGGTCTGGAGCTGATCCAGCAGGGGCAAGTCCAGCAGGCCGTGCAGGTGTTTCAGCAGGCTCACCAGACGGCACCGGCGGACTTCGACGCAGAGCACTATCTGGGAGCGGCCCTGGCCCAATTGGGCCACACGGCGCGGGCCCTCACGCACTTGCGTGGAGCCGTGCAGAAGAACCCCAATAGCGCGCCGGCCAGGTACAATCTCGGGTATGCCCTGGAGAGGGCCGGCCGTACCGACGAAGCGGTTCGTCAATATGAACAGGCGGCCGCGGTTGACCCGAATCACCAACAGGCGTTGGCCGCGCTGCAGCGGCTATCCGGCGCACGGGCGACAGCGGCCTCTGCTGTGGAGGCCACGCCGCTGGGGGGCGCGTCGGCCGGTGCGCCTCCGCGCGTTCCTGCGCCCGGGATGGGCGCGGCTGCCGCGACTCGTCCGAGCGAACCATCACGGCGAGCGGTCCCCCAGGACCAGGGAAAGCGTGACCCAGTGCTGGCTCCGGCCGTTGCGGCGCTGGTGGGGCTGGTCAGCAGCATTGTGTTGGCGCAATTGCTGTACTTGTTCATCAGTCCACAGGCGGTGCCGGAGGTCAGGGCCGAGTTCTTTCGCCGCTTTTTCGTCTGGACGCAACCGTTCCTGTTTCTGGTGGTCGGGCTGATCGCGGCGCGCCTGGACGAAGAGCGCTCCATGCTGTCCGCGCCCGTCGCGGCGCTTGTCACGGCAGTCCTGGCTGTCGTGGCGGCGCTGCTGCGCAAGATGATCACGATGGATCCTGTGCTGATCGTGGGCTTGCCGGCGGCGGGTGCGGTTCTGGGTGTGGGGGCCGGAGTGCTGGGCAAGTATCTGCCGCGAGCGGTGCCCATTGGCATCGGGGTCGTGGTGGGCCTGGGGTTGTTTGTGGCCGGGAAGAGATTCCTGAGGCAGTCCTGTGTGTATGGCTGGGCAGAACGGGAACAGATTAGCCGAGCTGCCGGGGTGACGACGGGGTGGGTGACGGTGCGCGTCCCGAACAGCATCATTGAACTGTGGACGACCGACGGCAAGAAGAAGCTGTACGCGACCGTGACCGACGAGAAGGGCAACTACGGCTTCCGCAACCTGCCGAAGGGCAAGTACTTGATGCGCTACCGGCTGGAGGGCCAGCCGCAGGAGCAGCTTGCCAACCAGGAGCAGGAGGTGCTGGCCAGCGAGTCCATGACCCGAGGCGAGGGGGAGATCGTGGTCAGCTTGCCGACCGAGATCCGTGACATGGGCTCGATCTTCGACGAGGGTCCCGGCCCGGCCCGGAGCGGGCCGTTAGGAGGGACCGCGCCCGGCACGCCGATTGGCGGCATTGGCGTAGGGCCGATAACGCCGGTAACGCCGGGCGATTTGGGCGGAGGCGGTGGCGGCCCGGCGAGCGTGATGCTGGAGAAGGCGCGGAAGACCCGAGAGCGGGCTCAAGGGCGTCCAGGGCTGGGCGGCAGCCGGTGAATGACGATGGATAGGTTACGACAACTGGTGTCGTCCCTTGGGCGGGGGAAGTGGCCGCTGGTATGGCAGGGGCTGGGTGCTCTGCTGGTGGGCATTGGGCTGGGGGCGGTGGTGTTCCCGGTGATCGCAAACGTGTACACGGCGTGGCAGCAACGCGAGGCCCGGCAGGACCTGGGCCCGCGTGAGCCCCAGCCCGTCGTGCGTGATGCACCGACTGCTGAGCTACAGGCGCCGCAGGGCTTTGCGCCAGCCAGACTGGTGATTGAGTCGATCGGGCTGAACGTGGTGGTGAGGGAGTGGACGGGTCCTGCCGACCTGCGCCAAGGGCTGGCGCACGATAATCGTACGGCGCTTCCGGGTCAACGGGGGAACTGCGTGATAGTGGGCTTTCGCAACGTGTACGGGTCACCGTTCCTGCGCCTCGATGAGGTGCGGAAGGGCGACGAGGTGCTGCTGAAGACCCCGAGTGAGGCGTACTGGTATGCCGTGGATGAGACGGGGGTCTGCGGGCCGGAGGGACTGGCTGCCGCGCTGAAGAGCGATAAGGAAGCGTTGACGCTGGTAACCTGCGATCCGCCTTCGCGAGGGGACAAGCGGCTCTATGTGAAAGCCGTCCGGAGCCCGAAGCCGACGGTGCAGCGCAGCGAATTGGCGGCAAGGGAGCTGATTGCGCGAGTGCCGGAGTTCCAGGCTCCGCGGCATCCATTGGAGGAGTTGCACGGCAGAGAAGAGCAGGGGGCCGAACCGGCGACGGACGCCATCGCGCAGCTTGCGGAGGAGGCAGCGATCCTTGGCAGGGAACCGCCTGCGGTGAGCGAGATCCCGGCGGGAGAGACTCCGACGGCGCCCGCGGCCGAGCCAGCGGAGCCGCTCGAAGAGCGTGCAACGCGGGTCCGTCCCGGCACGGCGTCGAGAGCGTCGCGGACCGTTACGCCCCGGAGGCCTGCCGCGGAGCCATCAGAGGGTGAGCCAGCGGGTGCGCGGGAGCCACGCACGCCAGCAAGGCCTACGGTCTCGCCAGTGACGCCGGCGCAGCCAACTGCGCCGGCGCTGCCAGGGGTTAAGCTGGCGCTCCCACTCAAGCGGCCCCCGAAACAGGGGTTGGGCGTCGAGGAGGCGGAGCCGCCGGAGGCTGAAGGGTCTCCCTGACGGCCCGGACAGCTTGGTTCAAGACCGCCGGCGGGGCTTCCGGGCGACAGTGAGCGCCTGGGGTTCAAGGAGCGTGTCCTGGGAGTCGGCCTGCATCAAGAAGTGCTCTTCCAGGGCCGTAAGGCCTTGCTGGAACTCCTGCTCCGACAGTTCGGCGAGGGTCTCGGGCTCGCGGCCGGCGATGCGGCGGAGGCGGTCCTCGGGCGTCTGTGCGACGCGGTGCTCGAGATGGTGCGTGCGCACGCGGCCGAATCCGGCCTGGCGCAGAAGCTCCCGCAGGTCTTCGATGTCGGGCGTCCGAGCCAAGTCTAGAGCCAGAGCACGGGGGAAGAAGGTGTACTCGAGCATGTGCTCCATCTGCGCGTGGGGCAGGTGACGGATCAGACACGTGCCGGCCGGGGCCAGGACGTGAAACCATCCGTCCGCGGCGGCAGCCAGGTCAGAGACGTGGCGCCACACGTGGGACAGGAACAGACAGTCGGTCGAATGAGGGCGTACGCCAGTCAGGGCCGGGGGTACTGAGATAATCTGCAGCCCCTGGTTGACCGAGGGAGCGGTCTCGTTCTCAGACAGGTCCACGACGGTGACTTGATAGTCGCCTCTACGAAGCAGGGCTTCTGCGATCGCCATGCTGTCGGCACCCGCCAATAAGATCGCCGCACCGTCCGACAGGCGAGCAGCCTGGCAGATCCTTGCGGCCCACATATCAATAGTCTCGGAAGGCAGCGACGAACTGGCCATGGGATCAAGTATCCCCCGCAATTGTGGTGTCGAATAGAACGGCGCGACAAGGGCTGGCACAGGCCCCCTCGATCTTGAGAGGGAAGGCGGCGAGCGTAAAGCGGCGTGGGGAGGCAGCCGGCAGGTTACAGACCGGGGCCAGGATCAGGGGCACGGCCTCCCAGAGCTCGGCCCACGGGAAGCAGGGGTTGTGCACACGATCGAACCGCGGGAAGTCGCTGCCCAATAGCGCGATGTCGTGAGCGAAGAGCCAGCGGGCAGCGTCGGGTGAGATGAACGGGCTGCCCTCGATGAAGTCGGGATCGCGCCAGTTGCGGTCCCATCCCGAGCGCAGCAGCACGGCATCGCCGGGGCGAATCTCCGGCGACCGGCGTTCCAGGTCGGCCGCCTGCACCGGCTCCAGCCGCTGCTTGGGAGCTACATCCACGATGACCGCGGGGAGCCAAAAGCGCTCCGGAGGCAAATCGGCGACGGCTTCCGCGGACCGGTCCACATGGGCGCGGGTCTGGATGTAAGTGCCTGATTGCCCACTCAGCACGAAGCGCTGCAGATAGACGGGCTCCCGGTCCCGCAAGGCGGCCGGCTGGGGCAGATCGTCAATCTGGGCCCCCGGATATTCGGGGAAGTATTGCCACATTCCCGAGTAGATTGGGCCGGAGATGTCAATCAGTCGCACTGGCTCGGCGTCCTCGGAAGCGTGGAAGGGTAACAGGAAAAGATTCGTCGTCAAGCTGGCGGGCACCTGCCCGCGGCTGTGGAGCCGCCATTTGGAGGCAGAGCTCGCCCGGGCTGCTGTCGAAGGGGAGGACCGAGAATGGAAGTCCCGCGACCATATTACCGCCCGCGACGGTTGCGTGCCTCAACCTTGCTGCGGCGCATGGTCCGAGAGGCGACGCTATCGAAGGATGATCTGGTGTATCCGCTGTTCGTAGTGCCCGGCCAGGGCGTGCGGGCGGAGATCGAGTCCCTGCCGGGATGCTTTCACCTTTCGGTGGATGAACTGGTGCGCGAGGCCGAAAGTGTGGCGGAGTTGGGCATACCGGCGGTCTTGCTGTTCGGCCTGCCCGAGCGCAAAGATGAACGAGGCTCGGAGGCGTATGACCCCGAGGGCATCATTCAGCGAGCGGTGAGGGCGCTGAAGGCCGCCGAGGTGCCGGTGGTGGTGATCTGCGACGTGTGTCTGTGCGAGTACACCAGCCATGGACACTGCGGCGTGGTGGTGGAGGGGCAGGTGGACAACGATGCGACGCTGGAGCTCCTGGCTCGGATTGCGGTGACCGCCGCCGACGCAGGAGCGGATATGGTGGCGCCGTCGGACATGATGGACGGACGGGTGCGAGCGATTCGAGAGGCACTGGACGCCGGAGGACACCAGCAGGTGCCGATCATGAGCTATGCGGCGAAGTATGCGTCAGCGTTCTACGGCCCGTTCCGCGAAGCAGCTCAGTGCGCGCCGCAATTCGGGGACCGCGCCGGGTATCAGATGGACCCGCCGAACGTACGGGAGGCGGTGCGGGAGGTGTTGTTGGACCTGGACGAGGGTGCGGACATCGTGATGGTCAAGCCGGCGCTGGCGTACATGGACGTGATTCGGGCCGTGCGAGAGGCGACTACCGCTCCGTTGGCCTGCTACAACGTCAGCGGCGAGTACGCGATGGTAAAGGCGGCCGCGGCGCGAGGCTGGCTGGACGAGCAGCGTGTTGCGATGGAGATCTTGACCGGGTTCAAGCGAGCCGGTGCGGACCTGATACTGACGTACTTCGCCAAGGACGCGGTGCGATGGATGGGGGAGTAGGCGACGAGGCGGCCATGGACGACATTGACCGGGCGCTGCTGGACCTTGTGCAGACCGAGCTCCCGCTGGCCCCGCGGCCCTTTGCACAAGTGGGGGAGAGACTGGGGCTGGCCGAGGCTGATGTTCTAGATCGGTTGCGGCGGCTGAAGCAGGCCGGCATTGTTCGTCGGGTCGGTGCCGTGGTATCGCCGCGCAAGATCGGCTGGGTCAGCACCTTGGTGGCCTGCCGGGTGGACCCGGAGCGTGTGGACCAGTTTGCTGCTGTGGTCAATCAGTATCCTGAGGTCACTCACAATTACGAGCGGGAGCACGGGTACAATGTGTGGTTCACGCTGATCGCACGGGACCGGAGGCGCGTGCAGGACATCCTGGCCGAATTGCGGGGCCGATTGGAGGTCAGGGCGCTGTACGAGGCTCCAGCCCAGCGGCGGTTCAAGATCCGCGCAGCCTTTGAGCTGGGGACAGGGGACACAGATGAGCCCGCACATGGTGACTGAGGAGCAGCGGCAAGTGCTGCGAGCGTTGCAGAGCGACTTGTCCTGCGAGGCGCGGCCCTTTCGCGAGTTGGCGGGGAAGGTCGGGTTGACCGAGGCGCGGTTCCTGGAAGTAGCGCGGGAGCTGAAGCGGAGCGGGATTATCCGCCGCTTTGGTGCGCTGGTAGCGCCTGGGAGGGCCGGCCTGGCGGCGAACGCACTGGTCGTCTGGCGGGTGTCGGAGGGGGAGGTGGGGCGCGTTGGGAGGATCTTCAGCGGCTCTCGGCACGTGAGCCATTGCTACGAGCGTCGGCCTCTGCCGGACTTTGAGTACAATGTGTACACGATGGTTCACGCAGGCGATGTACAGGAGCGCGATCGGATCGTGGCGGCCCTGTCGGAGGAGACAGGCTGCAGGGAGTACGTGGTGCTGGCCACAAAGAGGGAGCTGAAGCGGAGCGATCCCGCATACTGGTGAGGTGGAGGCGGGACGCTGAGACCACAAGCGGGCCGGCAAGGAGCGGGCCCGCTGACTGCTTGAGATTGACCCCGCGGCTACTGTGCGTGCAGAGCCTGTTCGAGCTCGGAGAGCAAACGACGCGCGTCGGTGATAATCCGTCGAGCTCGCGCGGGATTGTACGCATCCGCGGCTCGTCGTCGGACGAAGTACACAGTTAGGGCCGCGCCGAACAGAGCGGCGAGCCCTCCCAAGGCATATGGCCACCAATGCGAAGGCGAAGTTTCGCTCATGGCAGACGGCGGCGCCTAGACGTGCCAGACGTCCTCGTCTTCGTCCTCCTCCTCCAGACTCTGGAAGATGCGCTGTACGAAGGTCAGGAGCTCCATGGGGTTGAAGGGTTTGGTCAAGTAGGAGCTCACGCCCGAGGACCAACCTTTGAAGATGTCAGCGTCCTGGGCCTTGGCAGTGAGCATAATGACGGGGATGTCTTGGGTCGCGGGGTCCGCCTGGAGCTTCTTGAGGACGTCGAAGCCGTTCATCCGGGGCATCATCACGTCGAGGACGATCATATCGGGCCGATCGGAGGCAACTTTCTCGAGCGCCTCGACACCGTCGTAGGCGGTAGTGACCTCGTAACCGTGTTTTTCCAGATTGACCTGAACCAAGCGGACAATATGGCGCTCATCGTCAACGACGAGGATCTTCTTGGCCATAGTCTAGAGAGTCCTCCTCCGCCCGATGCCGGCACCAATGCGTAGTAGCTGCGGCAGGCGTCACGCCGCCGGGCTCCTGCCCCCGTCGAACAACGACACGCCTGACCAAGATGCCCGACGTGGCGATTATAGCAACAACCTCTGCGGACTGTCAAGGCACGACCAGGCGAGCGGAATCCGTGTCTGGAGACGCGAGTCCGCCTCAGACAGCAGGGCGCCGGCCCGCGGGGGACGAACGCTGCTTGCATCACGCTGTAGGAGGGACCGCTGGTGGGGAATCCATCATGCAGGCTCTGTTCGGCCTTCCTGTACGACCCGGCATGGCGGCGTGCGGCGAATGCCGCGGGTGAGAACCACTGGTACGAGTATGTGCGCGAGATCAACGATCAACTGGGGCTCAAGGCGGAGGCGATCACGCCGCAGGACCTGCCGGGGGCTCTGGGGGAGCTGACCAGCCTGATTCTCCCACCGCGCGATGCGGCCGAGCTGCACCTCGACGGCCGGACCCTGGAGGCGTGGGTGGAAGGCGGCGGGGTGCTCATCGGTTGGCGCACGGTGGGGTTGGATGAGCTGTTCGGTGTGGAGGCGACGGGCGAAGTCGAGCAGCCCGAGGATGTGTACGAGCCGGCAGCATTCGTGGAACTGGTGGATAGCCCCTTTACGGAGGCTGTGCACACTCGCTGGCATCCCGATCAGCGCTTGCTGGTGTTTGGCGCGACCCGTCCCGTAGCCGCACAAGGCGACACCCGGACCGTGGGGACGCTCTTTCCGCGTGGTGGACCCTTTGCGCCGACTGCGGCGATCACGGCTTGCCGGCGTGGGGACGGCTGGGCGTGCTACTTGGCCTTCGACCTGGCAGAGACGCTGTGGCTGTTGCATCAAGGGCGGCCCGTGTGGGAGGACGTTGACGGCGACGGAATTCACCGCGTCAGCGACGCCGCCCTGACGCGCGGGCAGCAGTTGGAGGTGCTCTATGCCGACGAGCTGCTGTTCGTGCTGCGCAACATGATCGCGCGCACCGGCCAGCCGATGCTGTACCAGATCCCGCCTCGGGAGGCCCGGGGCGCGGAGGCCATCCCGGACGCGCTGTTCTTCTGGGGCGGCGACGATGAGGCGATTCCCGAGGCTCAGCTCTACGCTTCCGAGTTCATGAAGGAGCGCGGCTTGCCGTACCACGTGAACGTGATGCCGCGAGAGGGAGAGTTTGCGATCTCGAAGGCCGAGTATGATGCGATTCGAGCCAACGGCCACGAGGTGTCGCTGCACTACAATTTCATGGACGACCGCGAGAAGCCGAATGCCTTCACCGCCGAGGACATCCAGCAGCAGATGGAGTGGTACGTATCAGCCTTCGGTGACAAGCCGATCTGCACTGTGTTCCACTGGACGCTCTGGCAGGGCTGGGCCGACAGTGCGCGGTGGATGCTGGCGGCGGGCAACAAGGCAGATAACAGCCGCATCCATAGGCCCTCCCCGCCGCTGAATCCGGCGGGCGAACTCGGCTTTGCCTTTGGGACCTGCTACCCGTACTACTTTTGGGACGACGCGGAGCACCACAACGCGCGGGTGCCCTTTCTGTGCGAGCCAATCACCGCTTATGAGCTCGGGTACAGCAAGGAGGGTGAAGAGCACTTCGAGCCGCTGCACCGGGCGCTGGAGATGGCGGCTCACTATCACCTGGTCATGGATATGTTCTACCACTCGTGTAACATCATGAGCAAACCGGCCTGCCGCGATGCCATTGACGAGGCGCTGCGGTACATGGCGGAACTGGGTATCAAGCCGGTCCATATGGGCAACGACGAACTGTGGCGCTGGTGGGAGGCGCGTCACGAAGCCGAGCTGTCTGACGTGAACGCGGGTGCCGACCGCCTCTCCTTCCAGGTGTCCTGCACGTATCGCACGGGCGTTGTTGTCATGGCGCCCGTCGTGGACTTCCGCCCCGCGCGGGCCCTCTGTGGTGGCGACGAGCTGCCCTTGCTGCTGCGGCGCGATCTGGGGCAGGAATGGGCTTACGTCGCCTGTCCGCCCGGCGACCATACCGTCGAATTGCTGCCCTGAACGTCCCAGGCGCGGGAACCTTGCGGGCGGTCTCCTCGTCCTACTCGTCAAATGGATTTCGAAGGAGGCCTCCGGGATGCTGCCCTTCTGCCGGTGCACAGTAATCGGCTTGATGCTGCTCGGACCTTGCGCCGTTGCGGACATCGGCACCATCAGCGATATCCAGGTACCCCCGCCTCAGGGCAAGAAGTTCACCTGGGGCCGCGACCGGCGTAACGATGCCGGCGTGGTGATCATGCAGGGGAAGATCCTGTTTGAGATCCGGCGGCCCGCGGGCGGGTTCACCACCACGGAGCGGGCGGAAATCGTGGCCGGTCGGCTGAATCGTCTGTACCCGCGACTGGACCCGCAGGACGTGCGGGTAGGGCGCATGAACAACGAGATCGTGGTGAAAGCACGCGCGCCGCGCATCCATCCTGACGGCTACTCCTCGCAGGTGCGGGACGACTTCCTACTGGTGACGTGCGATCCACGGACTGCCAAGGACCTCGGGCGTACGCGCTGGCTGCTGGCCCACTGGTGGCGCGACGTCTTCCGCGACTACATGCTCATTGACCGGGGCCAGGCGCCGGCCTATGTGGGCGAGTACGTGCCCACAATTCGGCGATACCAGAGGGCGCGAGCCAGGCTCGGCGACGAGACTGCGGCCATGGACTCGTTGGAGGCGCCGGAACGCGAGGAGCTCCGCAGCCTGTACAAGGCGCCGGCGGCCCAGTACGCGCCTGCGGAGGCGGATATTGAGCGGTAGGGAACCACGGCTTGGACAGGGCGAGCCGGATGCTGCGCATTTGGCCCCTCCTCACGGCAGCCCGACATCGGTTTCGGAGGGCCTCCGCTACGTTGTCTGGGCCCGGCAAAGGTGCTATACTCGCGGCCAGGACCCTGGGCCGCTGTGGAAGCGAGTGTAGCAATCCGTGCCGACTTCGGTTAGCGAGACTGCCGCGGCGGGAAGCTCTCCCGCCGCTGACGTTGCTCAGTCGCGTGCATTCACGGTGCGTGCCGCGCTGATTGGGCTGCTGTGCACCTGGGCCGTGATCGTGTTCATCCACTGGGCCGAGCTCGTTCTGGGCGGCACGCGTGGGCACACGGCTCTAGCCAACACCTCGATCCCCGTCGGCCCGTTTTTCGCTCTGTTTCTGGTCGTGAGCGTCAATCTGCTGGTGCGCAAGCTCCGTCCCAAAGCGGCGCTGTCGCAACGCGAGCTGATCTTCATCTACGCGCTGACCGCGGCGTCCTCGGTTGTGGCCTCCTCGGGCGGGATTCATTTCCAGGTGCCGACGATTACGGCGCTGTTTCACTTTGCGACGCCCGAGAACAACTGGGAGGAGCTGTTTGGGTTCGTGCCCGCATGGTTTGCCCCGCGGGACCGGGAGGTCATCGAGGCCTTCTACGAGGGTGGCGCGGCGCTGCCGTGGCGGGCGTGGGTTCTGCCGGTGCTCGCGTGGTCGGGGTTCTATCTGGTCTTCGGCGTGGTTACACTCAGCCTGAGCACGTTGGTGCGCGAGCAGTGGATCAACCGCGAAAGGCTGACTTTCCCTACGGTCTATGTGCCCCTGGGGATGACGGAGCAGCCGCCGCAGTTCTGGAAGAGCAAAGTGATGTGGGCCGGGTTCGCGCTGCCGTTCCTGATTGGCACACTCAATACGCTGCACGAGAACTACCCGGTAATCCCTAAACTCGAGGTGCGGAACCTGGACGTGTCCGGAAGCCTAAGCGGGTATCCGTGGAGCGCGCTGCGGCCGATCTCGTTGTCCTTCTACCCGTTCATCATCGGCATTGCCTACATCCTGGCCACTGATGTGACCTTCAGCGGCGTGTTCTTCTACTGGTTCAACAAGGGGCAGTACTTCCTGGGTGCGACGACGGGTCTGAACGACTGGGGCAGCGGACTGAATTACTCGAAGTTCCCGTTTATCGAGTTCCAAGGCGCGGGCGCTTTCCTGGCACTAACGGGGTTCACGCTGTGGGCCGGGCGGCACCATTTTGGGAGCATCTTGCGGGCAGCCCGCGGCAGTCTGCGCACGGGCGAGCGTCCCCCCGAGGGCGAGCCGGTGACGTGGGCGGTCTGGGGCCTCGTGGGTGGACTGGGCGCGCTGGTTTTGTTCTGTGTGGTGGGCGGGATGAGGTGGTGGCCACCGTTACTGATTCTCGTGCTGTCGTTGGCGTATCTGTTGGCGGCGGCTCGCATTCGGGCCGAGTCCGGTAATGCGTGGCTGTTTGGGCCGCGCGTTGACCCGAACCTACTGATGATCAGCGCACTGGGCACGCGGGCTTTTCGGCTTGAGGATCTGACGTTGTTGTGCTACATCAGTAACATTTCGTCCTTTGACCTGCGGTGCGTGGCGATGCCTCACCAGCTTGACGGCTATAAGATGGCCGATGAGGTCGGCCTGTCAAAGAACCGGCTGACCAGCTTCCTGCTGCTGGGTCTGGCGACGGGCCTGATGGTGGCCTTTTGGGTTGCGCTGGGCATTTGGTATCGCCTGGGTGCCCTGGCGAAGCTGGACCACTGGCGCACGCTGATGGGCCGGGCGCCCTTTGACCGCCTCGAGGGCTATATCAACCATCCCAGCTCACCCGACGCGCTCGGCCTGTCCTTCCTAAGCGGTGGACTGCTGCTCAC
The DNA here is from genome assembly GCA_029820995.1 of Candidatus Zipacnadia bacterium. GTDB lineage: Bacteria > Armatimonadota > Zipacnadia > JALGUG01 > JALGUG01 > JALGUG01. The sequence goes on from JALGUG010000011.1 coordinate 37,469, forward strand.
CGTGTTCTTGATCTTCATGCGTACGCGCTTTATGTGGTGGCCCCTGCATCCGGTCGGGTATGCAATGGCGGCGACGCTGACCATGGGTAAGATGTGGGTGCCTTTTTCTGTGGCCTGGGTTGTCAAGACGCTGGTCTTGCGCTACGGTGGCGCAAAGCTGTATCAGCGTTCCTTGCCGTTTTTCCTGGGGCTGATCGTTGGCGACTTCTTCAACGGGGGGCTGTGGACGGCAGTCGGGTGTGTGGTGTCTAGCTGGCACGTGTATCCCGTGAACTGGTAGTATTGCGTTGTGGTGGCACAGATGCGAACGTCGAGACAATCTTGGAGAACGACAAACCGGTGAAATTCAGAGTCTTAGCCTGTGGCGTGTTTGAGCCCGAACTGCAGGTGCTGGTTCCACAATCGTCTCACGAGATTGATCTGGTGCTCCTCGACGCGGGGCTCCACGAGCGGCCCCACGAGCTGCGGCGCTCGGCTCAAGAAGCGATCGATTCGGCGTCCAGCTATGACGCCGTCGTGCTCGTTTATGGTCTCTGCGGGCGCGGGACGGCGGGGCTGGTTGCCCGGGACATTCCGGTCGTGATTCCGCGGGTGCATGATTGCTTGACGCTGTTCCTGGGCTCACGCGCCGAGTACCGGCGTCAATTCGAGCTGCACCCCGGCACGTTCTACATCACGGCGGGTTGGTACGAGCACAAGATCGCTCCGCACGGCCGTGTGCCGGCCGAGCGGCACCGTGGGTCGAGGGGGGCCGAGGACGATGCGCGCTATGGCAGATGGGCCGAGAAGTACGGCGCCGAGAACGCGCGGGCCATTGTGGACTTCTACGATAGCTGGAAACAGAACTACACGCGGGCCGCGTTCATTGACACGGGCCTGAAGCGGCGGGAGACGTACGAGGCGTACGCCCGCGACATGGCCGAGGAGTTCGGTTGGCAATATGAGACCTTGGAAGGCCATACGGAGCTGCTCGTC
>JALGUG010000156.1 GCA_029820995.1 Candidatus Zipacnadia bacterium
TGACCAGCAAGCTCCGGATCTGCTGCGGCACAACGGAGGTTGGCTCCGTGGTCCAGACGACGCGCATCGGCCTGACGCCGGAGCGTGGGGGAGACCTGCCCTATCGTTTCTATCTCGAAGGCAGCGAGTACGTGTCGCGGAAATGAGCCCTGAGCCCGCGGCTGGAGAGGGAGAGAGAGATGAAGTTCAGCTTCATGACCTGGGTGTGCCCGGACTATGACCTCAACCAGGTAATCACTGCTGCGATCCGGTACGGCTACGACGGCGTCGAGCCCCGCGCTGAGGCTGACCAGGCTCACGGAATTGACCTGAAGACAACCAAGAAGAAGCGGTCTGAAATCAAGCAGCAGTTCACGGACGCCGGCGTGGAGCTAAGTTGCATCGCCACCTCCCGTCAGTACTCGATGGCCGACGCCGCCGAGCGCACCAAGAGCGTGGAGCTCACGAAGAAGTTCATTGACCTGGCCGCGGACGTGGGCTGCCCGTTCCTACGGGTGTTCGGGGGCCCTATCCCGGAGGGCGTCGAGAAGGAGGAGTGCAAGCAGTACGTAGCCGAGGCCCTGCGCGCGTGTGGGGAACATGCCGCGCAGACTCCGGTCACAGTCTGTCTGGAGACCCACGACAGCTTCAGCCTGGCACGGGATGCGGCAGAGACCGTTCGGATGGCCGATCACGAGCGGGTCAAGATCCTGTGGGACGTGGCGCACCCCTTCCGACAGGGCGAGACGATTGCCGAGAGCTGGGGCTACGTCAAAGACCTGGTGCGCCATCTGCACGTGCACGACGCGATGCTCGGCGGCGGCTGGGACGCCCGTCTGATGGGGGACGGCGAGATCCCGCACGAGGAAGCTATTCGTCACCTGGCCTCCATCAACTTCCAGGGCCATCTTAGCGGCGAATGGATCAACCCCCAATGGTCGCTCGAAGAGCTACTGCCCCACGAGCTTCGCGTCTTGCGCAGCTACGTCCCCTAGGCCAGTGCAGTGGGGGCCAGTCGGGAGACCGCGCAGATGAGACCGTGGATTCAGGAGGTCGTGGCATGGAGGACTACATAGTAGCACTGCGAGAGGTAGTCGAGACGGTGCTGGACGAGAAGAAGAAGAAACCCGAGATGCCACTTGTGGCACGCGTTGGCGGGCAAGAGCAAGAGCTGGTGTTTGCGGAGGCCGAAATCAAGTGGCCCTGTCTGGCGGGCCGCACGGTGGACGGTAGACGCGTCTGGATTCCGCTCCCGCAGATCAGCTCTCTGGCCATCGGGGTGCCAGGCCGGGCCTCGGTATAGGCAACATGCCGCCGGCCGTGGGCCGCTGCAGTGCTTGGGGGTCTGGGCGCTCGGCGGGCCAAGAAGCGCTAAAACGGGCTAACCGCCGTTGACACAAGCACAGCAAGTTGTTATACTCACCACGAGAAGAGCAACGCTCCCGTCCCCCAAGACCTGAGGGTAGTGGCTGTCCGCCTCGCCTGATTGTCTAATCCATTGTGCAGAGCAAGTTGTCATCTTGACCCCTCGACGGGCCCTTCAGTCATGAAGCGTTTGTCCAATATTATGGAGGTAGGCTCTATTTGCTAGTGCGGCAGCCTGGGGCTGTCTGCAGCCGGCACTCCGGCCTGATGATCCCTATCCAGCATTGCTGTCGAGTTGAATCGCTCCCGCTGAACCGGTCTGGCGCATGAGACGGAGGCAGGTTTCGTGACGGATGATCTACTGGCGGCAGCTCCGGCACCAGGCGGCGAGTTGGTCGTTGTACTGGACTTCGGAGCGCAGTACAGTCAGCTCATCGCGCGGAAAATCCGCGAACAGGGCGTCTATGCCACCCTCGTCCCCGGCGATACGCCAACTCAGCGCCTGGCCGCGATGTCGCCCCGGGCCCTCGTGCTCTCCGGCGGTCCCGCCAGCGTATACGACGAGGGTGCGCCGACGGTGACGCCGGACTTGTTCGACCTGGGTGTTCCGATTCTGGGCATTTGCTATGGGCAGCAGTTGATGGCTCACATCCTTGGCGGGAAGGTGGAGCCGGGCCACCAGCGCGAGTATGGACGCACGGCGCTGACGATTGATGCCGCGGACGGCGTATTCGCCGGCATCGAGTCGCCGACTAGCTGCTGGATGAGCCATGGCGATCGAGTGGTCGAGCCGCCGGAGGGGTTCCGGTCTCTCGCTCACACGGCCCATTCGCCAGTGGCCGCCATGGGCAATGCTGAGCGCCGGTTCTACGGCGTCCAGTTCCATCCCGAGGTTCGCCATACGCCCTTTGGGCCCCGTTTGCTGCGTAACTTCCTCTACGACATCGCCGGGTGCGAGGGGCGCTGGAACCCCGACGTCGTGCTGGAAGAGGCACTGCCCCGCATCCGCGAGCGAATTGGCGACGGGCGGGTGCTCTGCGGTGTGTCCGGAGGCGTCGACTCGGCCACGGCCGCGGTGCTGGTGGATCGGGCAGTGGGCGATCAGCTCACCTGCATGTTCATTGACCACGGCCTGCTGCGTCAGGGCGAGCCCGAGAGCGTGATCGCCTTCTTCACCGAGCGGTTCGGCTCGCGGTTCGTCGCGGTTGACGCGCGGGAGCGCTTCCTGGCCGCCCTGGCCGGGGTGGTGGACCCCGAGGAGAAGCGCCGGATCATCGGAGAGACCTTCATCCGGGTGTTTGAGGAGGAGTCCTCGCGGTTGGGCGACTTCCAGTTCATCGTTCACGGCACCCTTCAATCAGACGTCATCGAGAGCGGCCCGCGCAGTGCAGCCACCATCAAAACGCACCACAACGTCGGGGGCTTGCCGGCCGACATGCGCCTCACCAACATCGAGCCGTTCCGCCACCTGTTCAAGGATGAAGTTCGGCGGCTTGGCCTGCGACTGGGGCTGCCGGAGGAGATCGTCTGGCGTCAGCCGTTCCCGGGTCCGGGTCTGGCCATCCGCATTATCGGCGAAGTGACCGCCGAGCGGTTGGAGATTCTACGCGCTGCAGATGCCATTGTGCGGGAGGAGCTGGAGGCTGCCGGGCTGGAACGCGAGATCTCGCAAAGTTTCGCCTGCCTGCCGATTATCCGCAGCACCGGCGTAATGGGCGACGGCCGAACTTATAGCTATCCGATCGTCATTCGTGCCGTCGAGACGGCTGACTTCATGACCGCCGACTGGGTGCGCCTGCCCCCGGAGGTGCTGGAGCGGATTTCCACGCGCCTGGTCAACGAGGTGTCCGGGGTCAATCGCGTGCTGTACGATATCACTTCCAAGCCGCCGGCCACGATTGAGTGGGAGTGACCATGTCCGGTTGCGAGCCTTCGGCCACGTCGCCAGCCTGGGCCGGCCTCGAGGAGAACATCCAGGAGCGCCTGCTGGACACGGCGACGATTGAGGCCAAAGTTTCGGATCTGGCGGCCGATATTTCTCGTGACTACCAAGGACAGGACCTGCTTCTGGTCGGCGTACTCTGCGGTTCGTTCGTGTTCCTGGCCGACCTGATGCGCCGGATCTGCCTGCCGCTGCAGGTCGAGTTCGTGTGTCTGTCCAGTTACGGCTCCGGGACCGAATCGAGCGGTCAGATCCGCATGCTCAAGGATCTCGCCGGGCCGGTTGCAGGGCGACATATCTTGATCGTCGAGGACATCACGGACAGCGGTCGCACACTCAAGTATCTGGTCGAGCTGCTGCGCGGACGGGGCGCCGCCTCGGTACGAACCTGCTGTTTGCTTGACAAGCCCAGCCGCCGGGAGGTGGACTTCGCCCCCGACTATTGCGGCTTCGAGATTCCCGACGCCTTTGTCGTCGGCTATGGACTGGATTTCGCCAATCTCTACCGAAACTTGCCGTACGTGGCCGTGCTTAAGCCGGAAGCCTACGAGCCCTGAGCAGAGCGACCGGCTTGGCGGTTTCCCGCCTCGCTGCCCGAGGCGAGCATACCACGCAGACTTGTTGCACCTGGTTGAGGCCTCGCACCGGAGGCACTCCCGCACGTTTGGGGCCCAAAGAGGCCCATTTGAGGTGATCGCTGTTGGAGCTGACTGAGCTGGAAACCAAGACGGCTGAGGAACTGCATCGCATCGCCGACGATCTGGGGATCGAGGGGCACAAGCGTCTGCGCAAGCAGGAGCTGGCTCGCGTGATCCTGGAGGCCGAAAGTCGGGAGCACGGTCACGCCTTCCGCGAGGGACTGCTGGAAGTGCTCCCCGACGGCCGCGGCTATCTCCGCAAGGGCGACTACTCGCCGGAAGCCGAGCGCGCGGTCTATGTCGCCGACACTCAGATCAAGCGCTTCAAGCTGAACACCGGCGATCTGGTCGGCGGGCCGGTGCGACCGCCGAAAGACAACGAGCGGTACTACTCACTGCTGCAAGTGCAGATGATCAACGGTCGCTCGCCCTCCGCCATCCGGGAACGCATCCCGTTCGAAGAACTCACGCCGATCTATCCCAATGAGCGCCTGTTTCTCGAGACCGACAAACGCAACAACCTGTCGGGGCGGGTCCTGGACCTGATCACACCTGTCGGCAAGGGGCAGCGCGGCCTGATCATCTCGCCTCCCAAGGCCGGCAAGACCACTCTGCTGAAGCAGATTGCGAATTGCCTGACCGAGAACTACCCCGAGCTGCACCTCATCGTCTTGCTGGTGGATGAGCGTCCCGAAGAGGTGACCGACATCGCGCGCGCCGTGCAGGGCGAAGTCGCCAGTTCCACCTTCGACCAGTTGCCGGAGCACCATATGAAGGTCGCGGAAATGGTTCTGGCCCGCGCCAAGCGCCTGGTCGAATGCGGCGATGATGTCGTCATTCTCCTGGACAGCATCACCCGCCTGGCTCGAGCCAGCAACCTGACTGTGAACCCTAGCGGACGCACGCTCTCCGGCGGCCTGGACCCCACAGCCTTGTACCGGCCCAAGCGCTTCTTTGGTGCGGCCCGCAACATCGAGGACGGGGGCAGCTTGACGATCCTGGCGACCATTCTCGTGGACACCGGCAGCCGGATGGACGAGATGATCTACGAGGAGTTCAAGGCCACGGGCAATCTGGACCTCGTGCTCACGCGCGACCTGGCCGAGAAGGGTATCTTTCCGGCCATAGACATCCAGCGCTCCAGCACGCGCCATCAGGAGCTGCTGTTCACGGACGAGGAGATGCAGCGCGTGTGGCAGCTTCGCCGCGCTCTGCACGCCCTGGAGCCCGATGGAGCGGCCGAGACCCTTATCGGCGGCATTCGCAAAACCAAGAGCAACGCCGAGTTCTTGCTGTGGGCCGAGCAAACCTTCAGAGGCGCGCGCGTCGGCAGCGGCGTGTAGCATCTAACCGGGAACCAACTGAGCCGCGCCTTCGAAGGAAACCGGCGCGTCGCCCGGCGAGCGACCCGCGTCGGTCCGTTGCTGCCCTGGAAGCTGCTTCATAACGCTTGTAGGAGCGCGCTTACGCGCGACCACCGTTGGTCGTTGAGATCATGAAACCACCTCTAGCCTAGCGCAGGACCACGCGATCCAGTACCCAGTGTCCTCGTCCCTGTGCGTCCAGGAGTGAATCGAGCACGTCAACGAGCAGAATCAGCACCCGGATCTGATCGGCGTCAAGCTGCCCGTTCTCGTCGTACGACCCCGGCGCGAGGCGGAAGTCACTCAACTTCACGGAGACCTCATGCCGACCCGCCGTTTGCTCCGCATCCAAACGGGCTACGTACTTGGTCCCATCGTATTCCTGCAGCACCACCTGCAGGCCGGCTGACTGGTCCCGCCACTCCAGGAGTACCGCCTGCCAGGTCTCCGGCCGGCAAAAGCCGAGGCTGGTCACGGCTCCCTGCCAGCGCCGGCCTCCGAACTGGTACTCGACCACCAGCGGCCGGCTTTTCTCCGGGGCTGCCGGCGGAACGTGTAGGTTCGCCCCACCCAACGGCAGCCAGCAGAGCAGTTCTCCCGCCAGGTTGGCCACCGTGGTCGCGCCCTGGGCGCGCCGGGCGCGCGAGGGAACCTCTTTCTCATCCAGGTGGAAGTTGTCCAGCCGCAGCTCCTGGGCGCCCTGTTTCCGACCGTAGAAGGAAGTCGAGGCGACGCCGAGGTTCGAGAGATCGCTGAGGAGACAGCTCTCCACTTGATCCAGGTCCAGTTTGCTGTTCTCATCGCGTGAGCCTTCGGCCAGTTGGAAATCGCCCAGCGCCAGCTCCACGTGAACCCACTGCTCCGCCGGCAGATAGCCGTACGCGTCATACTGCGAGTAATCCTTTTCAGTCAGCACCAGGCGCAGAGGCGTCGTGTCATGCACCCATACATCAAATCGCAGGGATCGCGCCCCTTGGAGCTGCAGTCCACGAGCCTCTACGTAGTAGTACCCACCCGAGGAGGCATTGTAGCTGAATTTCAGCGACCCGTGACCGCTCTTAACGCGGTCCGGCGTGGTCTCCAGCTCGAGCGATCCCTGCGGCGCGTTCACCTGCCACGCCGACAGCTCCGAGGCCTGCTCAAACTCAAAGGACACGCCGGCCCGGCAGCCCAGGGCAGCGGCAGCCGCCAAGACGAGGGAGCACTCAACACGCCACCGGTGTTCTATTAACGAGAGCATCATCGTAGTCGTCCAGCCGCCCTCCTACTGGAATCCTTGGCAGGTCGTCACACATCTGCTAATATGGGGGCAGCTTCCCGGCTGGACAAGAAATACCTTTTGATGTTCCTGAGAGCTCACTGCTTGGAGTGTTGGCTTCCACTATGAAGCGTGTGATTATGTTTTCGGCCGCTCTGCTTGCCGCGTTCACCCTCGGTGTCGCACCAGTGCTGGGGGGTCAAAGTCAGCCTTGGCGCATCGGTGTCGGTGGTGCGTGGCAAACGGGCTACATGGGCGTGCTCACGCGGTACGGCTTTCCCCGGGAGCAGCTTTCCGATCAGCAGCTCGCCGACCCGGCCTACCTGCGGAAGTTCCAGATCCTCCTGGTCGGGGACCAAGTGGAAAGCCCGTCGGCCGTAGTCTCGGCGCTAGGGGAGTTCGTGCGGCAGGGCGGGATCGCTTTCCAGGAGTGTTCGCTGTTGCCGCCCGCCGGCCTGGTCCCTGGTCGCCGGATCGGGCCTGCGGCGGGTCCCAACATCCGTTTTCTATCCGGCAGTCATCCCTTGTTGCAGGGCTTGCCCTCAGCCAGGATCCTGCCGACCAGCCGTAGGCGAGCGGCCGCATTGATCCCTGACAGCAAGGACGCCATTGTCATTGCGCGGTTCACCGACGAGGGGGCTCACGCGAAAGTGCGCGGCCGCTTCGTCTACGGTGGCCGGGGCGCTCCGGCAATCGTGTATGTCCCCGTCGGCAAGGGGCACCTGATCTACTGCGGGATGAATCTGGCCCGAATGCTCACGCTCAGCCGCGAGGGCTATGAGGGCTGCGATGCGCTGCTCCTGAACGTCCTCCAGTACTTCTCTCACGGCGACTTGCAGCCACGCTTGCGTCATGTGGCCGTCTCCTCAATCCAGGAAGATAGACGGCTCCCAACTTGCCCGGCGATCAAGTCCCTGGCCGGCACAAAATCGGACCCGCCGCCCAACTTCGAGGTGATCGAAGACAGCACGGCGGAGCTCCAGGAGTTCAATCTCACGGCGCAATCCAGCGGCGACCCTGCCTCCCAGATTCTGTTCGACTACTTCGGGCCCCGGTTCTTCCGCAGCGTACGGCTGGGTCCGGAGACCGTCAGCATCGAAAAGACCGAAGACGGCAAGCACGAGGTCCTGGCATCGGTCAAACTGCGGTCAAGTACCGAGTCGTCGCAGGTTATGCTGCGCCGGCGTTGGGGATACCTGGCGGTGTTCGTGGACGGAGTGCCCGTGATCGGCGTGGCCGATGGCGAGCCGTGGGATGGGTCCGTGGCGGTGCGCGGGCTGTCGGAGGCGTCCTGTCAGAGCTGCGGGTATCCGGAGTTCACCGACAACTTCATGCGCAAAGAGGGTGAGTTGGGCCAATGGGACCGCACCGGGGGTTCATGGGAGTTGATTAGCAGCGAGGGCGAGCCGGAAACGGCTGCGAATCCGTTCGCGCTCGGCGTCACGTCCTCCGAACCGGTCTTTGGCTCCACGGGGTTCTGGTTCTGGGAGGACTATGAGGCGCAGGCTGCCGTTCGCTTCAACGGCCCCGGCGCCGGCCTGGCTGCTCACTATCAGGACCCGCAGAACTGCGTGCTCCTGGTGCTGCGCAAGTCGCCGGACGCGGAGCCGAACACGGCGACCCTGGCTCTGATCCGTCGCCTCAAGGGCGAGGAGAAGACCTTATCGGAGAAGACCGTCCGGTGCGATCCGACGCACTGGTTTCAGCTCCGTCTGCAGGCCTCGAGCGGCCTGGTGCGCGGCTGGCTCGACGGGCAGCCCGTGCTGGAGACCTGGGACGGTACCCGTGGGTGCGGAAAGGTCGCCCTGTACTCGGCCGGCGGATCCGCTGTCTTCGATGATGTCTATGTGCGCCCCTGGCGTGCCTTTGTGCCCTATTGGGCCCGCCCCGTGCTTCGTCACTGGGACGTGGCCTCGGGCTCGTGGAAGAGTGTCTCCGGAAACCCAGGGGCTCTCGAAACGGCAGGTAGCGGCGAGCTGCTTTCGCCCTGGCGGGGCTGGCGCGACCTGAAATGCACTGCACGAGTTCAACGCAGCCGCTCCAAGCGCGTCGGCCTATACCTCCGCTATCAGGATCCGCGCAATCATTACCTGCTCTCCGTCGTCCCCGGCACCAAGGGTCAATCCGCCCTGTTCCTCGGCAGAGTGCTGGACGGCAAGAAGGAAGTCCTGGCGCACACGGTGCTCCCGGGCGGCACGGATTCCTGGACCACCCTCACCGCCCTGGTACAACGGCAACGCCTCCGGATCCTGGCCGACGGCAAGCCGGTTCTGGACTACGCCGACATCGGCCCCGACTCCGGCGGCGTCGGCTTCTTTGCCTCAGGGAAGGGCAAAGGAGCCGTCTCGGACCTAACGGTCTTCCCTCTGCGGGCGATCGAGCGCCCGGCCGATCCGCCCGTGGCGCCGTACGCCGGAGCGATTGATCTGCACACCTGGGCTCGTCCGGAAGGCTCGTGGTGCCCCGAGCCCGCGCACCTGGGCCGCTTCTGGCACCGCGGCGATTTCCCCGGCGACCTCTCACTCCGATACGTCCTCCATCGCGACGGCTCCGCGCAGACCGTGGCACGCCTTTTCCTGGCGGCTGATGTCGGCCAGGCGGAACAGGGCTATGAGCTGCGCGGCACGGCCGACTTCGACGCAGGCAAGATGAAGGTCCAGGCCTTCCGCGGCGGGCAGGAAGTCGCGGCGGCACAGCAGCCTCTCGCCGCCGGTTCCCGCACGGCTCAATTAGCTCTGGAGCGCGTTGGCTCGGCGCTGGTCGGCCACGTCGCCGGGCAGCCAGTGCTGGTCTATCGGGACCCGCAGCCGCTGAGCGGCCTCCGGCGGGTCGCCGTTGAGGTCCCTGACGGCCGGCTCGTGTCCGAGGACCTGCAAGTAGTGAGCCCGATGGTGCATTCGTACGATTTTGCGCGGGCGCCGACGGATTGGAGCGTGGACGGCGGCACCTGGACTGTGTCCAGCCGTTGGACCTGTACCGAGAAGTGGGCCTGGTTCTCGGGCGAGGCCGAGGGCGGTCTGGCAACGATCCAGACTAAGTCTCGCTGGTCTGGCAACCTTCGCGTGGACCTGTACGTGGGGGCGAAGATGATGCGTAAGACCGGCAGTCGGCGTCGCCGGGAGGAGCTGCGGGACATCCGGTTCGGTATCTGCGGCGACGGCGAGCATCTGAACGCCGGTTACAGCTTCGTCATCGGCGCGGAGAACAACACCTGGACCTATCTACAGCGGGACGGACGCATTGTGGCCGAAACGCGGTCGTTCCGCATGCCGGATGCCAGCATTCACAACGACTGGCTCCACTTCACGATCATCAAGCGCGGCGGCGATGTCCGCTTGCTCTGCCGGGGCTGGGAGGTCCTCTCGTACCGCGACGAGCAGCCTCTTGATGGTGGCACCGTCGTGCTCGGCACCTACGACAACGGGATCATGGTCCCCCGCATCACCATCTTCGGCCGCGAGGAGATCTGACGGACTGCCGAAGCTGTCGGCCGCGCGCTATCGGAGGGCCGCAAGCTCCTGTTTGAGAGCACTCAGCAGCTTGTTGGCAGCATACCACTCGGGTGAGCCGAACCTGGCGCGGCGCTTGGCTTCCTCCGTAGTCGTGATCTGCGCCTGCAGTGTGTCTCGCCTGCGCTCTCTGAATTCCCGCTCCTGGCGCTGCAGCTCGCCCCAATCCGATGACGGGCGATAGCCGGTGTAGGCCCTGCGTTCCCGCCTGAGCGCCGCCAGCTCGTCGCCCAAGGCGTGCCAGGCGCGGGATCCGAACTGCGCCTGACTGCGCAACAGGTTCGTCTGGCGGATCTGCGCCTCAGTCACTCGTTGCCGGGCCTTCACTGCCTCTGACAGCCGCCGGGAGCCGCTATCCGTCCAGTAACCGGCCGCCCGGCCGGCAGCCGACCTCTCGTACGTCAACGCGCGCATGACCTCGCCGGTCGCGTACCATCCGGGCGAGCCGAACCGGAACCCTCGCCGCATGACCTCCCGGGCCCTCAGCTCGGCTTGCACGCTGGATTGACGCGTACGCCAATACCTTTGATCGCGGTGCCGCAGAGCGTCCCACTGCTTCTTCGGCACTTGCTGCTGAGCGCTCTTGGACTGCGCGCAAACGGGCCACCCGCCCAGAAGGCCACAGCAGCACAGGATCGCTGCGACCCAGAACGACTTCTGCCACACACCATCCCGGCCCCCGAACATCGCCCCAGTCACCTCCTGTCAGCACCTCATGACAGCACCCCAAGTATAGCGCCATATGTTACTACTGTCAATAGTAGTATTGGGCCTAAGCTCACGAACTCACTGCCTGTTGCCGGCCCTCGAAGCAGCGGCACGCGCCTATCGCTACTCACTGGTGCGTCTCGGGGATCTTCTCCAGCGGATATGGCTCGCCCCAGGTCAAGCGGCGTAATAGTCGCGACGAGGCCGCGGCGTTCCACAGCAACGCCACCGCGAATCCGAGCACGTTTCCGATCACCGGGTACAGCAGGAAGTGAATTTCAGTGAGGAAGGTCATGATCGCGACGGAACCCGCGGCCACGGCCCACCCGGCAATTGCCGCGGCCGGCCGGACACGCACGGGCAGAAAGGCGAGAAGCATCAATGCCAGGACGCCCGTAGTGGAGAAGCTCATCACCTTGCTCCAGGTATCCTGGGCGTATTGAACGTGTCGGAAGGCCAGGGCC
>JALGUG010000468.1 GCA_029820995.1 Candidatus Zipacnadia bacterium
GGCAGGAGCGTCCGGCAAAACATCCGCCCTTGTACGTGATCGGCCCGGATGGTCCGCCCCTCGATGAGCGGCTGGTGCGCCAGATGCAACAGCCAGTCCTTGCGATACGAGGCGTCCGTGGAAGCCACGCGGTCGAAGATCACGAAGTGGTTCGGCAGCAGGAAGACCAGTTGGCGGGTCACCAGGCTGACCTTCTCCGGCAGATCGGGCTGTCCCTCACGCGTCACAGCACCATGCAGGTAGCAGGCGGTCGCATCGCCCGCCACATAGACGTACCGCTCATTCGTCTCGAAGGCCTTCACCACCGAACCGAGCTGCTTGTGCTGCCCTCCGTGGTTGCCCTCCACCTTGCCGCCCCAGTACCGCGCCGGCGGCTCGCCCGGCTGATGGACGACCACGCAATTGTGTGCCACAGTCTGGGCGAAGTAGTTCGCCAGGTGTTGGCCGTTCTTGACCTCGTCATACCGCGTGCCCGAATCGAGAGCCAGGTGCCCCTTGTGGTAGATTACGAAGTTCAGCGCGTCGTAATGCCGGTGCTGCGACAGGACCCCGCCGCAGGTGAACAGGCAGTACGTGTCCTCCGGCCCCGTCCCGGACCGCATGAAGATCTGACCCATGTTCTCGAAGTGCCGCGCACGGGGCAGCCGCTCCGGCTTGAAGGGCGGCGGCGACTGCTCGAGATTGGTCAGCAGGAAGGGATAGACGAACCAGGACCGCGTGTAGGACTTATTGGGCACGATGCCCTGCAGATAGCGGGCCAGCGCCGCGGCCTCGGGAGCCTCCTTCCCGTACAGGTGCCGGATGTTGGCCATATGCGTGAACAACTGCGAAGTGGGCATCCGGTTCGTGGTATGCGGCGTATCGCCCCACCCAAACTCCAAAGGCTTATCGCCGGTCTCAATCCAGTTCCAGATCACGTAGTTGGCCAGCCAGGCGCTGTGCGGCCAGTTGGGCGCGATGTTCTCGCCCGTCGCGCTGAGCCAGGTATAGAAGAAGTTCTGCTCCGACCACGGGTACGCGCCGAAGGCATAGCCCAGCGTCGGCGAGGCGGAACCGCCGTCGTCGCCGCAGGCCTTTTTCCGGTGAGCCAGCAGCTTCATGTTCTCGTTATAGCCCCAGATCAGCCACTCGCGCACCAGCCTCTCCTCGATGCCCGTCCCCAGAGCCGTGCAGCCGATGAACCAGCGACAGTTCGTCGCGCCGTAGAAGCCCGTGGTGTAGCCGCTCAGGTTCTCGCGGTAGATGCGGGGCTTGGCCGTGTAGACCTTCTGCAGAACCTGCACCAGACGGGACATGTACTCACGCCGCTCGGCCTCGGTCAAATCGTTATACAGCCAGTCCCAGGCCATCGTAGCGTGGACGCGCGACGTGGAGTACCAATTCACCGACTTGCGCGCCTCATAGCATTCCTCGTAGAACTTCAGGCTCGTCACCAGCGCCTTTTTCGCCAGGTCCCGGTACTGCTTCTCGCCCGTCACCAGATACACAAAGGCGGCCTGAGCGGCCTCGGGCCCGAGCTCGCGCACCTTCGGCTCCGGATCGCTGCCGATCTGGCCCAGCAGCTTGTCCACGCGACCCTTGATGTACTCGTACCAGGCCTTCTCCGGTCCCAGTGCGCGCCCACGAACCGCCGGCCAGGTATCGGCATTGAAGAACAGCCGCGGATGGTCCTCACGGATCTTGCTGGCCCACTCCGGCAGTTCCTGAGCCGGCAGCGAGGCCGCCAGCGCAATCATTACAAGTACCGGCATCAGATAACCGTAAGTCGCGTGCATACGATCGCCTCCAATCATCCATCGCCTGTACCACTGCCGTCCTCGCCGGCAGTGCTCATCCCAATCACATATCCCGGAGGAGCGGCCGAGAGGGGACAAGCGGCTCGCGCTAGCGAGTCGCAGGAGCCCCCTCCGGCCCGTCCTTCTCGGCACACGGACTCGCCAGGCCCACCACTACTCTCCTGCTTCGCCGCCCGCGTTGGAGGTCCTGCGCCGGACCGCGGAGTCTTGCCTTCGGAGGAGTGTCGGCTGCGGTGGCGAAGGCCGC
>JALGUG010000469.1 GCA_029820995.1 Candidatus Zipacnadia bacterium
GGCGGGCCCGGTTGGGTGCTGCGTCTCGGAGAGCGCGTGACATGGCTGTCCCCCAAAGGCCCCGTGGACCTGCCGGCATGTGATCTGCTGGTCTTTGACCTCTTCGATCTCGCTCGGCCTCAGCCCGTTGACGTCCTGCTGCCCCTCAAAGGCTTTGAGCAGGACTTCGATGTCGGCCGGCCTCGCATCGAGGGGCCGGGCTTCTTCAACCCCGGCTACACCAAGGTCGCGCAGGCGGACCTGCCCCGTCTCCTGGCCCGCTGCCGCCAGTTGGAACTCCCTCTGACCGCGCAGCCAGTCAACCCCACCGGCCTCGGCGCCGGCAACAAGGTCGTCGTGGGCAAGTTGGATTTGGAGGAACGCCGCAAGGCGATCACCAAGAGCCCTTGGGCCCGCCCCGGCGCCGAGCGACCTCAGTGATTCGTGGAGAACGCCACTATGGCGACAGCCGAGACCCTCCGCAAGCTATGCGCCGATGAGCTCAGGCAACTGGACGAGGAAGGCTGCCGGGTGCAGGCGCTGCAAGCCGAGTATGACCGCCTGGCTGAAGACCCCGACACTCCACCCCAGGCCTGGCGAGCGCTCCTTGACCAAGCCGCCAAGCTACAACCCGCCGCCGACTTCCCCTTCGAAGAGCCCTCGAAGCTCGAGGCGATTCGCGCCGCTCGTCCCGACGGCCCGCGCCGCCTCCATCGGCCCCCCGACCTGCAGCAGCGCCTTCTCGGCGCCTGGCTCGGGCGGTGCGCCGGCTGCATGCTCGGCAAGCCCGTGGAAGGCCGTAGCCGCGACCAGATTGAGGCGATCCTCAAAGCGGCCGGCGAATACCCGCTCACCGACTACTTCCCTGCCCTGCCGCAAGTTCCCGACGGCGTTCCGTACCGGCCGCCGACCGATCCCTGCCTGCGCCCGAACATCACTCACTCCGTGCGCGATGACGACACCGACTACACGATCTTGGGGCTGCACATCCTCGAAACCCACGGCCCGGACTTCACCAGCCGACAGGTGGCCGACACCTGGCTAGGTCGTTTGCCCTTCCACCTGGTCTATACGGCCGAACGCGCCGCCTATCGCAACCTGGTGAACGAGGTTTGGCCGCCCGAATCGGCCCGCGTGGACAATCCGTACCGCGAGTGGATCGGCGCCCAAATCCGCTGCGACGGTTTCGCCTACTGCGCCGCCGGGTGGCCCCAGAAGGCCGCCGAGTTCGCCTTCCGCGACGCGGCTGTCTCCCATGTCAAGAACGGCATCTACGGCGAGATGTTTTTCGCGGCCCTGATTGCAGCCGTCCTGGCCGGGCAGGAGCTGGAAGCGGCCATTGCCACCGGCCTCTCCGAGATCCCGGCCCGCTGTCGCCTTGCCGAAGCCGTCAGCGATGTGCTCCAATGGTGCGCCGAGGATACCGACTGGCCTCTTACCTGGGACAAGATCATGGCCAAGTACGGTCATTATCACCCCGTGCACACCATCAACAACGCCGCTCTGGTGCTGATGGGCCTGCTGCACGCGAACGGCGACTTCGGGCGCGCGATCTGCATCGCCGTCATGGGCGGGCTCGATACCGACTGCAACGGAGCCACCGCGGGTTCCGTCATCGGCGGCCTACTCGGCGCCGACCAGCTCCCCGATCAGTGGACCGCGCCGCTAAACGACCGCCTGGACAGCATTATCGCGGGCATGGGCCAGAATCGAATTACCGACCTCGCTGAGCGTACCGCCGCCATGGTCGAGCACGTGTGGTCGGGATAGCGCCGTTGCCGCAGTGAAACTCACTGTTGCAGGCATGGCCCGCAGGCGTGGGGCGAGTTCGTTCTGCTATCGGTCTGAGCACGATGTTGGAAGAGTGAGACTTGATGCCGCAAACTGTCTGCCCGCGTTGCCAACTGCAGACCAACGTCTCAGATCAGCAGCCCCTCTGCCCGCAGTGCGGCTTGAACCTCGCAGCACTGCTGCGCCAGGATTTGCTCTTCCTGCCCGGCCCTCCTCCACAGCTCCTGTGCGGCCAGTGTCGCGCACCGGTCAAGGAGAACGATG
>JALGUG010000157.1 GCA_029820995.1 Candidatus Zipacnadia bacterium
TAGGTGGCACCACGCCCCCAGACCGACCTCGTAGCCGCCCTGCTCCCAGGCCTCACGGGGAGCCAGATACCCCAGGCAGCCGTTCGCGCACTCGACGATTATGGTGGCCGGTGCTGGGGAGCGCTCCTTCACGCGTAACCCGAGGCTGCAGAACAGCTCGCCCGGGAAGGCGGCCAGGCCCACGTCGCCTAGCCTCAGTGCCTGCACCTCCGCCCTTATCGGCTCGGTTCCGAACTGCGCCAGCCGGTACACCTCCCGTGCCCGCCGAGCCTCCGCAAAGCGGCGACTGCGATCGGGATGGTCCTCGGGGACCTGGGCCAGCGCCTCCTCGGCCGCGGCGCGGGCGGCGGCTGCCTCGTCCAGGCTCGGCCGCTCGCGCGCTTGGAGCGACAAGACTTCTCGCCTGACACCGATGCGCGGGACCTCATCCGGCGTGTCCAGACGCGCCCGGCCCACGGCCTGCAGGATTCCGCCCGCCAGCATGATCCCGTACGTCTCCACGTCGCGCCACTCTCGCGAGTCGTCGCGGATTGGGTTGATATCGCCGGCCGCGCCCTGCAAAAACAAGCAGCAGGCCCCCTTGCCCAGCGTCCGCTCGACGATGGCGGTCCCCACGCCGGGGAAGTCAGCCGAGATAAGCGGCTGCACTTGCACCGTGACCGGGTGGCAGGCGAAGTTCGCCAGGACGACCGGGGGCGCGCCCTCGCGCTCCGCCAGCAGCACCGTGACCGATTCGTCCAACGCACCGCGGTCCACAATGTTCGCGTCGTCGGGCTTGCGATTGATCGAGAACAGCCGGCCCCGATCGTCTCGCATCCGCCGGTTGCCGCTCATGCCGGTCACGCGGCCGAGACCGCGCGTTAGGCGCGCAGGCCGACGATCTCGCCAGGCCAACCGAATGGCGCCGGCGAGCTGAGCCGCCAGCGTCTCGATCCACGCCGTGCAATCGGCGCGCTCCCAGAGCCGCGTGATGCCGTAGGTCTCCGGCGTCGAGTGAGCATGCGTGGCGGCGATCACGATGCCCTCGGGTTCGAGATCAGTCTGTTCCGCCGCACGCTTTCGGACCTCGGCAATGAAGTCCCGGCCCGGCCCAAACAGCTCCGTCGAGAACCCCAGCGCATCGGCACTGAGGACGGCGACCTGAGCGTCCCCGCCGGCAAACACGGCCGCGCGAGCCCATAGCGGATCGTGCACACCCTCGAATATGCCCTGGCGCGGCACAAAGCCCAGATGAGGGATGTGCAGCGGCGGCGTGATGTCCACTCTGGCGGCGCCGACGACAAGCGTGCCGTCCGGCACGGCAATCACCTCCTGCGCGGGAGCAGAAGGCCCTTCGCGCTCACTCACCCCTCGCCCTTCTGACAGCGGCTTTGCAGCCCTTCACGCACCCGGGCGGAATTGTGGTGACAATTGCTCCTGGAGTTCAGTTCGCTTCGGGGACTCCGAAATGGGGGTACAGCCTGGCGATCAGGTCCTCTTGGATCTCCTTGGCCTTCGCGTCCGCTCCGGGCGGCACCGGCGTTACGAACCGTACGAACACGGGCACGGCGTCGCGGCGCAGCGTCCGCATGATCTGGCTCCGCAGATACCCCGAGCCGCCGGAGGCGGTCCGGCCCTTCGGATCCAGCGACCAGAACACGGTCCGCTGCCTCACCGAGTGCCTCGGAAGTTGCGCGATCATCAGAGTGCCGCGCACCTTCCGGCCCGAGCCTACGGGGATGATCGCTCCGTCGTCCTCCTTGACGATGTTCACCCCGGAGTTGATGTAGCAGGTCCGCTGCCACACCACCACGGAGCTGAACAGCACCTCCGTCCACCAGCCGTCCGGCCGCCGGTAGAGGTACACGCGCCGGTGGGGGCTGCAGGTCTTCAGTTGGCCCGTCCACAAGCCGGTTTTCAGCGGCAGCTCCGGCTTCGTCATCAGCCGCGCCCGACCCGACTGGCCCAGTGTCACTCCTCCGAAGTACTTGATGGCGACGAGTCCGAGGAGGAGTCCGACGAGGAGGTAGTGCTTCCGCGTTCCCATGGCTCGCATCCCAGCCATTTTCCGACGTAAAGCGCCAGCCCGGCCGCCACGATCGCCGCCGGGATCATCAGGCCCCTATGCCAGGCGGCCGCCGCCATCTGCCCGCCCAGGTGCCCGGCCAGAACGATGGCGCTAATCCGGAGAGTGTTGACGACCAGCGCGATGGGCACCGAGACGGCGACCAGGGCCAGCTTTCGCCAGGTCGCGCACCGGGCGGCGCAGGCCAGCAGGGCCACCAGAGCCAGCACGCCCAGGAACGTGCGCGTGCCGCTGCACTCCTTGGCGACCGTGATCAGAGCATTGGGCAGCTCGATGTTCACGCCCACGCGCACCAGCGGCACGCCCAGCATCCGCGCGACCATCGCCGCGCCGGCCGACGACATCAACTGCCCGCGCCAGGTCACGGACAGCAGCAGCAGATCCGTCAGCGAGGGATTGGTTAGCAGGAGCAGCAGCAGCGGTGCGGCCATCGTCCGGGCCCCCCGCCAGCCCCAGGTGTACAGTGCCAGCCCCGCCAGCAGGAGCGGCAGAGTCCCCGCCGCCGCGCCTCCCTTGCCGCCCCACGTGAACACCAGGCCCGCCAGTGCCCCCAGGACTACCAGGGCCAGCCCCGCCCGGCGCATCGCCGGCGTCGGTCGCTCCCAGAGGCCGTCTCGATAGCCCAGGTACGCCAGATACGCAATCCCGGGCACGACGAGGAACGAGTAGCTCAGGTCCTCCGTCTTCCACCAGACCTGTACCATCCACCACAGCGTATCGGCGTACAGCGCGACGATCAGGACTCCCACCAGAATCGGGACCCAAGGCCACGGTCGCCGCTCATCCGACGCTTCGATCGTCGCCGACTGCGTCTCTTCGCTCATGCTTGTCGTCCGCCAAAGGTGCTCCCCGCGGTCCTCGCGAATATGGGGCCCATCTTCGCCACGCGAGGTGAACCTGACCGTGTCCGACGGCGACGGCACTATTCTCCTGTGGGAGGACCCCGCACTCACGCCGCTCTTGGGCTACGCGCCGCCCGCCCTGTCCGCCGCACTGGAGAAGCTTGGGCCCGTGGAAAGCGTCTCCTCCGCCCGCCTGGCGGAGACGCTGACGCGGGGCGACATTCAGACCTTGGTCTGCCCGGCCGGGCCATTCTTCCTGCTGGAAGCCTGGCCGGCGCTGGCAGCCTTCCTGGCTCGGGGCGGCAATTTCGTTGCTCTCGGCGGCGCGCCGCTCCGCATTCCGCTCCTTCGCCGTAGCAAGAAACTACACCCTCAGACGTCAACCGTCAACTACCTGAAGCGTCTGCGCATCAACCACTGCCATCTTGTTAACACCGAAGCTATTGCTCGGTACAGTGCGCCGGCCGACAATCCCTGGCTGGCCGAGCTGGCTCCGCAGTTCCGCTGCCGCCGGGTGGATGAGCTGACCGTCCGCCTCACAGATCTCAAGGATCATCCCGCCGATCAGGGCTCCTCCGGCCCGCGCGACGGCGTCTTGAGGCCGCTCCTGTACGGCCTGGACCCGCACGAACGCGCCGCCTGCGCGCCGGTGGTCGCGCTGGACCGCCTCAAAGGCGCGTACGCCGGCGGACGTTGGGTCTTGGTCACCGCGGAGCTCGAGACGCTCGCCGCCGAGCCGGACACTTACGCCGCCCTGGCTGCCGCCTGTGTCGTGCACGCTCACGACGGAGCCGTCGAGCTTGACCTGCGCCCCGCGCTCGCCTGCTACCACCCCGGTGAGTGGCCGACGGCCACCATCCGTCTCCGCGCGGCGCAACTTCGCCGGCCCAGGGCGTCGCTGCGGTTGGAGGTGCGCTTCGGCGAGGACCTGGTGCACGAGGACGAGCGCGAGGTCCCGCTCAACGCCTCACCCCAACACCTGAATCTGCCCGTGCCGATCGAGCTTCAGCCCGGACTGTACGCCATGCGCGCCGAGCTTCGACACGACAAGCGCCTGCTCGCCGCCGCCTCGTCCGGTTTCTGGGGCTACGACGCCAGCCTCCTGCGCACCGGAACGCGCCTCACCGTGGACCGCGACTACTTCCGCGCCGAGAAACGCCCCTATCCCGTTACCGGCACCACCTACATGGCCTCCGACGTCCATCGCAAGTTCGCTTTGATGCCCAATCCCCTGGTCTGGGACCGGGACTTCGAGGCCATGAAGGCCGCGGGCGTCAACATGGTCCGCACCGGGTTCTGGACCGCCTTCGACCAGATGATGCTCGAGCCCGGTGTGCTCGATCAGGGCTACTTGCGCAGCCTGGATGCCTTTCTGCTCACCGCCTGCCGCCATGATCTCCCCGTCATCTTCACCCTCTTCGCCTTCTTGCCCGAGCGCTGGGGCGGCGTCAATCCGTACTTCGACCCGCGGGCGGTCGCGGCACAGGAGGAGTATGTGGCGGCACTGGCCCAGCGCTACCGCGATGTCCCCGGCCTCATCTGGGACTTCATTAATGAGCCCTCCTTCTGCAGCCCCCAGCGGCTCTGGACCTGCCGACCCAACTACGATCCGTACGAGCGCGCAGCCTGGAATGAGTGGCTGACGGCCCGCTACGAGAGCCTCCAGGAGCTGGCCGACCGCTGGCGCTGCCCCCTGGATCAGCTCGGCTCCTGGGGCGACGTGCCCCTGCCGGACCTCTGCGACTTCGAGGACCGGTACATCTATCAGGGCTCCTATCCGCTCCGGGCGCTGGACTATCGGCTGTTCGCCCAGGAGGGCTTCAACCGATGGCTGCGCCGCATGGTCGCCGCCGTGCGCGCCCACGGCAGCGCCTCGCAGCTCGTCTGCGTGGGCCAGGACGAGGGCGGCACCGGCGAGCGCCCGGCGCCGATGTTCCACGCGCGCGAGGTCAGCTTCACCTCCAACCATTCCTGGTGGCAAAACGACGACCTGCTCTGGGATTCGCTCGTCACCAAGACGCCCCATTGCCCGAATCTGATCCAGGAGACGGGCATCATGTTCGTCGAGGCGCCCGACGGCTCGGCCTGGCGCACTGAGGACCAGTGCGCTCATCTGCTGGAGCGCAAGCTCGTCCTGGCGCTGGGGGCCGACTGCGCCGGGTTCATCCAGTGGCTGTGGAACACGAACGTCTACATGGACAGCGATAACGAGGTTGCCATCGGCTTCCTGCGCGCTGACGGCACCGAGAAGCCCGAATTGGCCGCCTTTCGCCGCGTGGCCGCCTTCGCCGCGGCAGCCCGCGAGCTATTCACGGGCCGGCGCGAGCCCGCGGTCGTCATTGTCATTCCCCACTCCAACCAGTTCGCGACCCGCAGCTACGCGGACGGCGCCACTCGCTGCGCGGTCCGCACGCTCCACTATGATTGCCACGTCGCGGGCCGCTGCCTCAGCGAGTACGACCTGACCGGGCTCGACACGGCGCGCCTGGCCCTCCTGCCCTCGCCCGCCACGCTCCGCCCCGCCGCCTGGGAGGAGCTCCTTGAGTGGGTGCAGGCCGGAGGGACGCTGCTCGTGACGGGCCCCCTGCACTCCGACGAACACTGGCGTCCGGCCGAGCACCTTCAGCCCCTGGGCCTCGCGCCCGTCGCTCGTCCCGTGTGTCGCCACGAACACCTCCTGCTGGACGGCGACCGACTCGAGTTCGTGTTCGGCGGCCAGAAGATCGCCCGCCTCGAGACCGCGGTCCTGCCCGATACGCCCGAGGCAGTCCTGGCCCTGCCTCACGGTGAAGGCAAGGTGCTCTACTGCCCGGTCCCGGCCGAGTTGGCCGACAACACTGCGCCCGCCGCGCGGCTCTACCAGTACGCTCTCGGCCAGGCCGGCGTCACGCCCACGTACACGTCCGCGCGCCTGCCCCGTGGCATACTCGTCCGGCCCGCGGAGTTCGACAGCGGCTGGCTGTACGCGTTCGTCTCAGAGCGGGGAGAAGACGTCGAGCTAGCCTTCCGTCACACAGCCACAAACACACCCGTCACCTACGCCCTGCCCTCCGGCCGCGCCGGCCTGCTGCTTCTGCCGAAGGACACCGAGGCTGCCCCGCTCGTCTTGGCTCACGGTCGCACCAGGGTGAGCGGCGCGCAGGTGGACTTCGCGGGGCCGTGCGTGGCGCGCCTCGGGAAGAAGGGAGCGGAGGTGGTGGGATAGGGCGACAGGGCGCCTGTGGTCCTTGAACTTGGGTCCGCAGATAGGGTACACTAACCGTGAGGCGACCAGACGGCAGGGCACGAAGCCCGGGTCGCCGGGAGGCCACTGAGGTGAATGTTGAGGACAGGCTGACCATCAGGATTGCCGGCACGGGTGAGCGAGTGCCGATTGGCTCCTTCCTCAAGGTGCTGCACAATGCCCTTAGCATCCTCCAGGATGTGCATGCAGCGGCGTCCGGGCAGACCGAAGGGGCTCTTGACTGGCAGATCGCCGACGTACGCATGGGCAGCCCAGTGTACGTTACCATCTCCGCCGGCAACGCGCGTCGGGCCGAAGCCCCACGCCAGGTGATTGGGGCGTTCTTGGAGGGATTGCGCGGACTAGAGGAGCGGGGCGACAGGATACCTGCCCATTTTAGCGAACGCTCTCTGGTCTGGGCGAAGGAGCTCGTGTCCGTCTTGAACGACGACGTCGCTCAGATCAGCTTCATCGCGAATGGCAGGCCACCTGTGGCGCCCTCCCAACATCTGGCCGCTAATGTGGACCGGCTCCTCCCGAGAGAACACGAGGAACTGGGCACTCTAGTGGGCCGCGTCGAAACCTTGTCCATACATGACAAGCCCGCCTTCGCGATCTGGGACGTCCTCACCGGAGCGCGCATTGAATGCCCCATACCTCCCGAGAGGATGCAAGCTGTGCATCAACTGTTCGGGAAGAGGGTTGCGGTCTCCGGCAGAGTGCGTTACGCCAGAGACGGAAAGCCGACCAAGATCACTGTGGAACAGATCCGACCCCTGAGAGATCACGATGAGCTGATACCCGTGAGGGAACTGCCGCGCATCAACATCACGGATGGCGTTGACCCAAGCGAGTACGTGCGGGGGATTCGCGATGCCCATTGAGCGCCGGGTCTACTGGGACAGCGACGTCTTCATCTCCTTGTTGCAGCAGGAACCCAAGCGCATTGCTGTGTTGAGACAGATTGTTGACCGCGCCGAGAGGGGCGAGCTCCGGATCATCGCCTCCACCTTCACCCTGTGCGAGGTGGCGAAGATTCAGGGAGTCCCGCTTGAGGAGGATCAGGAGCGTCTGATCCTGGACTTCTTCGAGAACGATTACATTCTGATACAGGGCGTGGACCTGGCGGTCGCGAAGATCTCCCGACAAATCGTCCGAGAGCACAAGATCCCAGGGCGAGATGCAATCCACATCGCCTCAGCCATCCAAGCGGGGGCCCAGCTCATGCAGTCCTATGATGAGAGACACATGCTAAGGCTTGACGGGAAGATCGGCGACCCACCACTGCGCATTGAGAAGCCCCGATGGAAGAACGACCAGGCGCCGCTGCTTCCCGATGACGCGCCGGGAGATGACACCGATCAAGTGGTGCCCTAACGGGAGCCTCGTCTCTCCCTCGACCCTCCCACTCTAGTCCCTCAGCAACGGCAGCTTCACCACCTCGCCGCCCTGCTCCGCGGAGCTGTCAACTGCAATACAGACCTCGTGCGTCTTGACCGCATCCTCCAGGTTCAGCTCTGATTCCTCATCTTTCTCGATGCAGTCCACCAGGTGGCTGATCTCACCCTCGAACGGGTGGTGCTCCACGTCGCCGCTGTCGGGCAGGATGGTCGGGATTTCCACCCAGCTCTTCTGTCCCGGGAACAGCTTCGGCGACCAGACGCGGTTATCTCGGATCGTGCCCTCGGTGCCCAACAGGTCCACGTTGAACTGATAGGGCGCTTGAATGTCCAGCGAGCTGGCGATCTTGCCCACCGCGCCCGAGACGAACTTCACCGTCGCGACCACCGTCGCCGGATACTCATAGCGCTGATCCCAGCCTCCGGCGTACGCCGCGACCTCGGCGATCTCACCCGCAAACCACCGCGCGGCATCCACGGCATGGCAGCCCCCGAACAGGAACGAAGAGCCGCCCTTCTCCTTGGTAATGCACCACTCCCAGCCCCCATACCACGTATCCACGCCGTGCCAGTAGTCCACCTCGGCGTAGAAGATGTCGCCAATCGCTCCCGCGGCCAGCAGAGCCTTCGTGTTCTGAAACGATTCATTCCAGTGCAGCACGAAGCTCACCACCGTCTTGACGCCCGCCTCGCGCACCGCCTCCCGCATCGCCTTCAAATCCGCCACAGTGTGGGCGACCGGCTTCTCGATACAGATATGCTTGCCGGCCTGCGCGGCCAAGATCGTTTCCTCCGGGTGCAGGTGATTGGGCGTGGTGATCGAGACGATCTCCACCCGGTCATTGGCCAGTAGCTCCTCGAAATCCGTGTAGATCGCGACCCGATCGGGATCGAGACCCGCCTCAACTAGACGAGCCCGCGCGCTGTCCGCCTTGCGGCTTCCGGCCGCGACAACCTCGCACCGCGGGTCCGCCGCGTAGGCTTTCAGATGCTCGGTGGAGACCCACCCGGCCCCAAAGATCGCGCAACCGTGCTTCTTGTCCGCCATGAGCATTGCCTCCTCCAGCCGCTTGCCATGCTAACGGCGCACGAACGTCGGCAGCAGTAGCGGCCGTACCACTGGACTGAGAATCTTCCCGCCGCCGGGCCGCGAATCCTTCCGCCTCGCACGGCCGGGCAGGTCGCGGCGGCACACCCGGGGAAGTAAATTGCATTGCTATCGCCAAGCGTTCAGCTCTCGCCTGAAGAGGTGCGGGTCGTGCAGATGTCAGCAGCCGCAGTCTTGCTGTGCGCTCTCAACTGGGCTCAGCCCGCCGAGCACGTCAACCTGGTCCAGAACCCGGGCTTCGAGCAGCTCCAGGACGGCAAGCTGGTCCAATGGAATATGCCTGACCGCGACTACTCCCTGGACGAGACGGTTCGCCATTCCGGCGCCCGCTCCCTGAAGTTGTCGCGCAGCGATCCTGTGTCTTACGTGCACACGGTGCAGGTCGTGCCCTGCGTGCCGGGCGAGTTCTACGAGCTCAGCGGATGGATCAAGACCGAGGACGTGCGAGGCAAGGATTATGGCGCCAGCCTCTGCCTGGAGTGGAGCGACGCGGACGGCAAGTGGCTCGGCGGGCACTACCCCGCCGGCTTCAAAGGCACTGTTGACTGGTCGCAGCTTAAGGCCATAACCCCTCGCGTGCCCGACAAAGCCGCCCGGGTCACCTTGCTGTGCTACCTGCGCAAGAAGATGACCGGGACCGCCTGGTTTGACGACCTCTCGCTCGTGCGCGGCAAGGCCCGGCCGCTGTGGTCGCTGCTGCTCAGCCCCTCGTATCGGGGTCTGCTGGCGCCGGGTCAGCGCGAAGCCGAAGTTGCCGTCCGCCTTGACCTGCGCGACTGCGCGGAGGACTTGGGTCAGGTTCAGTTGTCCGCAGCCACATTCCCTGCCGGCTCGCGCGACAAGCCCCTCTCACAGCGCGTCATCACGCCCACGGAGACCGACTTCCACCTGAAGCTGCCTGCGCCCGAGCCGGCAGGACGCTACAATCTCAGCCTCGCACTTCGCTCCAGGGCTAACGGCAAGGTGCTGGCCGAGGATGTCCATCAGCTTGAACGCACCGCCGGCGAGATCAAGCGCACGGTGTACATTGACGAGCACAACCGCGTCATTCTGGAGGGGAAGCCCTTTTTTCCGCTGGGACTGTATTGCCATGGCGGCGGCTCCGAAGTCGGTCTCAAGGACGCTGATCTGCTCGCCGACAGCCCCTTCAACTGCGTGATGAACTACGGCATCAACTACGGGGGCCTGGAGACCATTCGCAAGTACCTGGACTACCTCGACGCCCACCACCTCAAGATCATCTATTCCACCAAAGACGTCTACGAGGGCAGCAGGTACGCCATGCTTAAGGTCGGCCCCTTCGAGGGCCGCGAGGCCGTCATCAAGGGGCTGGTCCAGACTTTCCGCGCTCATCCCGCCCTGCTGGGCTGGTATCTGAACGATGAGCTGCCCCGCCGGTTCCTGCCGAAGCTCAGAGAGAACTACCAGTGGACCAAGCAGCTCGATCCCGATCATCCCACGTGGATCGTCCTGTATCAGATCGGCGAGCTTGAGCACTACCTGGACACCTGCGACGCCATCGGCACCGACCCGTACCCCGTCCCGAGTCGTCCGCTGACCATGGTCGGCGACTGGACCCGGCGGACCGTCGCCGCCGTGGAGGGCCGCAGGTCCGTCTGGATGGTGCCCCAGCTTCATGCCAAGAAGCACTACTCCAAGAACCCCAAGGACCGCGCCCCGACGTACGACGAGATCCGCAACATGACCTATCAATGCCTGATCAACGGGGCCAAGGGGCTGGTCTATTACTCATTGTTTGACCTGCGCAAGGATGGCCCCGACTTCGACCGTCGCTGGCAGGAGGTCAAGAGCGTCGCCGCGGAGGTCGCCAGGCTGGCTCCCCTCATCCTGTCCGTGGAGCCTCAGCCCCGGGTCGCCTCCGATCAGCCGCAGGTCGAGGTGGCCGCGTGGACCTTGAAGGGGCAAACCGTCATCGCGGCGGCCAATGTGGCCCCCGAGGCGTGCCGCGCCACGATCAAACTGCCGCTCAACGGCCGGCGGCTGCAGCCGCTGTTCGAGGCTCGCAAGATCGCGGGCCCTGTGACGGCCGAGGGACTGACCGACGAGTTCGCGCCCTACGCAGTGCACGTCTACCAGGTGCAGCGCTAGATGGTGCCCGTGTCTGATCGTCCTTTCGACATTATCGCCGTCGGTGACCTGAATCTTGACTTGATCGGGCTCCGGGTCGCCATGGCCGCCACAGTCGGGGAGGACGTCCTCGGCGACTTCTTGCTCGCCGAACTGGAGCGCGCCGGCGTGGATGCCTCACTTGTTCAGCGCCGGGCGGACCTGACGACGGGGGTCACCGTATCGCTCTCCCTGCCCAGGGATCGCGCCTTTGCCACGCATCTGGGCGCCATTGATGGGCCGGACCTGGCTTTCGCGCGGCAGATCCCGGTCCAGCAGGCCAGTCATGTGCACTGCGGAAGCTACTATCTGCAGCGGAAGTTCGCTGCCGGGCGGCAGGAACTATTCCGAAGAGCGAAGAAGGCGGGATGCAGTACGTCGCTGGATCCGGGGTTCGACCCGGAGGAGCAGTGGGGCGGCGATTTGGTGGAGTTGGCGCCCCAGGTGGACGTCTTCCTGCCGAACGAGACCGAGGCCCCGCGGATTGCGGCGGCGCTGGCGTCCCGGCCCGGCGATGCGGCTGATGACCTGTCCGGCTATCTGCCGGTGTTGGCGCGGCGGTTCGCTACGGTCGTCGTGAAGCTTGGGCCCGAGGGCGCCGCCGCTCAACGCGGCGCAGAGCGTGTCACTGTAGAGGGATTTGAGGTTGATGTGGCCGACACGACCTGCTGCGGCGATGCTTTCAATGCCGGCTTTATTCAGGCCTTCCTGCGTGGCGACCCGTTGGAGGCCTCGGTTCGCCGAGGCAACGCCTGCGGCGCGCTGGTGGCAACGCAGGCAGGAAATGCGGCGCACCTCTTGCGCCACGGTGCGCCCGACCAACTGATTGAGGCCGTCGGGCGGAGCCGCGGAAGTACCAGCGGGGATTAACGAAAGGAGCCGATCGCGTTGTCGGAAGAAACACTGGGCCAGTCGACTCTGGCAGAAATTCTGTCACAGCCCGAGGCTTGGATGGACGCACTGCTTCAAGCCGAAACGGTGGCCAAGGAGCTGCGGCGTGCGCTGTACGACTTGGACGAGGTGGTCTTCTGCGGTTGTGGCTCCGCCTACAACGCCGCCCTGGCCGCGGCGCCGATCTACCGCCAGCTCACGCTGGGCCGCGCGCGCGCCGTACAGGCCGGGGACCTCACGTTCTTTCCGCAAGCAACGCTGCCCGATCCGCCGGGAACTTTGCTCGTGGCTCTGTCCCGCTCGGGCGAGACGACCGAGACCCTCCAAGGCGCCAAGCACGCTCAGGCGGAAGGCGCCAAGGTCCTGGCCATCACCTGTAACGCCCAGAGCCAACTGGCCCAGATGGCCGACTTTGCGGTCACGCTGGAGCGTGCAGTGGAACGCAGCGTGACCCCCACGCGCTCCTTCACGGCCATGGTCGTCGCCTGCCAGGCCCTGGCCGGCCATGCGGCTCAGGACACCGAGTTCCTGGGGCAACTGGCGGCCCTGGTGCCCAAAGGGCAGCAATTGATCGAGAACTATGGCACCTTGGGCGAGCTCCTGGCTACTGAGGACCGGTATGAGCGCTTCGATTTCGCCGGTGACGCCCACTGTTATGCCCTGGCCTGCGAATGCCAACTGACTGTGAAGGAAGCGACCCGCACGCCCTCCCGGGCATACCGCGTGCTCGAGTACCGGCACGGACCTGCCGCGCTGGTGGACGAGGCCGTGCATCTCTCGCTCCTGGCGACCGACAGCGGTCAGGAGCAGGAGCACGCCTTCCTCGCGGACCTCAAGGAGCGGGAGGCCAGCTTGCTCTTGCTCTGCGAGAGTACTGAGCACCCTGCGGTCGAGATCGCCGACGAAGTCGTGGACGTCCAGTCCGGGGGGAACGAGTTCGCGCGGGTCGTCCTCTATATGCCGGTCCTACAGCTTCTTGCCGCCCATAGGTCCATCCTCATGGGCCTCAACCCCGATGCACCGGATGAGCAGCCGAACCAGGTCAGCGCCGAGGACTAGACGCGGTTTCAAAACCCCTGTGGGAGCCCCCTCAGGCGCGAACACAATGGCCTGCCTTGTAACTGCGCCTTCAGGCGCGATCGTCGTTCTGAGGTTACGAAACCACTTCAAGCAGACCGCCGCTCCCTCCGGCGCCGGATTAGGCCGATTGCCACGGCGGCAGTCACCACAATTGCCGCGGGCAGTGCGAAGTGCAGCAGCACGAACTGTAGTCGCTTGCGCCGGCTCCTCGCCCAGTGACAGGGCCGCACGTTCACCGCGGCCTTCATGGCCCGCACCTGATCCCAGCCCGACGTCCGAGACGGGAACAATCTCCGCCGGGACGCGACGGCATCGTGCGCCAATAGTGCCGCCAGATCGGTATCCCATAGCACCGTTCGAACGGTCTTCCCCTCTGCCCGCGTCCCGGCAGCCTGAGGCGCCAGCGTCCGCACGCGTCGCGCCAGGGCCGCAGCCGCCCGCTCAGTCGGACAGGGGAACACTATGCGGCCGGTCCGCTCGTTGCGCCCGGCTTTGATCCGGGTCAGCAGCGAGCGAAACCGGCGCACACCCGCCAGCAGATCCTCGAGTGTGAGCCTGGTGCCCCTCGCCGCCCACTGACCGCCCTGCAGCCTTGAGGCCGACATCCGGCCCTCCAGCACAAGCCAGGACTTTCCCGCCGCCCCCGACGACTCCAGCCGGCTGACCAGATGGACCGTCGCGCCCTCGAATGGTCCGCGCGGGCCATACAGGGCGCAGACTAGGTCCTCGTGCACCTTCAGGTCGGATAGATAGCCCTGCCCGAAGGCGAGCACCGCATCGTTGTCCAGCGCATAGGCGTCAAGCCCACCGGGCCGCCGAAAGGCCTCCGCGCGCTGCTCGACAGCGCCCGCGCCGCCGCAGACATCCAGCACGCACAACTGCACGGAAGCCCACGAAGTCACCCACTCGTCGCGCTCAATGCCGTACCAGCGCGTCCACAACAGCAGCAGGTCCCGCAGGTCGCTCTCCGACAGGCTCCACTCGGCCGCGTTCCACGACCACGTATCGGTCTCGCGGTTCGCCCGCAGTGCTTCCTCCAGCGCCGGCACCTGAGCGTCAGCCGGCAGGAGGTGCTGCGCCGGGTTCTGTTCGTACAGCTTGTGCGCTAGATTGGGAATCCCATCCGCCGGTTCAGGCAGATCGGCACTCCGGACCGCCAGCGACAGAGCAGCCAACGCCACAGGCACCCCCACGCCCGGCATCCCTCTCATCTGCGCCTCCCCCTGTCACCGGACCTCCTCCAGCTCCACCATCCCTGCCTGCAGCGGCGGCACCTTAACCTCCAGCCGAAGCGTCTCTCCCGCCTTCACGCGGCCTGAGGCCACTTTCACCTCCCCGCCCGCCGCTCGCCACTGCACCCCACTACCGCCGGTCAGGCCATACTCGTGCGGGTCCACTTCAGCCACGAACTTCTGCGGCTCCTCGCTGATGCTGACGAAGTACGCACCCACGCGTCCATCTTTCGCCCGCCACACCGAGTTGAGCACCGCCGGCAGCGTTACGGCATGTCCTCTGCGACCCCAGTCGGCCGTGATCTCCGGCAGCGGCGTCTCCGGCTCCAGCGGCCGCAGCATCTCGCCAAACGCCAGGTATTTCTGCCCCGCCGCCCGCAGGTCCACCAATCGCCGCACGTAGGCCGCCTGCTTCTTCCACTCGTCGCCCAGGAACGTCGTGTCCGTCCAGCCGAGTTGCGCGCCGAAGACGAACTGCTGCGCGGTCTTGCCGATATACGCCGGCGGGTGCTTCAGGTCGCTCCCGCCGACATATCGCCCAAACGTCAGGATCCGGTCCGAGTAGACCGCCGAGTACAGTGGGATCAGGTCGGGCCCCGTCGAGTTGCACATCAAGTACGCCTGGAAGCGATTCATGTACGGCTCCGCTTCGCTCTCGGTCGTCAAGAACTTGTCCGGGCTCACCCGCTTGATCCGTTGCAGCGCGTCCCGGAGCATCTTCTGGTAGCCGGCAACCCAGTGCCCGCCCCCACCCAGCGGGTGCCCGTGTGATTCGTCGTAACACAGCTTCGGTGCTGCGGCTCCCACCTGGTCAATGTACACCCCGTCCACACCGTACTCCGTCACCAGGCGCTCCACGATGCCCGCCACACGCTGCTGCCAGAACTTCGTCGCCGGGCACATCGGCGACAGCGGCACCTTCGAGCCGTAGACCTCCGTGTAGTACCTGCCCTGCTCGTCCTTCGCGGCATAGGGCTTGCCCTCGGCCTCAAAGGACGGGTTCTCACTGTCCCATAGGCGGCCATTGATATACGGCTTCACCCGCACCCCTGCCGCCTGAAGCTGCGCCACAGCCTCCTTGAAGCCCGGCTTGGCCGGGAAATAGAGCGGGTAATCGTTGTCGAACGGGATCACGTGCCAACTATACCAGTGCGTCACAATCGGTCGCCCCGCGAACTCGCGGAACTTCAGCATTCCCGGCACCGCCTGCTCGGCGCTCCCGCCGCACCGGGCCCAGATCGCAATATCCTTCAGCCACTGCGGAATGTCGTCGCGGTCCTCCACCCGACCCTTCCGGGTCCAGAACTGCTTCAGCGCCCAGGCCCGGTACTTCTTGGCTGCTCCGTACCAGCCGCCCTCATGCACGGCCAGCGTGCAGGCGTACGGGAACTCCACCGGCGAGTGCGGCTTCGTCGCGTCCTCGGGATACTGAATCAGCCTGAACTCCAGCGCCCCTGATCGCGGCGCGAAACGGAACGACTTGGCCCAGGCCTGACCGTCGTGCGTCGCCAGGTACAGCCCGCCCGCCCGGTCGGCGTACGAGGCGAACTGCATGGCCATTGCGCCCGAAGGATACCTGCCGTAGAAGGACCGCCCTCGCTCCAGCGGCTGCTGCCACAGCTTCCCCCAGCCCAGCGGGACCGCCAGCGCGTCATCGGCCGTGCTCTCGCCCAGCGGCCCCAACGCCACGATCGGGTAGCGCACCTCGTGCACGGCCCACCGCTTGCTCCGGTTCTCGATCCGGATCCTCCATTCCGAGTCTCCGTCCCCTGTGAACCTGATCTCGCACCGCACTCGGGCCTTGGTTCCGTCGGGCAGCTCTACGTCGCGGCAATCGAAGGCCGCGGTCCCGCGCACGATCTGCTCCACCCGGCTACCGGCCGCCGAAACCGTCGCCCGCTGGTGGTCCGGGCCATACAGCTCCAGCTCCCACAGAGGTACTCGTGTCCGCTGAGAAACGAACTCCTGCCCCGTGCGGAAGTTGCGGATGCTCGACACCGACAAACCGGCCCTCTCGTCCACCGCCAGACCCAGGCCGAGGTCTCCGTACTGCATCAGCGTCTGCTCACTGCCGTCCGGCAGCTCAGTCGTCCACGCCGAGTACGCCGGCTCTGCGCCTCCCGTGGCAAATGCGGCCGCCTGGTCGCCGATCCGCTGCTCCAGCTTCTCCGCGAGCATCGCCGCTCGCCGCAGCCGCGTCGCGTCCGACAACGCCGCCACAAACGTGTCGCGCTGCCACTCCAGCTTCTGCGCCAGCCGTTGTCCTGCCGCCCTCCGTTTCGGGTCGCGCACCTTGGCGAGGTTCTGCTTGAGCTGTTCAATCCGATACTCGCATCCCCGCAGGCTCTTCTTGAGCGTCGGCGTCAAAGCCCGGACCTCCAGGCCCCTGTGTAGTGCCGCCGCGGCCTCAGCCACCGCCTGTTCCGCGCCCGCCCCCGGCCCGAGCCACAGGTACGCCTTGAAGTCCTGGCTGGTCGTGTTCCACTGCACCCACGGACCGTGGAGGTAATTGCCGTACTGCTTGTAGCCGTCGTAGATGATGACTGATCCGGCCCCCAGCATCCCGAGGGCCGCCTGGTCGTTGAGCAGCAACCCCCACGTTCCCCTGAAGCTCTCGAGGGCGTTCTCGAACGTCCCGTGCTTGTCCCCGGGACCCAAAGCCCACCGTGGAAACGTCAGGTCGGGATAGTTGATCTCTAGGAAATGATGCTCCGACCACTCAAAGGCCTCGTCCTGCACCGCGTGGCCGGTCACTTGCACCAGCGGCGATCCCGCGTAGTAGCTGAACTCGTACGTGGCCCGCGGCTTGCTCGGCGGGGCTTGTCCGTCTGCCAGGTACCGTGCCGTTGTCCGCACCACACATCCCAGCGCACTGCGGCTCACCACCTCAACCCGTGGCGCTTCGTCCTCTCGCAGACGGTACCCACGCTTGGTCTTCTTGTCGTAGACGCGATCGTTCAGTCGGAAGCTGCTGAACTCCGGGCCCTTCGGCAGAAACTTGATGCTGGCCGGCAACCCGCCGTTGGCCCGCTTCGGGTGCACCACTTCGTACCCCGCGTTCCTGACCACGATTGCGTCCGGCGTCTCCTCCACCTGCAATTCCCCTGCCGGCTGCTGGACCCGCGGCGGGTTCCCTCCGTACAGGATCAAGAAGTCCTGCCGCGCCGCACTCGGCTTCACCATCCAGGAAACCACTCCCGCCGCATTACTCCCGGCGTCGTACTCCGCGGCCGGTAGCCAGTCAAATAACACGGGCTCCGTCTTGCCTGCGCCCACCACGCGGACGACGCGCACCGAGCCGGCCTCCACTGGTGCCCTCTGTGCCGACGCCCGTGTGAAGTTCACGGGTACTTTCACCGGCAGCGGAAGGCCGCCCCCCGGAGCCCTGACCTGCACTTCAATCTGCCGCTCCTGGCCCTGGGCCACGGCAACCGCCGACAACAACACACAGCACACGCACACTCCGA
>JALGUG010000158.1 GCA_029820995.1 Candidatus Zipacnadia bacterium
GCGGACCGATTCGTTGCCGACAAGAGCCTGAACTCCAATGCGGTGCCACACTGTAGCAGAACCTGTGCGACGACGCAACGCAGTGACTGGGGGGCGACAGCTCGTAACTCGCCCGGGAAGCAAGAACGCCCCAACGAGGGATACCATTCTGTTTGGGGAACTGTAAGAACTGGCGCAGTGAGAGCGTAAGGAATTAGTAGGAGGACGCTCGGTCGCGGCAGGATGGGTGAGGTCGCCGTCGAATTATGGCGTGTCCTAATTGTGTCAGGAAGGAGGCGTCTTCGTGTCGGGAGGTGCAGAGGACCCGGAGGCTGTGACAGGTGAAGGTTCCCCATGGGAAGAGCAACCAGGGCATATCGCGAGCTCCCTGGAGCTGGCTCTAAGAGAGGGCGAGCGAGCGGCGCAGGACCCGCAGAATGCGCTGTTGGGCCCCGGTGAGGCGCGCAGGACCGGCGAACGATCGCCCTGGCAGGGGCGGTATTGCCTGGTGTGCCAGCACACTTTTCGGACCGGCGACCGCGTGAAGCTGTGTCCGGAATGCCAGCAGGCGTATCATGCGGATCCGTCGGCCGGGCTGCCGTGCTGGACGGATCAGTTCCAGGAGCCAGGAGCTGAGTGTCGGGGCGAGGGGTGTCACTACCGGCCGCCCGAGGAAGAGCTGCGCCAGGAGATTGCGGAGGCGGAGGAGCTGCTGGCGAAGCGGGCGCAGCAGTCCGGGGGGAAAGTGACGGAAGTGGCGAAGGAGTTCATGCAGGCCCTCGATGAGGCTGAGCAGGGCGCGGAGCTCGCTGAGCGGCTGTCTCAGCGGGAGGCAACCAGCGGTCAATCGCCGTGGTGGCGGACGACGTGTCATGTGTGTGGCCATACGTTCCGCACCGACGACATAGTCGCCGGCTGCCCATGTGTGCCGCCCTGCAGCGCCAAGTTTCACGAGGACGTCTTCGCCAACATGAACTGTTGGAGCGCTCTATTGGCGGGCGGCTACGACAAGTGTCCCGGCTGCGGCCGACCGATACCGGGGATTGCCGCCAGGGCGGCGCAGCCCTCGAGCGACAGCAGCAATTGACGGGCAAACCTTGAGGTAGTCGGAGGTGAGTTGACGTTGGCACAGGCGCCGCGTCGAGACTCCTGCATGGCGTGCGGTCAGCCCGCCGGGGCGGGCAGGGAGATCTTGTACTGCGCGGAGTGCGATGGCTTTTGGCATCGAGATTGCCGAAATGATGTGGGCCCTCGTTGTTTCTCTTGCCAGACGCCAACGCATGACTACCAGAAGAGGTCGAAGGCAGACCGGGACGAGTTAGAGCAAGAGTTCGCCGCGGTGCTGGACCTGGCGCTGTCGGTGCAGCGCCTGGCAGTGCTGGCTATCTCCTCCCCACACGATCACCTGGACCGCTACCTGTTGGTCTACGCCGGGGTCTCCGCTCTTGGTGGTCCCCCACAGGACGGTGAGCGGACCCGGGACCAGGTGTTTGAAGTGGTGTTCGGCAAGCAGTTGACGGACCCGCCTCGGGTATATTGCCACCCCCGTCTCTACCATCCTCGAGTCTCGCCCACAGGGCGTGTTTCTCTGGATGCCAACGTGCCACGAGAATCCGCCTCTCGTCTGGTCAACATCGCGCTGTGGCTGGACAAGCTACTTCGAAGCTCATACGCCAAACCCGACAGTAACGGTAGCGGTGGCGACATCGTCAATGCGGTGGCGGGAGACTGGCTGAGAGATCATTCTCCGAGGGAGCCGCGGCGCAGGGAGACGCTTCTGGGCGAGGCGGAGGCGAACGGCTGGTCGCCGTGGTCCGCGGTAACGGACGAAGCGGGCCCCGAGGCGGAGGAGACGGATGAGCCGGCCTTCGTGGCGGAAGTAGCTCAGGGACTTTCGGCGGCGTGGCAGGTCCTGATAACCACGCTCGATGGGATCGCTGACGCCGCCAATATGAACACGGGTGACATCGAGCAGGGCGAGGCGCTGAGGCGAGCGGTCCAAGCTATGGCGTCGGCTGAGGGCCAGGCCGAGGCGTGGCCCGAGCGATTGGCCGAAGCACTGGATGGAATTGATGCGAGGGCAATGCTGCGAGTGCGAAAGGCAGCACAGTTGGCACTGGCCTTGTCAGCCAGGGTGGACGCCTCCGTTCCCGCAAGCCGCCTCGTGCCGGCGCGCGTCGCCGACTACACAGAGGGGCAGCGCCACGAGGGAACCGTGCTCGTGGACCCGACGGTGGAGGTGGCCGACCTGCTGGACGTGCTGGCCGGCAGTCGCGTGGTCGAGCCGGGACCAGGACGCCGGCTCTGGTTGCTGGTGGAGTGCGCTCCGCGCTTCGATTGGCCCGAGCCGCACGTGCCCCTCACACCCGCCCTGGGCCGGCTGCGGCGCAATCCGATGCCACTGATCGCCTTTTGGGACGTCTACCGTGTGCACCGCCAATGCCGGGAGGGATTAATCCGCGAATTGCGCGCCGTGGATGCCACCACGGAGTGGAGAACGCTGGAGAATTTGGGCTTCGTACCGGGCGGGCTGATCGAGATCAGAGAGTGCTCCAGCAAGAAGTCCAGATCGGTGCCGGCGGATCTGGGGAAGGCTCACAAAGCGCCGAGCGCTGAGAATAGGAAGGTGTCGCTGTGGCTGGACAAGCCCCTGGGCCTGTCGCTCAATGACTTGCTCAAGACGGGAGCGCTTCCAGCAGAAGACGATCTGGGTCGCCCGATTTGGTACGAGTTCCGATCGTCGTTGGGGGAAGACGAACGGGTTCTCCCCCCCGATCTGGTCCTGACGCAGGAGCAGCACGACACACTGTTGCCGTACGTGATTGAGACGCCCCGCACCGCTGCGCTGCGCGCCCAGGGCGACTGCGGAGAGCTGGTGCGGCAAGCTCGACTGGCCCGTGCGGCGGAGGACCTGCCGACACACCGTGGGCTCAGCTACTGCAGCTTCGGGTTGCCCCCAGAGAGGCACGTAATCGAACGGAAGGGCGCCAGGGATGTGTCTGTGGAGCTGAGAGCCTCCGATGGAGCCCGGCCCTGCTGGGGGGCGAGGCAGGGCTTGGGGCCCGAGGCGAAGACGCTGGACGTGGCCGCGGACGAGGCGAGCGACCTGGGACAGGTACTGAGATCAATCTTCGAAGACGAAGCTGCCGGAGCGTGAGGGCATGGCCGAGGGCCGCGAGGCGGAAGATCGGTACGATCGGCAGGAGCGGATCGCCGGGTGGGATCAGGAGGCCCTTGGGCGCAGCAAGGTTCTTTTGGTGGGAGCCGGCGCAACCGGTAATGAAGTCCTGAAGAACCTCGTTCTGCTGGGTGTAGGAAGAATCTTAGTCGCGGACCTTGACATCATCGAAACGACGAACCTGAGTCGCACCGTGTTGTTTCGGCCGGGGGACGAGGGACGGCCCAAGGCCGAGGTGGCAGCGGAGAGAGCGGCGGCGCTCAATCCGGACTCGCAGGTGCGCGCGGTCTACGGGGACGTGATGCAGGACGTGGGTGTGGGGGCATTTGTGCTGGCGGACCTGGTGATCGGATGCGTGGACAATGCGGCGGCGCGGCTGGACATGAACGAGATCTGCCGGTACGCGGGCAAACCGTTCCTCGACTGCGGGATCTGGGGCTGGGATGCGGGACTGCGTGTGTTCAGCGGCGACGACGACGGCGCCTGCTTTGAGTGCAACGCAACAGAGCAGGATCTGGCAGAGCGTGATCGGCGGTTCTCGTGCACGGGGTTACGGCGGGATGCGATTGCCGTCGGCCACGCACCGACAACGCTGACGCCCGCGGCTCTGATCGGGGCACTGACTGCTCAGGAGGCGGCGCGGCTGCTCTGCGGGCAGAACATCGCCACCGGGTGTGAATACGTGTTCGAGGGCCTCGGGCCGGCACTGCACCGGACGACCTTGTCCCGGCGGTCGGACTGCCCTCGGCACGGGACCCGGTACAACGTAGAGCAACTGGCCCTTGACCCGGACTCGGCCACGGTCGGCGAGCTGTTGACGGCAGTGCGGCAGCGGTGGGGCGCCAAGGCGGGCGTGATGCTGACGCACGACGTGGTTGTGGCGCTGGTCTGCCGCCACTGCCGGACCAGGGAGAGCCTCACGCGCGTCGCCAAGAGCTTGAGCGAAGCGATGCAGCGGTGCCCCGATTGCGGCGCCGTGCGGGAGGTCGAGAAGACGTACCGGCTGGAGGGACACCTGATGGAGGGGAACCGCAAGCTGCGGGAGATGGGGGTGCAGGATCTTGACCTAATTGGAGTGACAACCGAGACGAGCAGCTATGACGTGGTGCTGACGGGCGGGCGCCTGGGCTGTTGGCTGACAACTTAACGCAGGCGGAGCGGGAGAAAGGAGCGAAGGGCAAGGTGTCAACTGCAACGGAAGAGCCAAGGAAGATGGTTGATGTTTCCGTGGAGGTGAACAATCAGCGCAAGAGGCTGAGGGTTCCGCTGGGAGCGAAGACACAGAAAGTGGTCAAGGCGATTGTGCAGGAGCTGGGCCTTCCGGAGAAGGCTCCGGACGGATCGCCCGCGGAGTACGTGGTTGACCATATCCCCCAGTCGAACCCGGAGCAGCGGACTCGCTTGCACGGGAGCACGACGCTGGAAGAGGCGGGCGTGCAGGAGGATGACACGCTACACGCCACAACGTATGCTCGCGCGGGAGCAATCCCGCGCGAGCGGCACGTTGCCAAGCTGAGACTTGACTATGAGGAGATGAAGGGCCTGCAGCAGCGCGACCAGCGGGTGAACTTCGAAGCGGAAGGCGATCCGCCCTTCAAGTACCGTCTAACATTCCACTGCCGGGGCTTGGCGCCGGGGGAAGAGGGGCCGGTGTGGAGAGACAGCCACGAGTGCGAGGTTGTACTGGGCACCGACTATCCCGTCGAGCCGCCGCAGATTACGTGGCAGACGCCCTTGTTCCATCCCAACGTGAAGGACAGCGCCGTGTGCCTGGGCGGCGTGACGGAGCGACCCTTCCCCTCGTTCGGTGGCATGGTCTATATCTGTGAGATGCTGCTGGACATGGTGCAGTGCCGCAATTACGAGCTGCACGGCGTGCTCAACCCCGAGGCGGGGCAATGGTACGCGGAGAACCAGCAGTTTCTGGTCGAGCATGGGGGCGTTCGGTATCAGACCGCGCAGGAGGCTGTCAGGAGCCAGCGTACTCCGGAGCCGGACGACCTGGAGGTGGAGTTCCGGGACGTGGCGACTGGTCCGCGGGGCCCACGGGCGTAGCGTTACAGGACCGTCAGGGAGACGGCCATTCTGTGGAGGTGCTGGGCGTGGCATTGGTCACGGTTGAGCTCTACAGTCTCGATGGAAGCGCCGACTATAAGCTACCGGTGGACGCCGGCCATCTATTCGCCGCGGTCGCAGTGCGACTGGCTTCAGTGTTGGCGGTGCAAGAGGGCGGCACGGCGCACTTGCTGCCCTACCGGCTCCGCCCGTACGCCGAGCAGCCGGCTGTGGACGGACCATCGCCGCCGCTTCCGCCGATGACCGACGAGGTTTGCTCAGCCGTCGGAGCGTCGAGCGCACAGGAAGCGTTGCTCCGGGGCTATCAGTCGCCCGAACCACTCCCCTCCGAAATGCGCTTCTTCACTATCGAGCTTTACCGCGGGGAGAAGGTTGCAATCAGCGGGACGTACGAGGTCCGGGAAGCGCTGGAGGCGTGTCTCGAGTGTCGAGTGCGGCAGTGGCTCGAGAACGAAGTGCTGCCGGCCGAGAAGGCGCCTTTCACTTTTCGCTTGACGCCGGATGCGGACGTCGGTGCGACGTTGTACCGAGGCGCCTGTGAGACGCAGCCCGACATTGAGGCCGGTGCGTTCACGCTGGACGACGAGGAGGAAGATGAAGACCTGGAAATCGTGATCCGCGACGTGGAGGTGGAGCTACCCACGGTATCACCGCGGACGGACTACGCTTCTTTGGCGCTGGTGGGCCAGCAGAGCCAGAGGCATGAGGTGCCCGTGCTGGTATCGCGCGAAGTGTATCAGTTTCTTTCTACGGCGAGCAATTTCTCCACGCGGGTTGAAGAGGGCGGTGTGCTTGTGGGGCGCCTGACACGCAACGGGGATAGCAGCGATCCAGAGGCGCGGCTCCTGGAGGTTAGTCACGCGGTAGCTGCCGACCGCGGGGTGGCGACGGCCGGCGAGTTCGGGTTCACGCCGGAGGCCTGGCGGCAAGTACGGGATGCGGTCGCGCTGGAGCATCGCCCTGAGGGTCGGGAGATCGTCGGCTGGTATCACACTCATGTCGTGAACCCCCAGGGCGGAGCCGGCCTGTCCAACGTGGACGTGCAGCTTCATGACACATGGTTTCGGGACCCGCCGTGGCAGGTGGCGCTGTTGACCACGTTGGTGGGCGGGGTTCTGGTGAGCGTTTTCCAGCGCGATATTGAGGGGAAGCTGGCGAATTGCGGTTTCTACGTGTATGACCCGGCGGATGCGCCGGACACTCCTGCCGCGAAGGCCGATCCGCTATGACTGTCTCCGGTCCGCGGGCGTCCAGGGACGAACTGATCCAGCTCTACCAAGGGCTGGCTACGGCCGCGGACGCAGCCGCATGTCGAGAGGAGTTGTCCCAGGAGGCGGCCCAATCGCTTGAAGTGCTCCGCGATCTGCTCGTCCTGGCCCATCATCCCGCCAATGAGGAATTGGCACTGCAGGCGACAGAGACGCTGGCCGCTGCGATGCAGCTCATGCCGCAGCCCCGGAGCTTCGACGAGGAGCCCGACGAGCGACTGCTCTGCGCTGTGAGCGGGCTGTGTGCACTGGAGAGCCGGACGCTGGCTCGTCCCCAGCCGCACGAAGAGTTGGATAAGCTGGTGCAGAGCGTGCTGGCAGAGGTTCCGACCAGCGTCCTCCTGGAGGCAGTGGAAGACGACCTGGACCTGGTGGCGCTGGGGCGCGTGAATGCCTGCCGGGACCAAGAACACCCGCAATCGGCGACGGACCATGATCTGCTTAGCCGCGAGGAATTCAATCTCCTGTGCCAGAGGCGGGACCGCGTGCACGGGCTGACAGTGGCGGAGGTCCTGGTGCTGTGTCGGCTGGCTACTCAGCACAATCTCCGCGCGGATCGGATTGCTTGGCTCAACCGGTTTGGCCGGGAGGCCGCACTGTACGAGGCGGTGCGAGAGGGACTGCCTATGGAGGCGGCGCTGGCGCAGGAGATCGAGGCCTGTGGCTCCGAGCTCTGCGACGAATGGGTGCGGTTGGCACCGCGGCTTCTGGCCCGGGAGCTGGAGCCTGACGCGCTCGTGCCCGCGCTGGCGAGGCTGTTCGGCCGGGATTCACCGGACCGAGCGGTGGCGTTACTGGACCAGTTGATGGGACTGCGACCTACTCGAGAGCTGATGGGCAAACTGGGCGAGGCTCTGCCCCGAGACGGCGCGGCACGCCGCCTGGTTATCGGCTACCTGGAGGCGGCGGGCAAGGGCGCATCGGCAGATCAAGCGGCGCAGTTGAGCCAGCTTTACCGAGAGATGGGCCCGGCGGGACAGGCAAAGGCTCCGCTGTACGATTGGTTCGGCCGAGGGCTGTCGGAGGCATGGCGGGTGGAGGACCTCGACGCTTTTCTGGCAGACTGCCCGGAGACGGCGCCCGATTTCGTTCGCCGCGTGGTCGAGGCAGGTCAAGAGGCGGCTGCCCCAGAGAGCGCGGCAGGCCCGCCAGGCGGATGGAGACGCTACTTGGCCGCCCAGTGCAAGGCTCGCAGACTGCGCGAGGTTGCGGACACCTTGGATGACCTGGAGACAGACTCGGGGCCCTGCCTGTCCGAATCTGGAGGGGAGGAAGTGCTCGTCGCGGTGGAGCGCAGCCTGCTGCTGTCGCTGGTGGACCGGTTGGCGGGGATCCTGGAAACAGCGCCTCGTGAGCCGCTGCACATAGTCCTCAGGCTCAAGACAGACAAGCCTGTGCTCAGAGTCGAGTTCGAGATGCAGGGCTGGATGGAGTGCGGGCCAGTTGCCTGGGACACAGCGGTGGATTGTGGGATGACGCTGCACACGATGCAGCAATGGATCAACGATGGCACGGCCACGGATGACCTGCTGCGATACATTGCTGATCGGTTGTTTGGCGAGATCCTGGGGCCGGAGGCGAGGCAAACAGAGCCGCGGCAGGCCTATGAGGAACTGATGAAGCAGGAGAGCCGGGGAGAGCTGCAGCCGAAGGATGTCTGCTTGATCGTGGAGGGCGACACCAGCGTGTTGAACTTCCCCGGTGACCTGCTGCGCAGCCCTGACGTGGGGTGGCTGCATCTTCACTATCCTGCCTTCTTCCGCGTCAATCCTTCCCTGGGAGTACGGCCACCCTTGACGCACCTCGAGGCGGGCCGGAAGCTCTACGCACTGGTGGTGGGCTCGTGCGACCCGGCGCTGATTGAAGTCACGCCCGACGGCAAGCTGCAGGCGGTCAACGGGAGCGGG
This sequence comes from Candidatus Zipacnadia bacterium, assembly GCA_029820995.1. Taxonomy (GTDB): domain Bacteria; phylum Armatimonadota; class Zipacnadia; order JALGUG01; family JALGUG01; genus JALGUG01. Next base: position 8,409 of record JALGUG010000158.1, read on the forward strand.
TCGTCTCAGACTCCGGGCGCGACGCGCGCCGACCTGCGAGGCCTGGAGGAGGTCGTACTGGAAATCGAGGAGATCCGGAATGTCCTCAGCAGCGTACCGGACCTCGTTGACGTCACAGTGATTGATCCCGCGATCTGCACCTTTGAGCTGGTGCGGTTCGCACTGGGACTGGAGCAGAACGCCGACAAGGTGCGCACGGAGACGAACTCCCAGGTGGTGGACCGGATCCAAGAGCGGCTCGGCCAGTGGGACCTGCTGCATCTGTCGGGACACGCGGTCGCGCACGTGGGCAAGCAGGGCCAACTAGCCGCAGCTATGCCGTTCAAGACCCAGGGCGGCGACAAGGAAAAACTCTTGCCCGCGGACGACTTCCGAGTCGCGGCCAACACGATGCGCCGGCTTAAGTTCGTATTCCTGAACGCTTGTCTGAGCGCCGCCGGCGGCCTGCCGGCAGGGCTACAGGTGAGCGACTCGCTGGGCTTTTTCCACTCGCTGATGCAGGGCGGGGTACCGAGCTTGTTGGGCTACCGCTGGATGGTCCGGGACGACAGCGCGAAGCGATTCGCCGAAGTCTTCTATCAGAACTTACTGCAGCAGGGGAAGTCCATCCCTGTCTCGGTACTGGCGGCCCGTAACGCCACCAAGACACTGGGCGATGCCTGGGCCTCGGCGATGCTTGTGCACCAGGAGTTCTTCGAGCAGGAGGCCGAGCAATGAAGCGTCCTCGACCGGAGAGGACCGTAGCGGGCGAGCCGATCCCGGACCTGATTACTCCGGCGGATGAGCAGGCTGTGGCCGCGGGCCGGACGCCGGTGCGCATTCGCCTGGTGGTGACGGCCGAGGGAGTGGAGCTGGTGGCGGACTCGCCTGACCCACAGGCCCTGGATCGCTTACTGGCGAAGGCGGGGCTTGAATCCGTCGAGGTGGTGCTCTGTGGGTAAGTGGGAGCCGCAAGACACAGGGCAAGCAGAGGAGGCCCGGGCGCTACTCAGGTCCCTGGCAGACCTGGCGTCAGGTCGCCCCCTGTCTGCAACGCGGGGCGCGGCGTTGTGCGACGCCGGCGTGATTTGGGCGTTGTGGCAGAATCCTGAGCCATATGTGACCGAGGTCCTGTCGGCAGCCCGGCGCTTTGTAGCCCGGGATCTGGCGCTGCCGCGGCACTACGCAGAGCAGTTTCGGTTTCCTGCCGAGAGCGTCCTAATCGCTGCGCTGGTGCGGAACCTGCCCCGGATCCCAATCAACGAGAAAGCGCTGCAGGTGTGCCAATGGATTGACAGCTCTCTGCCGGACCGAAGCGAGAACGGTGCGGCCTTCGGGTACTTCGTACTGCTGCGGCAGACCCGAAGCCTCTATCAGCACCAGGACACGTCGCCCGAAGCGCGAGCATTCCTGGAGCGACTGTGGCACCGGAGCATCTATTGTTGGGTGGCGACGGTGGACCTGCACTATGTGGATCCGGAGAACCGCGCGGATACTCTCTGGGAGGACCCCTTTCCGGAGGAGCTGCTGCCGTTGCTGTGGCATGACGCGGTAATCGCCCGCTGCATGCAACACGCTCTGCTGTCGCTGCCGGAAACACCGGAGGCATACGTCGCGCTGGCCGAGCTCTTGCGAGCCATTCAACGCGCATATACGGAGCACAGCAATGTCGAGGCGGTGGAGTTCCTGCTGGGGCTCTACGATCTGTACGCCGGCACAAGGAGGCAGCCGCTGGCGGACCTGCAGATCGGAAGCCAGGCTTGGACGCCGGAGGGCGGTGCCGCGGCGCAATCCCGCGCGGTGGCAGAAAGCTCACCTTTTGGCACCTTCCCCTGGTTCGGGCTAAGCCAGGCCTACACGCTGCGGCAATCGGCGTTGCGGGAGGAACGCCGGCAAGGCGACGACTATTTCAGCTTCTTTAGGCCGTACGCGGAGCTGTGGGCCGACTTTCGCCGGCAAGAGCAACTCGGCAGCGCGGAAGGCCTCGACCGCAAGTATAGCGCCCTGGACGATGAGTTCCTGCGTGCCGTCCGGTTGGCGGCCCTGTACGCTTCGGACACGGAGGCGAGCGGTTTGAAGATCAAGAGCTCGACCTTGGGCCTGCAAGAGGAGGGGAGGAGCGAGCAAGTGAGCGAGGCAGAGGGCGAAGACGGGCCGTAGCGCCGGACCTGGAAATCGAAGGTTAGGCGTACAGAGCGAGGCGAGAGATCCTGGAGGTGAGCTAGGTGGCTCGTACGGTTGATTTGAGAGCGCCTGATGGGCAGGTGGCGCTGAACTACCACCAGCTTCATAAGAAGGACCGACGATACACGTTGCGGCGTCTTCTGACCGACACGCACTGCGCGTTGTTCGATCCCCAGGACGAAGAGCTGCTCGACGTGCCGCTGAGCGAAATCGAGCTGGGGACATTCCACCCAATG
>JALGUG010000159.1 GCA_029820995.1 Candidatus Zipacnadia bacterium
TCTCAGCCTATGATAGCCAAAGACGGAGCCTCCCACAGGCTCCGCCTCGCCATGCGCCTGACGCCGCTGCCCGCTGCTCGTCCCTGGACAGCGCGCTTACTGTATCGGCCACGGGTCCAGACCGACTGCGGCGCGCAGCAGCTTGATCGCGTCGCCCACGTCCACCTCGCCGCTTTGGTTCACGTCCGCCAGCGGATTATACGGATCCAGGCCGACGGCGATGCGCAAGATCTTGATCGCGTCCCCCACCGTCGCCTCACCGTCTCCGTCCAGGTCCCCCAGCAGATCAGTGCCCGCCGCACGCAGTGTGACCGATTTGACCGTCGATTCACAAAACGTCTGGTCTATGGCGTCGCCCCGAGCATAGATCAGCAGCGTGGCCCCCACGTCGTAACCGGTGGTCGGCACCGAGTCGGTGAACTGCTGTGTAGTGCCCTGCGGAACGATATGCTTGGGCAGCAGCTCGGTCTCTTGCACCTCGTCCGACAAGCGATACAGCAGCCCCACGGCCGTTTGGCGGTACGCTTTCACCGTGTACGTCACGTCCACGGAAGCGTCCACCTCCGCGCTCACCGGCGCACTGATGTCCTGAATGCTGCAGTAGCTGCTCCGCTCCACCACCCCGATGGCGTCGCTGGGCGACGAGCAATTGCCGCTCTGACTCACCACCTCGACCCATACATACACCACCGTGCCCGCTGCCAGCGTTCCGGTCGGCACCTGGTCGTTATACGTCTCAGACCCCGGCCCGCCGGTCCGCGTTACCGCGGTCTGCGGATCGCCGGACCCGACGCGGAACTTCAGCCGCGCGGTAAAGCTCGCATTCGCCATCGCCCGCCACTGAACCGCCGCATCGTCGTATTCCGGCACCGTCGTCGGCGCATCCAGGATCTCGGCCTCGCACGACGGCAGCGGCTGCGTGATCGTTATCTGGTGCTCCGCCGACAGGCACGCCCCCGTCGTGCTGTACTCGATGGACTGCACGATCAGGATCGTGCCCGGAGTGTAGGCGCCAGTCGCAATCGTGTCCTCGAACGTGTTGCTCGTTGTCCGTGACGGCCCCGCCGTCCACTCCGTGTCCGTTGAGCGCCGCCACTGCAAATGCGCGTCCGTGATCACCCCGCTGCTGTACGCCGCCCACGTAACCACCAGCGGCGTCCCTTGCGGAACCGAGGTGCCCGGGTCAAAGCCGATGACGGAGGTCACGCAGTCGAACACCGGTGGCGGCGGTGGCTGGCCCTGTGCCGCCGCCGGCCCGGCCCAGCTCCCCGCCAGAATGATCGCAAGAATGATGGCGCTCGAGGCAAGATCACTGCCTCCAAACTGTTCGCAGGACCTCCGGCCGGACCGGATGACATAACGCATGATGACCTCCTCTATGAGTGCATTGTCCCGGTGCCGCTTCAGTGCCCCGTCATCGGCTCCATCGCACTGCCCTGGTGCTCCCACCCGCGGCCATTATAGCAGAAAAAACCCTTCCGGGGAATCGTATCAGCGGCCTTAACTCGCCGGCGTCCGCCTTCACGCCTCTCGCGACTGCAGACAGCCTTCGTAGACCGCCAGGAACTGCTCCACAACGCGCGGGGTCGCGTGACGAGCTAGCCGGGCATGGGCGGCACTTCCCAGCCGCTGCCGGAGTTCGGCATCCTCCAGCAACTGGGCCAACTTCTCCCCCAGATCGTCTACATCGAAGGCCCGATAGTACAGTGCGCCGTCGTCGCCCATGATCTCGCGCGCCGAGGGATTCTCGCTGCTCAAAATCGGCAGGCTGTGCGCCATCGCCTCCAGCCGCGTCGCGCCGGCCGGCTCCGGCCAACGCACCGGGTTCACGAAGATCTCCGCTCGCGCGTATTCCCGCGGCAACTGTTCATACGGGCAATAGCCGATCCGAACGTGATCACCCACCTCCGCCTCCTCCACCCGTCGCCGCAGGGGCTGCTCCAACGGACCGCGTCCCAGAATGACCAGCTCGGTCCTGCGCTGTAGTCGCTTCGGTAGGCGCAGATAGCCCTCCAGCAGGTCCTGGGGGCCCTTCCGCGGACCCAACTGCCCCACAAACAGTACCCGGAGCCGCTTTCCCCGCTCCGCCGCCGGAACGCGCTCCTGGTTCGCCGGGCCGTAGTACCGGTCGTCCAGCCAGCGCGGAATCGCCGTGACGCGCTCCGGCGATAGCCCGGCCTTGATGTACCGCCGGCGCGTATCCTCACTCACCGCGATGTAGTGGTCGCAGCCTCGTGCCAACCGCCGCGCCAGGAGGAAGGCGGGATACACGTAGCCTACCGCCCGGAGCTTCCCCAGCAGGCCGTTGCTCCGCCACAGGCACCCCAGGGGGGCGATCAAGCCGCAGCGCTCACAAGAACTCCGCAGGGCTTCCTCCGGCGCCGGACACGCCGCCTGCAGGTTGTTCAGCGAGCCGATGACCGGCGTGCGACCACCCCGTCCCCTGAACAGGCCGCCCGCAACGATCAGATTATCCAGGCAGTGGATCAGGTCGTACTCCCCGCCATGCCGCCGCAGATACCGCCACGCCGCCCAGTTCGTCCGCGCGTTCGAGTAACGCCGGAGATAGAACACCCGCCCTCGCTCCTCCTCCACTGTCCGGCAGGTCCCCTCACTCGCCTCTGTGAACGCCGCCACGTCTACGGTCCAGCCGGCCCGGCGAATCTGCAGCGCAATGATCTCAGCATGATTGCCCACGCCGCCGATACGGTCCGGCGGATAGTCCGGGGTCACGAGTAGGAGACGACGCCTGGAAGTCTTGGAGTCACCCATTCTCGTCCCATTGGAGCGGCTACGGGCGCATGCTCCGCCATTTGTCGCGTACCAGCGCCCACAGCGACGCCACCTCGCGAGACCCCAACAGAGCCGCGGTGCCCAGGTAGACCGCCCCGCCAAATACGCCGAACACCACGAGCGTCAGCGCAAGCTGCAAGGTTTCGTGCACCGTCCGAATATCCGTCGGAGGCCCCAGCGCGTAGGCCGGCACGCTCTCGCACAGGCTCCTCCCACACCACACCACCACACCCATCAGTGCGGCCGCCAGGCCGAGACGCCACAGCGAATCCAGCAGCAACCGCCACTGGATCCCTCCCCAGTGCTGATGCAGGGAGTAGTACGTGTACCCGTTGGCGGCAATCATTGCCAGCGAGAACGCCCCTGCCAGGCCTGCGTACCCTCCCAGGCGGCCCAGAAGCGGCGCACCCACCGCACTCATCACGGTGCCGATCAGACCCGCCCACACCATGAAGTTAACCTCTTGCCGCGCATAGAGGCTGTAGGCCGCGATCCCGTTCAGTGTCAAGGCCGCCAGCGCACCCGCATACCATGCCGTCGCGTTGGCCGCCATTACGCTGTCCTGCAGCTTGAAATCGCCCCGCTCCAACAGGCACCGATAGATCGGCACCCGCAGCACAATCAGCGCCACCACGATCGGCAGCAGCGCAAACAGCACCATTGACGTGGTCACCACGAAGGCGTGACGTCCCGAAACCCGATCCTCGTGCGCCGCATCCCGCGCCGAGTGCGGCAGCAACGACAGCACCGGCCCCCGCTGTAGCAGTTGAGCCAGCGCCCCTGTCAGCTTGTAGGCATACCCCAGATTCGACACCGTGCCCTTCGGCAGCGAGGAAGCCACCTGCACCTCGATGAACCTCGGCCCCCGAAACAGGAACGTGCCCCCGAACAGCGGACCTAGCTTCCGCCAGGCCGCCCGTACCCCCGCGTGCCGCACAGACCACCGCCACTGGAAATGCCGCCGCGACGCCGCGAACACCGATGTCGTCGCCAGATAGGCCGTCGCACCCGCCAGGTGCGCCCACCCTGCCGCCCGCACGCCGCAGACCTGCAGCAGCAGCCACAGCGTCACGAGCTGAGCCGCCGTCGTCATAATCAGCGCCAGAGCAGGCGCCCCAAACCGGTTGTGCGCAAAATGCACACTGGCCAGAATCGTCCCCAGCGATGTGATTGCTGCGCACGGGAAAAACACGCGAATCAGCCACGCGATCTCACCCAGAGCACTCGGCGGCAGCTCTTGATTCCCGGCGGTCAACGCCTTCGCCAGCACCATGCTCCAGATCTCGCCGATCACCACCATGACCAGCAAGCCCAGCCCCAGGGCCCGCAGAAAAGCCCCGGCAAAGGCCCGAGCCTGCGCCTGCCCTACCTGCGGATCATGGTGTCGCAGATACCGGATCAGCAGCGGGACGAAGACGATATTCAGCGTGCTCTGCAGCGTGGCCTGAATGATCTCGATCGGTACGCGGGCCGCATAGAAATAGATCTCCCGGTCGGCTTGGCTAAACGTCGCCGCCACCACTGTGAAGAAACCCCACTGAATCACCTGGGCTACCAGGCTTGCCACAGTGATCAGTAGTGTCGGTTTAGCCAGCCCTCGGGCACTTCTCATGGCCTGCGCGGCTTCGCCCCCGGAAACCGGACTTCCTCTTCGCTCGCTTGCTCAACCCACTCGCACCACCGCACCAGTTGCGCACCTGTACTCCAGGTTCCTCCCGACCGCACCATGATAGCACCTCTTGCATAACCCTTGCAGGAGCGCATTCATGCGCGACCCCCGTTGGTCCTTGAGGTTATGGAGCCACCTCTACTGCAACACCAGACTTCACGATCGGCAGCCTGCGGGCCATGAGGAGGGGCCCCATCCGGCCCCAAACCACGTCCCGAGCAATCCCCTCACTCCACGCCCATCGCCTTCAGGTTCTCCAGGCTGATCTTCAGGCTCTCGAACGGGTCCCGCTGGCACGTGTCCTGCTCCACGATGTACCACTCGACTCCCGCCTCGCGGCACGCCGGCAGGATTGCCGGCCAGTCCAGATTCCCCTCGCCGACCTCGGCCATGATCTGCTCCCGGCCCTTCATCGTCATGTCCTTCAAGTGCACCAGCGGCAGCCGCCCCTTGAGCTTATTGATCCAGGCCACCGGGCTCCCACCGCCGTGCTGGATCCAGTAGGTGTCAATCTCCCCGGTGAAGTACTGCGGATCGCTGTCCTCGTACAGAATCTCCAGGCCCGTCCGATCGCCGAACTTCTCCAGCTCGAAGCTGTGGTTGTGATAGCTGAAGGTCAGACCTCCCTCGGCCAGCCGCTTGGCGACCTCCGAGGCCTCCTTCGCGAACCGCGAGAACCCCTCCGCATTGCGGTACTCCTGCGGCAGGCCCCCAATCGCCGGGTGCTTGCAGCCCAGGATCTTATGCTCCTCGATCACGCCCTCCGGGTCGTCGCGCATCCGCTCGTACGGGATGTGCGTCGCGCACACCGTCAGCCCCTCGCCGTCCACGATCTTCCGCAGCTCCTTCGGGTCCATCGGCGCCAGCGCCGAAAGCTGCACCGCCTCGTACCCGATCTGGCGCACCTTCTTCATCGTCTCTGCGATATCCGACGGGCTCTGCGTGAACTCCCGCACCGTATAGAGCTGTGCCGCCAACATTGAACCTGCCATCATAAACCCTCCTTCGGGACCTGGCTGACATCGCCTTGCCGATTCTCCTCCCGCCGGCCTCCGACCTGCGTATGCGCAGGCCTTAGTGCGCCACGCGAAGCCGCGCTCCGCGCCTAGCCGATTCGCCGAGGTCCGGCGCCGTTCAGCGCGAAACACCTCCACATGACTACCCTAACTTCCCGCCAACGCCTCCTGCGTACCTTCGCGCATCAGGAGCCCGACCGCATCCCGTACGACCTCTCGAGCACTCATGTCACCGGCATCTCCGTGATCGCCTACAACAACTGGCGCCGGCACCTCGGCCTGCCCGACGCGGAGCCGCTGATCGTGGATTACATTCAGCAGGTCGTCGTGCCCCATGACGACCTGCGCCAGCGCCTGGGCGTGGACACCCGCGGCCTGTTCCCGCTGACCAGTAGCAACTGGAACGTGCACCCTGTGGACGACGGCGACCACTGGACCTACCGCGACGAGTGGAACCTGGTCCACCGAATGCCCAAAGACCAGGGCCTGTACTTCTCCCTGGTCGAGAGCCCCCTTCCCGCTGCCGACATCGAGCCCGCCGACGTTGACCGCCTCGCCTGGCCCGACGCTGCCGACCCCCGGCGGATCGAGGGCCTCCGCGAGCTCGCCGCCGCCTACCGCGCCGAGGGCAGCGCCGTGGTGCTGAAGGGCCTATGCGCCGGCCTCTGCGAGATGGCCGAGCGCATCCGCGGCATGGACAACTTCCTGGTGGACCTGCTGGCCAACCAGCCCGCGGCCGAACGCCTCCTGGACAAGCTCCTCGAGCTCAAGCTGGCCTTCTGGAACATGGCCCTTCCGCCGCTGGTTGATCTCGTGGACGTCGTCCTCGAGGCCGACGACTTCGGCACGCAGGAGACGCAGCTCATCTCGCCCGAGCTCTTCCGCCGCATCGTCAAGCCGCGCCAGGCCGAGCTAATCCGCGAGCTCAAGCGCCTCGGCGGCCAGGATACCTACATCCTGTTTCACTCCTGCGGCAGTATCCGGGAGATCATTCCCGACTTCATCGAGATGGGTATTGACGCCCTCAACCCAATCCACATCACCGCCGCCGGCATGGAGCCCGCGGGCCTCAAGCGCGACTTCGGCGACGCGCTCGTCTTTTGGGGCGGTGGCGTGGACACCCAGGGCATCCTGCCCCATGGCACGCCGGAGCAGGTCCGCGAGGATGTCAAGCGCAACATCGAGGCCTTGGCCCCGGGCGGCGGCTATGTCTTCAACACGGTGCACAACATCCAGGCCGATGTCCCGCCCCAGAACCTGACCGCCATGTGGGAAGCCCTGCAGGACTTCGGCATCTACTAGGAGTGGCTTCCTCGCTCCTGCAGGAGCACCTTCAGGCGCGATTGCCCTTGGTCGTTGAGCCTATGAAACGACTTCTCGACCTATGCTTGTTCGCGACCCTTATTCCCGACCACATCCGCGACCTGAGCGCTCGCCAGGAGGTCGTCACATGTCATTGATCGCCGCCACCGTCACCCTTCTCGCGGCCACTCAACTGGCCCTCGGCGCCGAGTACTTCCTCAGCCCCAATGGCAGCGACGCCGCGCCCGGCACCCGACAGCGCCCCTGGCAGACCATCGCCCAGGTCAACGCCACTCTCCAGCCCGGCGACACTGCCACCTTTCTCGACGGCGAGTACCCCGGCGTCATCCAGCCCGCCCGCAGCGGTCGCGCCGACGCTCCCATCACCTACCGCGCCGCCCGGCGCCACAGCGCCACCCTCACCGGCGGCAAGGCCGCCAACGAGGCGCTGCAGACCGTGTACCTCCAGGGGCGCGAGTACATCGTCATTGAGGGCTTCCAGATGTTGCCCACCCGGGGCGGCTGGATTCGGATGGAGGACTCCCACCATTGCATCATCCGGCACTGCCACATGGAGAACGCCACGCGCGGCGGCTCACCCTTCCGCTGCGACAACTGCACCTACAACCGCTACCTGTATAACGACTGCTGGCGCACCAACACCATCGGCAAGTACGGCCACGTCGCCGGCGACTGCTGGAACAACTTCAACTGCAGCTATAACATCTTCGAGGGCAACCACATCAGCCGCGCCGCCCATCGCCCCTTCGGCCTCCGGTTCGATTCGAAGTACAACGTTGTCCGCCGCAACATCTTCGACTGCCGCTGGGGCCGCAACTTCGAGTTCTTCAGCACCCCGCGTCTGCTGTTTGAGGACAACATCGTCACCAACGGCTTCGACGGCTCCGGCTCCGCCGACGGCCGCGCCAAGCTGTTCGTCATCGATTCCATCGTCCGCCGCAATCTCATCTACCGCAACTGGTACGGGCCGATGGTCATCAACGCCTACAAGTACCGGACGGACGCCGAGCCCTTCGGCATGAAGCGCTCCCGCGTCTACCATAACGTCTTCTTTCGCAATCACCAGTACGGCTACGAGATGAGCGACCTCTCCCGCGACCCGAACCAGCCCAAGATGGTCTTCGGCAACCTCTTCGTCAACAACATCTTCTTCGACAACGACCCCTGCGGCGACCATTTGGCCTTGTTGCTCTGGGCCAACATCGCCGAGGACAACTGCTTCTTCTCCAATGATCTCTGCGGCGACCGTCCGGGCCGCCAGACTGTTCGCTACGATCTCGCCGGCCCCTCGTCCACCCACTGGCCCGGCCTGAAGATGACCGCCGCGGAAGCCAATCAGCAGAAGCCGAAGCAGTTCGCCGACAACATTGACGCCGACCCGCTCTTTGTGGACGCCGAGGCCGACGACTACCGCCTCCGGCCCAACAGCCCGTGCCTCGACGCGGGCCGCCCGCTCGCCCGGGTAAAGACGGCCGGCCGAGGCCGCGACTTGCCGGTGGACGATGCCCGTTGCTTCTACGACGGCTTCGGCATCGAGGGCGAGCAGGGCGATCTGGTCATGATCGGCCCCCAAAAGCGCCTCGCCCGCGTGGTGCAGGCCGACATCGAGTCCAACGTGCTCACGCTGGACCGCGAGATCGCCTTCCAGGCCGGCGACGGGGTCTCGCTGCCTTATACGGGCAAGGCGCCCGACCTCGGCGCGTACGAGCGCGGCGCCGAGCAGCAGGACTGGTACCGTGCCCCCCGGGTCCCGCCCGGCCTGCGTCTGCCCACCATGGAGACCGCCACGGAGCCCACGGTCGTCGTGGACTTCGAGGCGCACAATCAGGAGCAGTGGTTCTACCTGTGGAACTTCTCCCGCCAGAGAAACACCGACGCGCGCATGGACGACACCACCGCCGCCTCGGGCCGACGCTCCATGCGCGTCTTCGCCACGGCAGACCAGGCCATTCTCGCCTGCGACATCCGCCCGCGCTGGTGGGACCTTGATCGCTTCCCCTGGGTCAAGTTCTCGTACCGCATCCCGCCCGGCGTGCCCGTCGGCCTCTGGCTGTATGCCTTCCGCAGCACCGAGGTCGGCCAGGGCGCGGTCTGCGTCGGCGGCTCGCCGGCCCGTCGCTCCGAAGGCTACCGGGACCTTGACAAGTACAAGCTCCAAGACGACGACCAGTGGCACCAGGTCACACTCGACGCCCGCCTAATCCGCCAGGTCTTCCCGAAGGTCAACGTCCTCCAGATGTTCCGCTTCTACACCCGGAGCAATGCGAACAAGGGCCAACACTTCTGGTTCGACAACTTCTCCATCCTGCCCGTCGGCGAGGCTGCGCCATGAAGATCATCCTCTGTCTGCCCCTCCTGCTTGCGGTCCTGCCGGCCTCGGGCGGGCCGCTGCTCAAGCCTCTGTTCATCTCCGCGCACCGTGCCGGCGGCACCGTCTTTGCGCCCGACAACTCCCTCCCCAACATCGAGCATGCCGCCGCCCTCGGCGTCTCCGCCATCGAGATTGACCTCCAGCCCACCGCCGACGGCGGCCTGATCCTGTTCCACGATAGCGCCATCCCCCGCGGGCTGGTCGAGCCCGGGTACACCGGCCCGGACAAGCTCCGCTGGGGCGACCTGACGCTGCCCCGGATCGCCCGCTTGCGGTATTCCGCCACCGTCCATGGCCGCCGGTGGAAACAGCTCGCCATCGCCGACGCCGACGACGTTATCCGGCGCTACCGGACCAAGTTCAACTTCCATCTCGACGTAAAGCACACGCCGGCCGCGCGCGTCATCAAGCTCCTCCGCGACCACGACCTCGCCCGGCGAGCGATCGTGATGAGCCGCGACCTCGAGTACCTCGCGCAGGTCCGCGCCGGGGCGCCGGGCGTCACGGTCGAATGGGTGGATAACCTGCTGGGCCGCTACCAGGACCCCGAGACCAAGCGCTGGGTCTGGTATCCGGTCCCCCAGCAGCACGAACTCTTCGAGCAGGCGATGACCCGCTTTGAGGCCCTCGGCGGCGGGCTGTTCTGCACCAAGGGCTTGACCGCGGAGAAGGTCGAGATCTGCCACCGTCACGGCATCGCCGTCCGCCCCTCGGCCGCCCAGGTCAAAGAGGGCGACGGCGAGGCCTTCCTGAGGCTGGGCGTGGACGGCCTGCTCTGCGACAACCCGGAGGCCGTCTTACAGGCTGTGCAGCGTACCCTCGGCGCCGACTATCTGCCGCGCCGGGGCATGACCGCCGTCGAGATCTTCGCGCCCTTGCAGCGCAAGTGAGCTCGCGGCGTGCCTGAACACACACGATAGGGAGGTCAAGCGCGATGCGGAGCCCGTGGGCCAAGTGGAAAAGACGCAGGGCGAGGCTGGTGCGTCAGATGCAGGCCGATGACGCCGCGTTCGACGCCTGCCAGGAGGTCCGTAGGATTGCCGAGGAAAAGGGAGACCAGGAGGCGCTGCAGTACGCCGAGGCAGCCCGCGATGAATACCCGGAAGCGATGTTCACTCACCTGATTGCGGCAGCGCTCCACTGGCGTCTCCGCGCTCTGGCCGAGGCTGGAGAGTGCCTCGCAGTTCTGATCGCCCTGGACCCCGAGAACGTTGCGGCCTATCGCAAACTGGCCCGTCTGCTGCATGCCCAAGGGCGTACCCGGCTTGCGCAGGTCGTCCTGCAGCGAGAGTGGGAAGTGAGCCTCGACCAGGGCTTGGTGAAGGACGACGAGGCCACACGCGACACCTTCTTTGACCTGCAGCGCGAGGCCCCGCAGCGGCCACCTGCCGGGGATGAAGCCCAGTGAACAGCCGCCAGCCTCCTTCGCCGTGGCTGACTGCTCATTACTGACCGCTGCCTTGAGGAGCGGCGCAGACCATGACCGTCTTCGACCAGATCATCAACCTGCTGGAAGCCGAGGGCGTCGAGTATCGCGCCCTCGAGCACGAGCCGGTCCGCACCAGCGAGCAGGCCGCCGAAGTGCGCGGCACGCCGCTCGAGCGCGGCGCCAAGGCCCTGGTCCT
>JALGUG010000470.1 GCA_029820995.1 Candidatus Zipacnadia bacterium
TGGCTCGACGCCGCCCTGCGCGATCTCGCATCCGAGTGCGCCGACGAGTTCACGGCGGATGTTGTGGAGGCGGCACACGAAGTTTGCCGCGACGCTCTGCGAGACGAACAGAGATAATCGCGCGGGAGGAAAGACCATGGCCAACATGTATGGGTTGCACAAAATGCAGCGCCCGGATGTTGAGCAATACCGGCGTCAACTGTTGCGCGATGCGGGTGAGATGCTTGACCGGCTCACGTCGGCGAGGACGCTGCTGACCGAGTTGCTGCTGGCGGAGGTGGTGGAACGACTCGGAGATGAGGCCACCGACGAGCAGCTTGACAACCTCGACAGCGGGCTTGACCGGCTACTGGGGCCGCGCGGGGGCCCGTTGTACCATGCCAGCGTGGCGCGAGAGTGGCTCGACAGCGCCCTCCGCGAAGTGGCGATGGACTTCGCCGACGAGTTCGCCGAGGACGTGCTGCGTGCGGCGGACAAAATCTGTCGGGAAGCCGAAGCGAGACGGGTAAGTGCAGAGACGGCTGCGGACGCGTCTCGCTAGAGCGCATGGCGCTGGCGTTTTGGCTAACTACACGGGAGCGATGACTATGACTGACCGGCAGACTTGGCGTGCATACCGCAAAGAGACGAATGGTAGCGGTGGCAGTCGATACAGAATACAGAAGGTAGTTGAAGGCTGGTGCCTGCTCCAGTCCCTGCGTAGCGTGGTAGGATACTCAGGCCCATCAGCAGGGGTGAAAGTCGAAGCTGTGGACCAACCCACTGGAGGCTTTCTGTGGTATGCAGAAATCACCCCAGTCGAAGGCGCTTCAAACACGGAGGTGGGCCACCTCCGAAATGCCGTGGAGAAGTTTGTGCGCCACTGGCCGCGTCCTGTGGATGTTGCGTTTGTTCTGAGCGGAGGGCACGAAAGCGACTGAGCCACTCCGTTCTGAGGACTCCGAGGAGGAGACATAGTGAACCGCACGGGCATCGAGTGGTGTGACTACACGTGGAACCCCATCGTCGGCTGCACTCACGGCTGTAGCTTCTGCTATGGCCGGCGCATGGCGCGCCGCTTCAAGCATCGCTGTGCGCTCTGTGGGCAGTTCAAGCCGCACCTGCATCCCGAGCGACTTGACCAGCCCGCGAAGGTGAAGTCGCCGCGCATCGTGTTCTGCGGCAGCATGGGCGAGATGTTCGATCCGGAGCTGACCGCCGTGGAGCGCGAGCGGGTGTGGGTCGCGATGCGCGCGGCGCCGTGGCATCACTACGTCGCGCTGACGAAGCGGCCGGATCTGATCGACGCAGAGGAGATTGTGTCCTGCGCCCGCGACCTCAACCTCTGGCTCGGCGTCAGCGTTACCGGTCAGCGAGACTGGTGGCGCGTGAATGAACTGCTGCTGCGGTGGGATTGCGCGAGCGTCGGGGACAGGCACCCGTTCGAGCCGATCGTCAGTGCCGAGCCGCTGCTGGGGCCGATTGGCGAGCCGGTTCCGCAAGAGGTTCAGTGGTTCATCATCGGCGCGCAGACCGGGCCGGGGGCGGTTCTGCCGGATGAGCGGTGGGTTGCATGGCTGGAGCTATCCGGTAGCGGGAAGGGTGTTCCGGTGTTCGAGAAGGACAACTTGCAGCCGCTAACGACGCACCGGCTAATGCAGCAATGGCCGGAGGCGATGGTGCGGGAGACGGGTGGGGTGGCGGCAGCGGCTGAGGCGACGCGCGATGAGGGCTGACTGGAGGCTTAGCGAGGCCGGGCGAGGTATGGCGCGGCATGGCAAGGCTGGGCGTGGTCGGGCAAGGCGTGGTTGGGTAAGGCGAGGCAGGGGACGTGCACGAGTCTTCTCGGGGTGAGGCCCGGCACGGCGAGGCGAGGCTTGGCGAGGCGTGGCGCGGCTGTGCGAGGTGTGGCAATGCCCGGCGCGGCACGGCAAGGCGAGGGAAGTAAGGGCGACGAGACCACCGACACGAGGGCGACTGCGACGGTGATGGGCAGCGATTCCGTCGAAGAAAAACTGACGCGGAGCGAAGAAGAGTGGATA
>JALGUG010000471.1 GCA_029820995.1 Candidatus Zipacnadia bacterium
CGCACGCCCCAGCGGTGTGCCTGCTCGGCGGTCTCCCTGGTCGCGGGCACGTGGCTGACATAGGTCACACCCGCATTGGCCAGTTCCTGGAAGGTCATGCCGGACATCGTGCAACTGTACACCTGGTCAGTGAAGGACCAGTCGGCCGCCGTCGCCACACACGCAACCGACAGCAAAGCAACCAGCATGATCACGGTGCGCATACCTATCTCCCTCCAGTCGAAGCTCGGTGGGCACGCCTGCGCCGCCCGCGCCTCACTCCATCGTCCCGTATTCCAGGCCCGCCTCGATGTACCGGATGGCGTTGTCGCGGTACCGGTCGGTAACGGTCGCGATCGCTGTCGCCGAGCACCCGAGGATCAGCCCCTCCTTCGGGCCCTCGCAGAGGGCCCGGCGCACCAGGTCCTCGATCTGCTGCGGCGTCGCGAACTCAAGATGTCGGAACTCGATGTTACCGATGAGCGCCATTCGCCCCCGGGCACGCGCCTTGGCTTCCGCCAGCGGCAGGTCGCCGTCCGGCGGCGGCTCCAGGGGGTCGAGCATGTGCGCGCCCATGTCCATGATCTTCTCGAAGCACTGATTGACCTTCCCGTGGCAGTGCACATGCACCAGCTTGCCCGCCTCGCGCACCATCTGCATCAGCGGCCCGTCGTAGGGCACGACGAAGGTGTCGTAGTACTCCGGCGACATCATCGGCGGCGTCGCCTGTTCCGACCCGCCGAACCAGTACACCGGGCCGGCATCCTGCGCCAGGCAATACTCCAGTCTCTCTCGAATGCGCTCGGTCAACACGTCCATCAGGTGCAGGATAATCGGGGGCTTGGAGGCGCACCACTCCAGAAATTGGTCGAAGTGGAACATCCGGGAAATGCTCACTAGTGGCGTGGAGACGCCGATCTGCTGCAGCCCGCGGTCGCCGAGGCGCCGCTCATCCTCGTGGACCTTCGTCAAGTCCGGCGGCTCGAAATGGTACGGCACGCTTAGCAACTTTTCGACGTCCTCCTCCGATTTGAGCAGCGGCTCGGTGTACCAGCCGGTAGCCACCCCCGCATCGTGCTCATCCACGGTGCGCAGGTCGCCCTGCGGCGTGTGCACCACGGTGGTCACGGTGGTGTGCCCGTCCAACGTCTCGCGCGACACAACCTCGATATACTCGCGCGGCACCAGGAAAAAGCGCCGATCAAACAGGCCGCCCACGTGCCGCGCCCCGCTGAGGAGGGCGCAGTGCCTCCGCACCAGCTCCAGGACCTGCAGGAAGTTGTCCTCGGTCTGCCAGCCCCCTTGCGGCGGATGATCCTCCCACTGGAGCGGGTGGTACGGGATCGGAGGCAGAAGCGGCACGCGGTCCCCCGGTTCCCATCGCACCGCGCGCAACAGCCGTTCCCGCTGGCTGAGAGCTTCAGACATTCCGGCTTGTCCTCCGCCAAATGTCCGTGGATGGTCCTTCGCGCTGGCGGGCCGGTTCGCCTCCCGCGAGGAAGCATCAGGCGTAGAGGGATTCGGGCGGGCAGACGACGAAGTGGTGACTGGAGCCTCAAGCTATGCGCCCAACGCGAGCCTTCACGCTCATCGAGCTGCTGGTTGTGGTGGCGATCCTGGGGATTCTGGCCGCGATCCTGTTCCCGGTGTTCGCCCGCGCCCGGGAGAAGGCGCGCCAGGCCTCCTGCGCCTCCAATATCCGGCAGCTCGCCCTGGCGATGCTGCTGTACGCGGGCGACTATGACGAGCGCCTGGTGATGTCTACCAGCCTGCCCGGTCGCCGCTGCGAGGGCTACTGGTGGTATGAGGCCATCTACCCCTATGTCCACGACGCCGCCGTCTACGCCTGTCCCACCGGCAATCCGCGCAACTTCACCTGCACTTGCACCTGCGCCATCCGCACCGGGTATCTGGCCCGTTATCCCTCGCTCGTGGACGGGCGGGCCAGCTACACGTACGACCTCTGGGTCGAAAACGTAGGGCCGACCTACTCCGGCCTGCCCCTCTCACTGATCCGGCGGCCCGCGGAGAAGTTCCTGGT
>JALGUG010000472.1 GCA_029820995.1 Candidatus Zipacnadia bacterium
GGACGCCGTTGCAGATGGCGAAACGGGGCTCCTGTTCGACGTGGGCGATGTGGGAGGCCTGACACGGGCGCTATGCACCTTGTCCGGTGATGCAAGCCTCAGGCAACGAATGGGAGAGGCGGCACGCCACAGAGCACACAGCGTCTTCGACTGGCACGCGATAACTGAACAGTACGAGACGGTTTACAGGAGCCTGCTGAACTGAAGCTCAGACTGGCCGCAGGACTAGAGCGTAGCGCTACGAGCGAGGCGGAGACGAACAGTGAGAATCCTGAGCATAATCGGCTACCGGTTCCCGACATCATGGCGTGATCCACTGATATGCGGGGCGCAGGCCCAACCGGTGTTTCAGTTCGTGGAGATGGCACGCAGAGGTATCGAGGTATGCGTCATGACGCGTCGCGGCCCTGATGAGCCGCCTGCTCAGGAGTTCAATGGTGTACAGGTGCGCAGATATGTTTCTTGGTCTCACGTCGGCGGCGACCGTCAGACGACGTCCTTGAGCCTACATCGCCTGGCGTTGCTGAAGCGAACGATAGAGGAGTTCGAGCCTGAGGTCGCTATTGTCATCACGCCGCTAGGCTTCGAACGGCGCATATTGCGCAAGTCCGGTGTGCCTTACATCTATGTCAATCACGGTGTGAGCGGGAACTTCGTGCGCAACCTGGGATGGTCACTCGCAGATATGGCGGGTCGGGCACACATCAATCTAATCAGCGTGCCGTTGCACAGAGCTACTGCGCGAAACGCCGCGCTTGTCATAGGGGTGTGCCAGCAAGACCTCGACATACTTCACGACAGGGACCGCATTCCTATGGACAAGCTGCGCCTTATTCACAATGGCGTGGACACCCAACACTTCTCGCCGACGGCATCTGCCGGCCCGTTCTACCGGACACACCAGGTCCCCGAAGACGCTCCCATAGTATTGCTCGTCGGGCGCTTCTCCCGTGAGAAGGGCTTCCATGTGCTGGCCGATGCAGCTGAAGCGATCATTGGCGAGGTCCCTACGACCTACTTTGTCTTGGCGGGTCTGCGCGCAGACCCGGCGTACATCGAAAGACTGAAGGCCAGCATCCCGGTGCCCCTGCGCAGTCGTTTTGTCATAGCGACGGACATTCCGCAGGAAGACCTGCCGGCCTACTACGCTGCTGCCACAGTGTGCGTCGTGCCTTCCGTCGGCTACGACCCCTTTCCGGGTACAATGCTGCAGGCGATGGCGGCAGGGAAGCCACTCGTGTCCTCGGACATGCCGTCTCGTCGCGAGTTGGTCAAGGACGGCCACAACGGCCTGATGGTCGCGCCAGGGGACTGCACGGCTCTGGCTAGGGCGGTGACCAGGTTGCTCGTGGACCAAGAGTTGGGCACTCGTTTGGCGGACGCCGGCAGAGACCTCGCAGTGCGAGAGAGGTCGCTGCAACTCTGCGTTGACAAGTACGTGGACCTGCTGGCTGAGACTATCGGGCTGCCAGTGTGCAGGACGGAGAGATGATGGCTGTCGGTTCTTGTCGCAGGAGCGTCGAAACCGGTTCGCGCCCCTGCCGTGCCACGTCCAGCTGGCTTCGCTGGAACCGAAGCATTGTGTGTGGTCTATGAATCACGCAACGGCACGGGAAAGTCCGCGAGCGCCGGAGTCGCAGCGGCTCACCGCTAGGGGAGTCGTGAAGGGCTCTCTCGCGATGCTGGTCGGCGGCATAGCGGGACTGGCTCTACACGTCTACCTGGCTCGAGCGCTGGGGCCGGGGAGTTACGGCCTCCTTGCCGTTGTCATATCCATTGTTGGGTGGTGCGAACTCTCTGGAGGAGCGCTCTTCAATCGGGCAGCTTCGTGGGCGGTAGCGCGACAGAGAGACAACTGGCTGGCTCCGGCCAGGACGGCCTTGCGCGCGAACTTGGTGTGGGGGGTATTCGTTGCGGGCAGTTGCGTTCTTGGAGGGCCTGTGATAGCCAGAGCACTTGGGGACGCGAGCCTGACGCCATACATACGGCTCATGGCCCTGGACATCCCTCTATGGGGCC
>JALGUG010000160.1 GCA_029820995.1 Candidatus Zipacnadia bacterium
GGTGCATGGCTGTCGTCAGCTCGTGTCGTGAGATGTTGGGTTAAGTCCCGCAACGAGCGCAACCCTCATCGGATGTTGCCATCGGGTAATGCCGGGCACTCTTCCGAAACTGCCTGAGTAATCAGGAGGAAGGTGGGGATGACGTCAAGTCCGCATGCCTCTTACGCCCTGGGCTGCACGCGTGCTACAATGGCCGGTACAAAGGGTTGCCAAGCCGCGAGGTGGAGCGAATCCCAGAAAACCGGTCCCAGTTCGGATTGGAGTCTGCAACTCGACTCCATGAAGCCGGAATCGCTAGTAACCGTGGATCAGCAACGCCACGGTGAATCCGTTCCCGGGGGTTGTACACACCGCCCGTCATGTCACGAAAGCCGGTACCGCCCGAAGTCGGTGCGCCAACCCGCAAGGGAGGCAACCGCCGAAGGCGAGATCGGTGATTGGGACAAAGTCGTAACAAGGTAGCCGTATCGGAAGGTGCGGCTGGATCACCTCCTTTCTAAGGAGCAGTTCGGCGGCCCCGGCGGTGGGGGCCATGACAAGCTGAACTAGGTCGGTCGTCCGCGATCCGTCCAGTGGTCTTAGGTGCACGCTATTCAGTTTTCAGGCATCGCTTGTCGTCCGGAGTAGGCGGTGCCAGCGGCGTAGAGGCCCAAAGCGAGGCGTTGGCCATTCAGACGGCGACGGAACAGAGCCCAACGTAACGAGTAGTGCGTGGATGACTTTTCCCGCGAGGGGGAGATTCATCCCCCTCGCGTCCTTTTGGGCAGCAGAACCTTGATAGTGTGGCGGGACGAACGGGCGGTCGGCGGCAAGCGTCGTGGGGGCGCGTGCTCGACCACCTATGGGCCCATAGCTCAGTTGTGGTTAGAGCGTGCCCCTGATAAGGGCAAGGTCGGAGGTTCAACTCCTCCTGGGCCCACCAGGGACGATCGGGGACGTAGCTCAATTGGGAGAGCATCGCCCTTGCACGGCGAAGGTTACCGGTTCGATCCCGGTCGTCTCCACCAGAGGCTGTAGCGTCCCGGCAAGACGCGGGGCGAGCAGCATAGATTGGGCGCACCTTGAAAACTGCATAGCGAAGGCAGGATCTGGAGAGTGTCTGTCGCACTCACCAGATTCACCGAGACCAGCTCGGATAGAAAAACCGAGTGCCGATGTTCCATTTTGCATGGTCAAGCTACCAAGGGCGCACGGTGGATGCCTTGGTGCTGAGAGCCGATGAAGGGCGTAGCAAGCAACGAAAATGCTCCGGCTAGCTGCAAGCAGGCTTTGACCCGGAGATACCCGAATGGGGCAACCCCCCGCTGGTAATGCGGCGGGACCCGCGCCTGAATACCATAGGGCGTGAGGAGGCAAGCGGGCGAATTGAAACATCTTAGTAGCCCGAGGAAAGGAAAGCAACCGCGATTCCCTCAGTAGCGGCGAGCGAACGGGGAACAGCCCAAACTCTCTGCGTGTCAAGCTCGCAGGCGTTGCGCAGGGGGGGTAGTGGGAGGAGTCATGGTTCGGCTGCGACCGGCCAGGGGAGTCACAAAGTCGAAGGCTAGCCCAAGGTGCCTGCGAAAGGCTCGCCGTAGAGGGTAATAGCCCCGTAGGCGAAAGCCTCCGACCTCCCCGACTCTATCCCAAGTAGTACCGGACACGTGAAATCCGGTGCGAATCAGGGAGGACCACCTCCTAAGGCTAAATACTCTCAGCGACCGATAGTGGACCAGTACCGTGAGGGAAAGGTGAAAAGTACCCCGGGAGGGGAGTGAAATAGTACCTGAAACCGTGTGCCTACAAGCAGTGGGAGCCGGGTTCGCAGGCTTGTCCTGTTGGCCGGTGACCGCGTGCCTCTTGCATAATGGGCCGGCGAGTTGCGGTGCGTGGCTAGGTTAAGGGGTGATCCCGGAGCCGTAGCGAAAGCGAGTCTGAATAGGGCGACGAGTCGCGTGCCGCAGACCCGAAACTGAGCGAGCTACCCATGGCCAGAGTGAAGCGCAGTTAGCCCTGCGTGGAGGCTCGCACCCATCGGTGCTGAAAAGCCGTGGGATGAGCTGTGGGTAGGGGCGAAAAACCAACCGAGCTCAGCGATAGCTGGTTCTCCCCGAAATAGCTTTAGGGCTAGCCTCGAGTGATCAGCGGCGGAGGTAGAGCACTGGATGGGCTAGGGGGCTCATCAGCCTACCAAACTCAACCAAACTCCGAATGCCGCCGCTCACAGCTCGGGAGTCGGACCGCGAGGGATAAGCTCCGTGGTCAAGAGGGAAACAGCCCAGACCGCCGGCTAAGGTCCCTAAATCAGCCTAAGTGGCAAAGGATGTGAGGCCGCTCAGACAGCCAGGAGGTTGGCTTAGAAGCAGCCACCCTTTAAAGAGTGCGTAACAGCTCACTGGTCGAGCGATCTTGCGCCGAAAATGTAACGGGGCTAAGGCTGATACCGAAGCCGCGGAGGTGTGCAGATGGGTGTGGCCGGGGTCCAGGCATCCCCCGCCTGGCCGTCACGGTACGCTCCTTCGGGAGCGTATTACGACGGCCTGGGGGAGTCGAAGACCCCGAGGCAGTCATGCCCTAGCCCTGCACGTCTGGTAGGGGAGCGTTCCGCACTAGGTTGAAGGCGGACCGAAAGGACCGCTGGACGAAGCGGAAGTGAGAATGCCGGTACGAGTAGCGATAAAGAGAGTGAGAATCTCTCTCGCCGTAA
Source organism: Candidatus Zipacnadia bacterium (assembly GCA_029820995.1). GTDB lineage: Bacteria > Armatimonadota > Zipacnadia > JALGUG01 > JALGUG01 > JALGUG01. The sequence goes on from JALGUG010000160.1 coordinate 2,687, forward strand.
ACCCCAGGTTTCTTAGGGAAGGCTCGTCCTCCTAAGCTTAGCCGGGCCTAAGCCGAGGCCGAAAGGCGTAGGCGATGGACAACGGGTCGATATTCCCGTGCCACTGTGTGGCGCTACTACCGAAGAGGGGACGCAGAAGGGTAGGTCATCCGCGCGAGCGGTTGTGCGCGGCCAAGTCTGTAGGGGGAGCGGATAGGCAAATCCGTCCGCTCATCTTCAACCCCGAGAGGCGATGGGGAGCTGCCTTGCGGCGGTGAACTGACCGAGCCCATGCTGCCACGAAAAGCCTCTAGGGAGTCACGCAGTGCCCGTACCGCAAACCAACACAGGTGGGTGGGGAGAGCATCCTCAGGCGCGCGAGAGAACCCTCGTTAAGGAACTCGGCAAATTGGTCCCGTAACTTCGGGAGAAGGGACGCCTTGCCGCGTGGCGCATCTTGCCGCGGTCTTTGTATCGCCGGCGAGCATGACGAGCGCGGTGGGGCCGCAGTGACCGGGGCGGAGCGACTGTTTACCAAAAACACAGGTCTCTGCCAAAGCGAAAGCTGAGGTATAGGGGCTGACGCCTGTCCAGTGCCATACGGTTAAGGGGAGATGTCATGGCGGCGCTTGCGCCGCCGGCAGCATTGAACCGAAGCCCTGGTGAACGACGGCCGTAACTATAACGGTCCTATGGTAGCGAAATTCCTCGTCGGGTAACTTCCGACCTGCACGAAAGGCGTAACGACTCCGCCACTGTCTCAACGAGGGACTCGGTGAAACTGTAGCACCGGTGAAGATGCCGGTTACCCGCGACAGGACGGAAAGACCCCGTGGAGCTTTACTGTAGCCTGGTATTGGGCTCTTTCGCACTCTGTACAGGATAGGTGGGAGGCTGTGAAGTCAGGTCGTCAGGCCTGGCGGAGCCATCCGTGGGATACCACCCTGAGTGTGGCTGGAATCCTAACCCGAGCCATGATCTGGTCCGGGGACAGTATCTGGTGGGCAGTTTGACTGGGACGGTCGCCTCCCAAAAGGTAACGGAGGCGTCCAAAGGTTCCCTCAGCGCGGTTGGAAATCGCGCCTAGAGTATAAGGGCAGAAGGGAGCTTGACTGCGAGACTGACCCGTCGAGCAGATGCGAAAGCAGGGCCTAGTGACCCAGCGGTCCCGAGTGGAAGGGCCGGTGATTATCGGATAAAAGCTACCCCGGGGATAACAGGCTAATTCCGCCCAAGCGCTCACAGCGACGGCGGAGCTTGGCACCTCGATGTCGGCTCGTCGCATCCTGGGGGCGCAGCCGCTCCCAAGGGTTGGGCTGTTCGCCCATTAAAGCTGGTACGCGAGCTGGGTTCAGAACGTCGTGAGACAGTTCGGTCCCTATCCGTCGTGGGCGTTGGAGACTTGAGAGGAGCTGCCCCTAGTACGAGAGGACCGGGGTGGACGAACCTCTGGTGTACCGGTTGTCACGCCAGTGGCAGGAGCCGGGTAGCTATGTTCGGTCGGGATAAGCGCTGAAAGCATCTAAGTGCGAAGCCCACCTCAAGATAAGGTCTCCTCGAGCGTAAAGCTGTTAGGCCCCAGGCAGACTACCTGGCTAATAGGCTGGAAGTGTAAGCACAGCAATGTGTTCAGCTCACCAGTCCTAATCGGCCGAGCGCTTGACCATGCTTTGCACTCATACGGCACACGGTCCTGTCCGTCCGGTTTCGAGTCTTCGCTATGCAGTTTTGAGGGTGTGCTCCGGCGCCGCCTCACACGCACGCGCTTTGCGATCGGCAAACGGCACAACAGCTTTTCCCGGTGACCAAGGCGGAGGGGCCACACCCGTTCCCATTCCGAACACGGCAGTTAAGCCCTCCCGCGCCGATGGTACTGCAGGGGTGACCCTGTGGGAGAGTAGGTCATCGCCGGGAATTTGTTCTGTACCGGCCTTTGTGCACGTCGGTTTGTGGTGTGATCAGCAGAGCCGTGCGACGATGAGAGATTGGCTAGCTGTTCCCCGGTAGCTCAACGGCAGAGCGACTGGCTGTTAACCAGTGGGTTGGTGGTTCGAATCCGCCCCGGGGAGCCAAGTTGCTGATGGAGCCCCTTCTGCGATCCGGCAGAAGGGGCTTTTTGTAGGTGGGGACCGGCCGTCCGGCCACTAAGGTGCAGTTCGAAATTGCGAAATCCAGGAGTTCCCGCGGTTGAACTGGGAGACGCGCCATCCAAAGATCATCGCCCTGTTCGTCGCAAAGCTCGGCGACATCGAGCGTAACTGAATCCTGCTGCGCATGTACCCAGGAGTCGTGGGCCGAGACTAACCGACCGCACGGTATGCCAATGCGACCGTGGTCAGGCCAAGTACGTATAGATGCCCTGTGCCATCGGCAATCGCGGCATCCACCAGATTCGCCCCCATGGGCAACCCTCCCATGAATACGGATACGGTCTGGCCGGACGCCGGCTCGAACCACGAGCCAACCAGACCCAACGCACGCTGAAGAAGAGCATGCGACCAGCGCGGCTCCTCATGAGTGCCGGGCAGCCGTCGCTTGCGGCCTTCACGGTACTCGGTATACCGACATCTCCCCTAAGACGGTTCCGGCGTCGCGTAGCTCCTCCCCGAGGGCGAGACGAGTCGCGGTCTCGGCCGAGACAAGGATTTCCCCCGGCTCAGCTTGCGCCTGGATCTTCATGGCAACATCAAGTGTGGCGCTCGAAACGGTGCCGTGGTCTTCACGGCCCGTCGCCAAGAGGGGGCCTGTGTGCAAGCCCATACCGATGGTCACGGGCCGGGGCAGCAGGTTGGCCTCGGTGTTGAAAGCGTCCAATGAACTTCTCAGTTCGCGTGCCGCGGCCACGGCCTCGGTCGCCCGGGCGAAGCGACAGAGCACGCCGTCGCCGCTGGTCGAATAGACTTCGCCATTGTGAGCGCTTGCAGTTCTCCGGACCCAGCCGTGGTAAGCGTCAAAGGTGCGCCTCACACTAACGGGGTCCTGGCCGGTCTTCAGAGCGGTGGAGCCCCGAACGTCCACTGCGAGGAACGTGTAGAGAACTTCAGGCACCCGTGCGTAATCTCGCTCTCGGCGTTTGTGCCAACGCCAGACAAGAGCTCCGCCGGCGGCGCTCAAGGCGATGGCTACCAGGATCAGCGGTAGCGGCCAGCGCGGGCGAGGCACGGAGATCTGCACCCACTCTGAAGACCAACCGTTCGCGGTAGCTTGCAAGGCCGCAAGGGCGCCGGCGACCTCTTCCGGGAGCTCGCAGCTCGCTGTGCCGTCAATGGTTTGCCCCACCAGCTCCGGCGGGAAGTCCTCCTGCGAAGACTGGCCCCCGCGGCGCCTGAGCAGGAACCGCACCTCCAAGCCATCGGGGACCGGGCGCCCTTGAGTGTCCGTTAGCGGCCCGACCAGTACTCGTCGAGGCACACCTTTGGGACCGCACTCCACCTCAGGACGCACCTCGAGGCCGGGCTGGGGCTTCAACACGTCTGCCAGATCATAGCGGGCGCCGGGGACTGAGACCGGCGAGGCCAGGGGCGCTGCTGATCCAGCACCGAATAGCGCATTAATCGCCAGCTCGAGGTAACGCTCGAGTTTGGTGTGGGTTATCAGATAGCTGTCTACGGCGGCGATGTCGGATTCCTCCAGGTAATAGGGGACCTGGCATGCGATCACGGCAACACGCGGCCTCTGGGCGCCGGGATACAGCACCGGCAACTCGCGAATGAGCTCTCGTGACCAGCGAACCGAGTCTATGCCCCCTTTCTCCTCGACGGCCGATGGCGTGCGCGGCCGATGGCCCAGCACGATAATCACCCACTGAGCCTGTCCAAGAACCTGCCGGGCTCGGGCGGCCAGTTCCGGCTCTGTCGAACGTAGGAAAGCCCTGACTTCGAGCTCATTTAGGCGCTCTACGCTGCTGCCCGGCACTCGTGTGTCCCTGTTCATGATCAGGTCAGCCACCAGACCCCTTTGGACACGACGAAGCGCGACCCCGTCGAGAACACGTGGCTCGACCGTAACTATGGTGGCGTCATCCGGCGGACCAGGGGCGCCTGCGTCCTTTATCCACTGAACCGCGTCCGCCCAGGAACGCTCGGAAGCCTCGTAGATCTCATTGATATGCGCCGCGACCAGAGGGCGCAACTTCTGCGCGGCGTCAGCGGTGGAACGTGTAGTTGGGGCGTTCTTGGCGGACGGGTCGTCACCCAGCACCCGCAACTTGGTCTCGATCACTCGGCGGGCCGCGTCCTGCACGCGGGCGCAGAACCGCCGGCCGGCTTCGTTGGCTGTGGGGGTACTGCCACGTCTATACATAGCGGTCAGGTACTCGATAGCCTTGATTTGCTGCTGCCACTTCCCGTATCCGGCAAGCATCACGACGTCCTGACCGGCCAGCAGGCAGCGATAGGCAGCATCGCCGTAAGGAAAACCTCGGCGACCCCGAGACCTGTATTCGGTAATCAGCCCTTCGCAGCCCAGCGCGTCGCTGACAATCAGGCCTTGCTCACGCCACTGCGCGAGTTTGGCCAGCTCCTCCCTCAGGCGCGGTGAGCCCCCCGTCCTCTTGGATGCTTCCACCAGTGTGCCAATCACATCGCCGGACATGTCAAGAGTTAGGGGGAAGGGTTGGGCACCGGTCTGGAGCCTCGTGTATACCGAGTGAGTGGGCATCAAACCGTCGGGACGCGCCTCAGGGTCGGGAGCGTTCGTCACCATTAGGAACGGCACCAGCTCTTTGTTTCCCAGGTCCTCAAACGTGCTGTTGATGCGAGCAACCTCGTAGTCGGGTAGACGGTCGCAGTCTCCGTGTCCCGGCCAGTGTTTGGCAACCACTGCCATCGCTTGGCCCTGACCGGCTGCGCCTCGGTGGACGCCGCGAATGTACGCACGCCCCATACGCCCGGCCCAGCAGGGGTTGCCTCCAAAGCAACGCTCGCCCATGGCGTCCTTACTCACATTTGCGTTGATGTCCAGCACCGGCCCCAACAGCATGTTAATACCAAGTGTGGCCAGTTCACTCCCCAGAGTCTCTCCGATCCGCTCAGCCAGCTCCAGGTCCCAGGTGGCTCCGATCGCCATGTTACTGGGAATCGGGGTCAACCCGTAGCGAACGCGAGTCCAGGGAGGCCCATCTCCTTCTTCATCAACGGAAATGAAAAGGGGCAAAGAGGGAAACCCAGCTTTAGTCGCTGTCTCTCGGGACAGCCGCTGGAGATCTTGACAGATCGAGGCAATTTGCTCGGGCGTGGAGGGCACTCCCGGCTTGGGCACATTGCTGAAGTTGGTCTCGAACAAGATCACATTGCCTACGTGATACTCCTGGACCAGCCTTGCAGTCTGCTCCCACTTCTGCCGGATCTCAGGTGAGTGATCGAAGTTGTTCCCCCAGACGCCGACCATACACACCTGTCCCACTAGCCACTCGGGTCGGTCGGCCATCGCCTCCACGATGGCGTCCGCTTTCTCACTGACTGACGACCTCTGTGCCCCAGCGGTTGTACCGGTGATTGCGGCCAGCATAGATAGTGAAACCGTCACCATTGCGCGCACCCTCACAATCAGCCCACCTCCTCCGCCGGCGAAATGACCTCAGCTCCCTCCGAGGCACTGCAGGTGTGCATCGCCGGCATCGGCCAAGTCGTGCCCGGTCCGGCACCGCGTTGGGCCGTGAAGCGTCATCTCGGTCCTCACGTGTTTGGTGCCGACGAACCCGCCGACGCTCGGCTTATGCGGCTGGCAGTCGCCCAGTTGGGCCGCGTGCATGGTATATGGTTCCTTCTTTGCGGCCCTCTGACTCCCCTGTCGCTTCGTCTGATGCGCGTGCCTCCGCCGATTGTTCCCAGTATCATTCTCTACCATTGCGCACATCGCCGTCAATCCGGAAGGCGTGTCATCTGAAGCGCTGGCCAACAGGACCGGCGCCCCCTCGGCTGCAGGGCTGTGCAGGATGATGACGAGCTGTGAGCGAACCTGGCCCGGACACTGGCAAAGGAGTGTGCCTCGGTCATGCTCGCGAAAGCATCTCTGATTAGCGCAGTCGTCTGGACCGTCGGGAGCCTGGCGCCCGGGCTGGCCGCGCCCGTTGTCCGGGACGAAGACGGCCGAACGATCGTCGAGGCCAAGGCCTATCGCGTGGCGCTCGTGCGTGAGTCAATGGACTTGATGTTGGACCTCAAGGGCCATGACGGTCAGTGGCATCCGGTGGCGAAGATGCCCAACGACATCTCCTTCGCCTACTACAAGGGCATGGACGCGTACCTGTCCAACGGATTGCGGGCGACCTGGACCCTGGTCAGAACGCCGGAGGTCGTAGTCGTGGGGAGGCGGGCCGCTTTGGATGCGGTCGGCGGAATCGTTCTTGACCTGCACCATATCTGCGCCGACTCCGGAATGCTGATGCGGGCCAGGCTGACCCAGCGCACGCCGGACGATGGTCAGGGGCGCCTTTGGTTCCCGCCGCGGATCCGTCTTCAACCCGACGCCTGGGATCAATACGCCTTCTGGGCCGCCGACGGGCGGCGTCACGAGGGGAAGATCGCCGACCTCAAACCTCTCCCGGCATACGCCGGCGTCTCACCGTGGGGCTCGCAGGGCGATACGGTCGCGGCACTCGACCCCGGCCATCCTGCTCTGATCATCCGGTCTTCGGCCTCGGGTGTGGCCCTCGGCGTGGTGTTCGTGGACTACGCCGGCACTTGGGCGGGGTCCCACGCCTTCTTCCAGCAACACACACCAGGCGCTTGCTATCTGTACGGCGGCTACTCACCGGCCGCGGGCGGGCAGACCAAGTGGGCTTGGTTGGCTCCGTTTGCGGCAGCGACCCCTCAGGCACAGGCTGCACGCGTGGAGGCACTGCTGCAGCAAGGCGAGAAGCTTTGCCAATCGTTTCGGCCGATCTCCTCTCCTGTGCCGAAGCGATGGACACAGCCGCTGCCCGATTTCCCCGCGGAGTTGCGGAGGTCTGAGCCCGTGCGCGACATCAACGAGGCTGTTGTCTACACAATCAACGAGACCACCAGAACAGATCGCGCCGTGGACCTGGCGCGCAAAGTGGGGTCGGATGTTCTGATCCGCGGTTGGTTCAAATGGGGGCAGGCGCCACGGGTCGAGGAACACCGAGACGTTCCCATCAAAGTGCACCAGATCGGCGCACTGTTTGGCGGCGGGATCACCTGCAGCGCGCTCTACGAGGGGGAGAACGGGCTCACCCAGCAACAAGTGCTGGACATGGCGACGCGCGGGCCGGCCGGGCAGTTGATTGATGCCTGGGGCGAGGCCGGGGTCCGGCATGGGTCGCTTTCCAGTCCGGCATATCTCGACTATCTCTTTCGCTGGTGTCGCGAGCAGATTGATGCCGGGGTGGACTACTTGTTCATGGATGAACATACGGCTGCAATCGGCGGCCTGGAGGGCTATGACGACCATTCGTTGGCTGATTTCCGCCAGTATCTGCTCGAGGCTTGCCCCCAGACCGAAGGGTGGGCGCCCGACGACGCACGCTGGGCGACGGAGCTGAAGATTGACTTACGCGACCGGCAGATCTGCCCGACGGGCAAGATGGATTCCTTTGACTATCGGGCGTACATGCGGGCCAAGGGGGTTCTGGACAACCCGGCGGCGCAGGAGAATCCCCTGCACCTGTTGTGGGGCCAGTTCCGAGCCTACCGTGATGACCGTGCCTGGCGGACGTTGACCGATCGCATCCGCGCTTACGCCAGAGAACAAGGCCGCCGGGTGTTGATCAGCGCCAACGGCATCGCCAAGTATGTGGACCTGCAGGTGCTGGGCGTCTGGGGCCGGTGGGCGACGAAAGAGGGGCACATTGACCTGAGCGAAGACCAGTTACCCTACTGGCGATCGCTGGTGCGTCGGGGGCACGACGTCGCGGAGAAGAGGGTGCCGGTCGTGCTCTTCCACGACTGGGGCTTTGGCGATCCACCCTTCCCCTGGCTGGCCGTGCCACCGTC
>JALGUG010000161.1 GCA_029820995.1 Candidatus Zipacnadia bacterium
GAATCGATCCACAATCATGATGCCTATGCATACGCCGTGGAGTCACGTGAGGCAGACACCTCGGGCGAACCCGAGTCCTGTTAGAGGGTGTATGAGAAGTCCCGTCTGGGCCAGAAACCAGTTAGAGGAGGGGCCGCATGGGGGATGTTCGGAGCCCCATCCGGCCCATTTGGTCGCGCCCACGCACGGAAGTGGGCCGGATAGTGCGTCTGCGGCCGCCCCTGGAGCTTCGTATCCGGCCCCTCCGCACCGGCTTGGCGACTTCTCACAGATCCTCCTACACCGTGGGAGCTGAAATGCCGGCGGTGCAAGTGGCGATAATCGTCTTGCTGGTCGGTGTCGGCGCCGCCATGTTCTATGGCCTAGCGCGCCTGTTGCGCCATGCCAGTGAGACGGCCCGAGCAGCGGAAACACGGCCCCCTCCGAAGCCTCCACCCTCGGAGCCGACCGGTGAGGTCCAGGCCGACGGCCTGGTCTACCTGTTTGCACACGACTTCATCCGGGAGCCGGCACCCGGACGCCGGGTCCATGCCCGGCGTCAAGCGTTTGCGCCGGTAACCGGCGAAGAGGTGGACCCGCGTGACCTAGCCGAGCAGATCGTTTTCGCCACCTTGGTGGACCTGCTGGACGAGGGCTATATCGAGTTTCGCCCCACCGAGTGTGAGCCCACTTTCATGCCGCCTTTTCCGCAGAAGCGCTGGACGCTGCTGGTTCATCGCCGCCGAGAGCTGCCCAGCTTTCCTTTGGCTGACGTGCTCGGCTGCGCCTTCGATCTGATCGAGCAGCGCCTGCGCAAACGGGGCGATCCGGCGCCGTACTTCATCGCCCTGGACGAGATCATCGAGCAATCCGTGAAGGCCATGCGCCAGGAGCTCTCCTTCTGGCAGAGAGCCGGCGTCTACGGCGACATTCGATCGTACATCGAGAGTGCGCTGGTGGCTCAGGGCTATCTGGTCATGCCGCCGCGTGAGACGTGGCTGGAACGGCTTCGCTCCGCGCGCCCTGCCATGGCGGAAGGTGTTTCCGACCTGCTCCGAGACCGCGCCGCCGATCTTCGCACTCGACTCGAGGCCTTCCGCAAGGCCCACGGCAATCCGCCGCCGGAGGGCCCGTTGCCGGACCAGCATCCTCGGACCCTGCACGACGTTGATCCCGCCATCATTGACACGGACCTGCCGCCGGAGGAAATGCCCTTGTACGATTGCCTCCGCGTCGCCCTGTGCGAGGCCCTGGTGTGCCTGCGACAGCTCGAGCCCGGCGACGATACTGGCGGCCTGTAGCAACGCCGGCAGCAGTGCGCGGCCGCCGGACTGAAAGGCGCGATCGGTATGTCTCGAACCGAGTTTTGGGAAAGCATCGCCATCATCATCTGCATGCTCCTGTGGTGGCCGATTATCGCGGGTTTTCGACCGGCTTGGTATTGGTGGTCGGCTTCCGTCCTGTGCCTGACGGTCCTGACCGCAATTCTCGTGCGTCGGTGGAAGCGCATGAAGATTGCCTTTGACGAACAGGAGCGTGAGAAGGAACGCCAGGAGCAGGAGGGCCGCCCCAAACTGCCGGGGCAAATGTGATGCTCATCCGCCGAGCCGTGCCGCCACGCGGCTACCGCATCGTCTGGGCTCTCGTGCTGTGCCTGGGCATCCCTGTCCGGGCGGAGCCCAAGAGCGTCAACCTCAACGTGGACGGTCGCGCCACTGTTGTGACCACCGAAGTCGAAACAGTCGCGGACCTGCTCCGTGCGCAGAAGATCCAGGTCTCGGAGCTCGACCAGGTATTCCCGCCGCTCGGGGCGCTTCTGACCGCGGAGGCCTTCGTGCTCGTGCGCCATGCCAGAATCATCAAACGCCGGCCCGAGCGCACGCTCCAGCCTGCCGTTCAGGTCCGCGTTACCGAGGCTCTGCCCCCCGGGATGATCGCCCTCCAGCGGCGCGGTCGGCCGGGACGGGTGCAAGAGGTGGTCCTCATCTATCCGGCCGACGACCCGGAGGGTCAGTTCCCGAACACTCAGCTCGTGGTGCTGGAGCCACCCCAGGACGAGCTGCTCCTGGTGGGCAAAGCCGAGACCGACGGTCCGCCGCTGATGGCCTCTCGGGGGCCGATGGAGCTAAACGCCACGGCGTACTGCCCGAGCCCGCGTGATCCCACCTCGGGAGGGTCCAGCACCTGCCTGGGCCTGCCGGCCGTCTACGGCATTGTGGCAGTTGACCCCACCTTCATCTGCCTCGGCAGTCACGTCTACGTAGAACGCTATGGCCACGCTCTCGCCGCTGATGTGGGCGGCGCCATCAAAGGCCGGAAGATAGACGTGTGCTACGAGAGCTATCCTCTCGCCAGCGCCTTCGGCCGCAGACGCGTCACCGCGCGTCTCTTGGACTGAGGAGCGCACGAGCAAGTGCCGGACGCGAAGGTTTCCCTGGCCGCGCACACCCGGGCGACACTGGCGGCTCATGGTCTGGCGCCTCGCAAGCGCCTCGGCCAGAACTTCCTGGTGGATGAGGCCGCGGTTGAGGCGATCGTCGGAGCTCTCGAACTCTCGCCGGATGACTGTGTGCTGGAGGTCGGCGCGGGCCTGGGGGCGCTGACCGTGCGGCTGGCTGAGCAAGCCGCACAGGTCCTGGCCGTCGAAAAGGACGCCGGCCTCGCCGGAGCCTTGGCCGAGTTGGTGGCCGACCGGGATAACGTCGCGCTTCACACGGCCGACATCCTTGATTTTCCCCTCGACCACCTCGCCGCCGCCGCCCGGGCGTGGAAGATCGTCGGCAATCTGCCCTACTACCTGACCACACCGATCCTCGAGCGCTTCTTCACGATCTCCCTCCGCCTGGAGCGCATTGTCTTCACGGTCCAGACGGAGGTTGCTGACCGCCTGCGGGCGTCTCCGGGCACCAAGGAATACGGCTCGCTCACCGTCTGGTGTGAGCACTTCATCCGTCAGATAGAGGTCATCTGTCGCCTGCGTCCAGGGTGCTTCTACCCTTCGCCTCAGATCGAGTCCACCGTGTTGCGCCTGCTACCGCGGTGTCAGCCGGCTGCGGGACCGCGCTATGAGCGGCGGTTCTCGCAGCTCGTTCGTGGCGCCTTCGGCCAGCGACGCAAGATGCTGGTCAATGCCCTCCTGGGAGCCCGTGCGCTACGGGCCGACCGGACCCAGATCGAGCGCGTCTGCGCTGCAGCGGGCATTGATCCTCGGCGAAGAGGCGAGACCCTGTCCCATGACGAATTCCTAACCCTCGCCCAAGCCTGGGAGGAAGACACACACGCGCCGCCGGACCGCTAACCAATGACCATCCGGCGCAGTGCCGAGCCTTGAGCGCTCATGGACACGCCGATTCAACTCATATCGCGCTGTAAACTCAATCTTGGTCTGGAGATCGTCCGTCGCCGTGAGGACGGTTATCATGACCTGGTCACGCTGTTTCAGTCCATCTCTCTGGCTGACCGCGTCATGGTCCGTCTCGCGACACACACGAGCGTATCCGCCGATGACCCCGATGTGCCCTCCGGCCCGGACAATCTCTGCTATCGTGCCGTGGAGGCCTTCGCTGCTCGATTCGCGCCGGGCCTGACTGCGGAGATTGCCGTCGAGAAGCGCGTTCCCGCCGGCGCCGGCCTCGGCGGAGGCAGCTCCAATGCGGCCGCGACGCTGCTCGCTCTGCAGCATTTGACACAGGCGGCCGAGGACGAGGCGCTCCTTGACCTGGCCTCGACCCTTGGCGCCGACGTGCCGTACTTCCTCTCGGGTGGCCTGTGTCTGGCGCGAGGGATCGGTGATCGCCTCGCTCCTCTGGGAGCCGGACCGGACCTTTGGTTCGTGCTGGTCAAGCCTGAACTGCGTATTAGCACCGCCGAGGCCTATGCCTCTCTGAGCCCCGCTGACTTCAGCAACGGGGGTGCTACCGAACGCCTGGCCAAAGCGATCCTTCAGGGCGATCTGGAGCAGGCCGGCCGGCTCGTACAGAACGCCTTCCTCAATCAGCTCGCCGCGACGCGCCCCGTGTTTCTGGAGATCGAAGCGGCACTGCTGCGTGCCGGAGCCCTGGGCGCCGGCCTGACCGGCAGCGGCTCCTGCATGTTCGGCCTGTTCGCCGACGAGCCGGCCGCCCGCCGGACCGCCGAGCTTGTCGGCAGCGGCGCGTACTGGGTGCAGGTTGCCCACAGTGCCGCTCCGGCTGTGGAGGTGGTACGCACATGAACAGTGGGCCATCTCCGGTTCCCGCTCTGGTCATGGCCGCCGGTGGACGCGAGGATCCTCTCTGCCGGACCGTGGGAGCCTGCTGCCGGGCCCTAATCCCGGTCGGCGGGACAGCCATGGTGGTGCGCACTGTAGCGGCACTTTCGGAGGCGTCACTGGTGCAAGAGGTCTGTGTCGTCAGTCCCCCGGGCGGGCGGGAGCTGTTTCAGGGCTTGCCCTGGAAGAGCCCGCCCCGGCTCGTGGAGGTGGGCGACAAGCTCGGCTACATGGACACCATCCTGGCAGGGCTCGACGTATTCCCCGACGCCGAGCGCTTGCTCATCCTCACCTGTGATATCCCCTTGCTACGTTCAGAGATCGTGGATGACTTTGCCGGCCGGGCACTTGCGTCAGGAGCGGACCTGTGCTATTCTGTCGTCAGCTACCAGCGGTGCCGCGACCTTTGGCCCGGGACCGAACGTACTTATGTACGCATGCGGGATGGTCGTTTCACTGGTGGCAATATGGTGCTGGCTACGCCGGAGTTGCTCCGTCGTCACGCGGATCGGATTGAGGCAGCCTTCCAGGCGCGCAAGCATCCTCTCCGGCTGGGTCGTTGGCTGGGCTTTGGGTTCTTGCTGCGGTTCGCCGCCGGCCTTTGCACCGTGAACGACGTGGCGGCAAGGGCGGAGCGGCTGCTTGACTGCCGCGCGTTCGTGGTCAAATCCGAGCATCCGGAGCTCGCCTTCGACATTGACAAGCTCACGGACTTGGAGGAGGCTCAGCGTATTCTCCGGCAGACTTGAACTCGGGATGAGCAACGCCGCTGGGGCGTAGCCAAGCGGCAAGGCACGGGACTTTGGATCCCGCATTCGGAGGTTCGAATCCTCCCGCCCCAGCCAGATTGTTGCCTTGTCGGCGGGCCTTGCCGCACGCGCAGTGGCGGATGGGGACTATTCGTTTTCTGGAGGCTCAGTGTGGACCACGGCAACCTGAGGGTGTTCTCGGGCACCGCCAACGTTGACCTGGCCCGGCGCATTGCTGACGAGCTGCACATCAGCCTGGGCAACATCACGGTCAGCCGCTTTTCCGACGGCGAGACCCGCGTGCAGATCAACGAGAGCGTCCGTGGCGCCGATTGCTTCTTGATCCAGCCAACGTGCCCGCCGGTCAATGACCACTTGATGGAACTTCTGGTGATGGTGGATGCGTTCAAGCGGGGGTCCGCCGGTCGGGTGACTGCGGTCATCCCGTACTATGGTTATGCTCGCCAGGACAAGAAAACCGCGGGGCGCGAGCCCATTACGGCCAAGCTGGCCGCGGACCTGCTCAGCACCGCCGGCGTGGATCGCATGTTGACCGTGGACCTCCACGTTCAGCAGATCCAGGGGTTCTTCGATCTACCCGTGGACCATCTGCCGGCCAGCCCGACGATTGCCCGGTATCTGAAGGATAACGGGTTCGGCGGCGAGGACACCGTCATCGTTTCGCCCGATGTGGGCGCGGTCGGTATGGCCCGCGGCTATGCCGACCGTCTCAACGCCGGCCTGGCGATTATCACCAAGCGGCGCCATCGTCCGAACGAGTCCGAAGTCCAGGAAGTGATCGGGGACCTAAAGGGTAAGCGCGCCATCCTCGTGGACGACATGGTTGACACCGCCGGTTCGCTAGTCAAGGGGGCTGAGGCTCTGGTGGAACGGGGGGCCGCCGAGGTCTGTGCCGCGGCCACCCACGGCGTGCTGTCCGGTCCTGCCATTGAGCGACTGGCGGCTTCGCCGCTGGCCACAACCGTGCTGACCGATACGATCCCGCTGTCACCGGAGAAGCGTCACGACAAGATCATCGTGCTGTCACTGGCACCGCTCTTGGCCAACGCCATTGATCGTGTCCATCGCGACGACTCGGTCAGCGAGGCGTTAGCGGACGGACTTCCGCAACCGGCAATGTTCTAATCAGCCGGGCACGGCAAACCCAAGTGCCGAGCACCCGCGTCGTCTCACCTTCTTGTGTCAGCCGTGCTGCGCCGCGGGCATCTGGTAGGAGGATAACTGGTATGGAGCAGGTGAACTTCACCGTAACAAAGCGCGAGGCCACGGGCAAGTCGCCCGCTCGCCGACTGAGGGCTCAAGGGCTGGTTCCGGGCGTAGTCTACGGTATGGCGCGCGAGCCGATCCCGATCCAGACGGGCCAGCACGACCTGCACGTGCTCTTGAGTGCTTATCAGAGCACTAACGTGCTGCTCAATCTAAAGATCGAGGGCTGCGAGGTCGAGGGAGCCAAGCTCGCACTTCTCAAGGACGTGACACGCCACCCCGTTACACAGGCTCCCGAGTCCATAGACTTCCAGTGGGTGGACCTCAACAAGCCGATCTCGCTGTCCATTCCCATTGTGGTTGACGGCACCGCAGCCGGTACTGAAGAGGGCGGCGTCGTTGAGTACGGGCTTTCCGAACTCAGCATCTCTTGCCTGCCCGGCGCCATTCCGGACGCCATCCACGTGGACGTGACCAACTTGCAGGTCAACGAGGCAATCCACGTGCGTGATCTTGAGGTGCCGCCCGAGGTCCAGATTCAGAGCAACCCGGATGAGGTCGTCGTGTCTTGCTCGATTCCACGGGTGATCGTGGAGGAAGAGGAGGTGCCCGCGGAGGAGGAAGTCCTGGCTGAGGGCGAAGAGCCCGAGGAGGGGGCTGAAGAGGCGGCCGAAGGTGAAGAGGCAGCGAAGGCGGATGAAACGGCGGCAGACAGCGAAGGCCAGTGAAGTGGTTTCGCTCGATCTGGCAGCGCTCGCGCGCATCACAACGCGATTGGTATCTCGTGGTCGGCCTGGGCAATCCGGGACCACGGTACGCCGATACGCGGCATAACGTCGGCTTCTGGATTGCCGAGACCCTCGCCGATCGTCACGGCCTTGACCTTACTCGCCAGCGCCATGAGGCCCGTCAAGGCCGGGGCGTCATCGCCGGACGCGACGTCGTCCTGGCTCTGCCGCAGACCTTCATGAACGACAGCGGGCGCGCTGTGGGCCGCCTTGCCCGTTTCTACCGTGTTCCCCCGGAGCGCATCCTGGTTATGTATGACGACGTCGCCCTGGACATTGGACAGCTCCGGCTTCGCCTGAAGGGCTCTGCCGGAGGCCACAAGGGCGTCGCCTCAATCATTCAACATCTGGGCACGGAGGAGTTCCCCCGCCTGCGGTTCGGCATCGGGCCTGCACCGAAGAACCGGGCGCTGGTTGATTTCGTGCTTAGCCCCTTCTCACGGCAGGAGCTGGCGTTGGTCGAAGAGCGGATCGCAGTCGCGGCGGAGGCCGCCGAGACATGCCTTGCGGAGGGTGTCGAGGCGGCGATGAACAGGTTCAACTAGGCTGCAGGGCGCATCAACTTCAGATCGGCGCCCTGAAACAAGGACAGCGTTCATGGCGCTCCGAGGCGCGGACAGGAAGAAGCCGCCTCGCCCCTGGTGGTTCTGGGTTGGCACCGGGTGTGGGTCGGCCCTGGTTCTCCTCTTGATCGTGGCGCTCATCCTGTACAAGATGGCGACGTATGTTCCGCCCGAGGCGCGCCAAGCTCTGGAGACCTCACCGGCATCTCAGCCGCCTCCCAGCTCGCCTGCCCCGGGCTCGCCCTCTGCTCCCGGCACACTCGAGACCCAACTGGCACGGATCGAGGACCAGGCGCGACGCGGTCAGCCGGGTCCAGTGACCGTCACGACCACGGAGGCCGAGTTCAACTCCTTCCTGGCCCGCCAGGCGGCCGAGGAGTCCGGCGGGGACGTTCACAACCCGCGGGTGACGTTCGGCGCCGGCACGATGACCTTTTCGGCGGTCGTCCACCTGCAAAACCGCTGGCTCTATGTGCAGGCCGAGGGAGTTCCGGAGGTCCGGCCTGATGGCGGATTGCGGTTTGCACTTCGCTCAGCGCGGCTCGGATCGCTGGGCATGCCCGCCGGCTTACGTGCCCGCCTACAAGAGCAAGTGGACCAGGCCTTGCGGGATGCCACCCCACAGAAGACCGGCCTGCACCTGACCTCGATCACCGTCGCTCCCGGCGAGCTGCGGCTGACCGGCAATATCGTCCCGCGTCGCTGACACCGCATGAGCTTCACTGTCGCCGCATCCTCTTTGCTGCAGGACCCCGTCATCCTTTTCGCGTGTCTGCTACTTCTGGGCCTGGCCCTGCTTGTGCTCCTGGGCTGGCGCGAGGCGAGGTCGCTGCGGGTCACTCGTTTCGCGGTCCAGTCGCCGCACTTTCCGCCGGCGCTTCACGGCCTCCGCTTGCTGCACCTGACGGACCTGCACCTACCCGCCTATCGCGCCCTGCGGCGGCACGTCCTGGAGACGACCGAAGCCTTGCACCCGGACTTGATCTGTCTGACCGGCGACGTCGTCAGCCATCCGCGACACATTGCTCTGGCCCGCGACTTCCTGGAGGCTCTGGGCACGGTCGCTCCGCTGTTCGTGGTGCCGGGCAACGGCGAGTACTGGCGCGGGATCCCTCAGGACCAGCTCGCGCCCCTGGCGGAAGCCTCAGGCGGCGCTTGGCTCATCAATCAGGCGGCTCACCACCGGGCCCGCGGCGCGTCTGTGGCCATCGTCGGCGTAGCCGACCCGGAGCTGGAGCATGCCGACTTCTCGGCGGCCTTCGCCGACGTGCCCGCGGCCGATCTGGCCCTGTTGCTGGTCCACTCGCCCGTTGCCTGGCGCGAGATGGCGCAACGGTCCACCGACTTCGACCTCGCCCTGACCGGGCACATCCACGGTGGCCAGTGGCGCATCCCCCGGCTGCCCGCTCTCCTGACTCACAGCCAGGCGCCTCGATACCTCGCTTCGGGTCTTTTCCGGGTCACGGCCGACGGGCCACCGGTCCAGATCTTGGGCCACTGGAACCTTCTGGCGGCATCGGGCGAGCCCGTGCCGATCCCGCCCGACGCCCACCCGCTGCTCTACGTCAGCCGCGGCCTGGGCACGGCGGGCATCCCTCTGCGCCTAGCCTCGCCGCCCGAGATCGTACTTTTCGAGTTCGGCTCTCCTTAGCGCGCCCGTGTTTCTGCAACTTCACCGGTCTGCCGATTGTTTAACCTATTGAGGCCGCCTTCTCCGCACTGAACCCATGAACACGCGTCTCAGCCGATCTTTGGCCGCTCTCATCGCTTCCCTGTTCGCGCTGGCCGCGAGCAAGCTGCCGGCCGCCGGGTCCGAGAAGCTATTCCCGCTCAAACACCTGGAAGCAGGCAAATTGGCTGCGGCGTTCGCCACAGACGACGCCCCCGATGGACGCCGTCTTGCGGCCCGCCGCCAGGGCTTGGTGCGCGGCGCTGTGGACGAGACCTTCCGCCGCCTGCGGGCGGCGCCTCATGCTGTGGGTCAGCCGCCCCAGCCCCGACCGCAGGTCTACGTTCAGCTCGCGCAGGCGTTGCCCGGCGAGGGCGGACCGGGGGATTTCGCTGAGCTCCTGCCCGAGGGCATGAAGCCACCTCTGGCCGCGCCCAACGAGAACGCCCTCCTGGTCCGCGGAACGGTCGAGCAGCTTGATGAGTTCGCCGAGCTCCTATCGCTGCTCGACAAGCCGGTCCCGCTGGTGAACACGCGTGTTGATCTGGTGGACACGCCCACGCGCGACGTGGAGCAATCGGGGATTGACTTCTTCGCCGGCGATGGCAGCACGCGCGCGGCAATCCTCGGTCAACCGGGGGGCAATGCGCAATTCGGGTTTGCGACCGGCACGGCTCAGGCCTTCGCAGCCGCCGGACTGACCGGCAGCCGCAGCACCGTCGTCAATTCGGCCAATGTCACCACCCAGAGCGGCTCGCCCGCGGTCATCGGCCTGGCCCGCGTCACGCCGTTCTTTGTCCCCTTTGTCACCGTCAGCGCCTTCGGCCGGCGCACGGTGGATTACCAGCCCAACGCCGTGTTCACCGGCGTCGAGCTGTTCGTGCGCCCTCGCGTCCACGGCCGCGATCTCATCACCGTGCTGGTCCGTCCGACCTTCATTGACACCGTCGGCAGCGTGACCTCCCCCACCGGCGGTACGTCAATTCCGATCACAACCGAGGTCGGCACCGTCGCCGAAATCACGGTGCGCAGCGGCCAGACCATCTGCCTCGGCGGCTTCTTCCGCTCCCGGGAGGACGTCACGCAGACCCCCGCCGGCGCCGTCCGCACTCGGGAGACCAGCACGGCGCTGCTGTACTTAACGCCCCGCATCGTGCGCACACTCACCGGCAGCCGGTAAGGGCGCGATTGATGGCGCCCCGAGCGCCCCAGCCTCACACCGGGCGTCACGAATGACGCCCCTACTTCGCTTCGCAGAACACGCCGGAGGGGTCAATCTGCCAGTGGCGGTCGAAGAAACCCCCGAGCACGTACTTATTCGTGTCATCGTGGTCGAAAAACTCGTCCGCCTTGAAGATGAGGAAGTCGGGCAG
>JALGUG010000162.1 GCA_029820995.1 Candidatus Zipacnadia bacterium
GGGAAGTACAGCCGATTGCAGCAACCCGCCCCGACGTTGGGGCCGGGGATCATCTCGCCCCAGAACTCGGCGTGGTTCAGGCCGAACTCGCGCGCGAGGCGGTATCGTTCGGGGATGTCCTGCTGGAAGTTCGTTCCGCGCCCGCTGCCGAGCCAGCCATCGGACATCACGACCCAATCCGGTGGGCGGTATTTCACCCAGGAGGTCAGCCACTCGCGGTACTGATCGGCCGCCCAGTGCCAATCGCCGGTATGCGCCGCGACGATGAAGGGCTCGGTGCGGAAGCGCCCGCCCGGCTTGATACGCGGCATCTTCCCCAGCGCCAGGCGCACAGTCTCGCTCCCGGCTTGGCCCTCGGCGATGATCGGGCCACTGAGAACCGTCTTGTCGTACGAGGCCAGGTAGAGCCCCTGGGGGCGGTCGCCGGTCTCGTAGAGGTCCAGCCAGTTCATGATGCCCGTGCCGCCGCAGTACATGCCGTGCAGATTGGCGCTGCCCGAGGGGTTCGGATGCTTCTGCCCGGCGCCCCAACGGGGCCACACCAGGACGTCGTCCCTGCTGTCCGGACCGAGGCGGCAGCCGTTGAGCACCGGACAGAGGACCTCCACCAGTTCGAGGTCCCTGGTGCGGTTCTCGACTTCGGCCCGCCACGTGAGCAGGGCGCTGTCAGGCTCGGCGAGGATGGTGATCTTGACGCCGATCTCGCCGTTCTGAGCGGGGACGAGATAGCTGAGTTCCGTGCGTGTTCCCGCAGCGCGCTTCTTAGTGTCGAATCGGACCAGGCGGGCATCATCCAGCGGCACCGGAGTGACCTTTCCCGCCGCCTTGTCGTGGAAGCTGAGGGCAAAGGGCAGCCCGCCGCCGAGGCTGCAGGTGGTCTTCGTCCGCTCGTTGCGAATCTCGAGCAGAACCCCGGTGACTGCGTCAAAGTCGCAGCTCAGGAGCTTGTTGCCGACCGTCAGCACAGAGGGCCGCCCTTCGTACCGCGCCACCACTTTCGTCACGCGCGTCTCCGCGTTCACCGGTGCAATGGTTTGCCGCAGGCGCAGAACATCCTGGCCGTCGCCGCGCGCGGGGACGGTCCGGCCCGGTTGCCATGGCTCCCAGGTGGTGCCGCGGTCCGTGGAGTACTCCAACGGTCCGTCGCCGGTGTGCTCCACAGCCGGGGGAAGCCACTTGCTCACCTGCGGCGGCTGAAGGTCGGGCGTCTCAATGGTCAGCCGCAGAGGCAGGCCCGGCTCGGCGGCTTTCTCGCCCAAGGCGGTGGGCTCAAACTGAGGGTTGGCCGTGAGCACGACCTTGTCCAGGCAAGTGCCGTCCTCGCGCCACTGGAGGTGCACAAGGTGCAGGCCTTCGGGCAGCTCCCACTCCGGCCCGGCCAGCCAGAACCACCGTCCGATGTGGCCCGGTGCCTCGTCGTTGCCGAAGACCTGTGCCTCCTGATCGTCCAGCTTCAGGTAGAACGAGTTCGAGCCGATGTTGGGCCAGAAGGTGCGCGCCCAGAGGCGGTACTTCCCGGCAGGCACCTCGAAGGCGAACTTCGCTCCTGAACGGGTGCTGCCAACGGTTCGGTCCGGAATATGGAGGTACTTCCCGCCGGAGGCTGCCGGGTCGTCCACCTCGACGAGCGGCGGCTCGACCACGCTGGCGCGCTCTGCTTCAACCCAGATTTCGCCCCGACCGGAATGTCGGTAGGTCGCGAGCGGAACTACGACGCCACCGCGCAGGACGCCGCCCGTCAAAGCGCATTCTCCCAGCCGGAAGGCACGGTTGCACTGCTCCGGGGCGGCGGGCGCGGTATGCATGAATAGGCCAACCAATCCCAGCAGACAGATTCCTCGCATGATGTTTCACTCCCTGGCCAAAGCGCGCAATTTCGTCCCGGTCCTTCGCCCTGGTCCGCCCGACACCTGCCGCTAAGAAGGAGCGACAAGTGCCGACGCGGAACGGGCCTTGGACGAACGGGAACGATCAGTTGTCAGGAGAGACCGGTGAAGATACGCTGTGGGTGTTTACCGTGCATTGTGAAGCAAGCCTATAACACCGTCCGCCGGAGCACGAGCGATCCCCAGCTCCAGTGCCGTGTGGTCCAAGAAACCATGCGTCGGCTCAGCCAAGTGGCTCTGAAGGGCACGCCCGCCGAGCACGCGATGGTTGCCTTTGAGGTCGCGCGCGAGTTCACCGGCGTCGAAGACCCCTATCGGGATGACAAGCGCGAGTGCAATGACCGCGTGCTGAATGTTCTGCCCAACTTGCGCGGAGAGCTCGAGCAGGCGGCGGACCCACTCAGGCTCGCGCTGCAACTGGCCGTGGCCGGCAACATCATTGACCTGGGTATCCGCAGCTCTTTCGATCTGGAGCGCGACGTCCTTCAGCAGGCGCACCGCGGCTTCGATCACGACGAGTACGAGGACTTCCTGCAGGCGGCCCAGGAGGCCGACGGCATCCTGTACATCGGCGACAACGCGGGCGAGATTGCTTTGGACCGCCTCGCGGTCGAAGTGCTGGGGCCAGAGCGGATTACGTTCGTCGTAAAAGGCGGGCCGATCGTTAACGATGCCCTGCGCGAGGACGCCGAGCAGGTGGGACTGACCGAGCTGTGCCGGGTGATTGACACGGGCCGGGGCGAGTTCGGCTTTCTGTGGGAGCACGTCTCCGAGCAGGCCCGGCAGGCCTTCGAGGAAGCGAATCTGGTACTGGCCAAGGGCCACGCAAACTTCGAAACAATCAGCCAATTGGGGCCCGAGGGCGACAAGGTGTTCTATCTGCTAAAGGCCAAGTGCGAGGAGGTGGCCTCGGAGCTGGGGATCGAGATGGGCGATGTCGCGCTGATCTCGCACCGCACGATGCGTCGGCGTGCGACGGGATAGGGGCAGACAAGATGATGAACGAGGAGGCCGAGGCATGAGGGCGTTAGCGTTGGCGGCCCTTGTGGCGAGTGCGCCGATGGCACTGGCGCAGAAGGTGTTGGTGAGGGCCGCAGGCGGCAAGTGGGTGCCTGTCGCGGCCAAACAGGTGGACGGGCGGATCGAGTTCGCTCTGGACGCGACGCTGCTTGCCGGCGGCAAGGGAACCATCGTCATTGATCCGCCCTCGTGGATGAAGCTGGACGACGAGCAGCCGCCGGAAGTGACGGGTTTCGCGCTGGACGGCCAGCCACGCGAGCTCAAGGGGCCGTTTGATCTGGGGCACGTGGCGCGGCCTCCGAGCAAGGTCGAGATCACTTTCGCCGATCGGGACAACCCATTGGACCCCGCCTCGCTCTTGGTGCGTGTGGAGCCGTCTTACCCCGACCGGCCGCAGTCTGAGCACCGGTTCACGGGGGGCGCCGATCGCAAGCAGGGGACGGTCGTGGTGACGCTGCCGGAGCTCCCGCAGGACAGCTATCGAGTTCTCGTCGCCGTCGCGGATGCTTCGCCGCAGGTGAATCGGCAGCGCGTGGAAGTCAGGTTCTCCACACTCCCGTTGATACTCAATGGCAGCTTCGAACAGGTGACGGCGGAGGGCAAGGCCGCGAACTGGAGCTTCGGGACCTGGAGCTCAAATGCGGAAACGAAGTACAAGATGGAGGTAGTGGAGGGCGGGGTGGCGGGCCGGCGGGCCCTGCGGATGGAGGGCCTCGCCGGGAGCCTGAATATGGTCTGCTCGCAGACCACATATGACGTGACGAGCGGCGGGGAGTTCGTGGTGACGGGCAGTTACCGGACCGACGGCGGCTGCGGCCTGTCCATTCTGGCGTACGATGCGGGCGGGAAGGAGCTGCTGTACGATACGCGCGGGCTGAAGCCGACCAAGCAGTGGACGGCTTTTCGGGAGGAGTTCAAGGTCCCGCCCAATGCGCGAGTGGTGATTGCGCCCCGGTCGGGAAGTAAGGGCGTAAGCTGGTTCGATGACCTGAAGATGGTTCCCAAATGAGCCGGGCCGCAGGCGCAGTCGTCAAGTCAGCGCGCGCCGGGCACGCAGGTGGGGCAGGGGTAGAGGCGACGCTGGCGGGCCTGATCGTAGGTGATTTCCAGCGGCGTGCCGCGCATCGCCGGGCAGTCGGCGCGATAGTGGTACACTGTAGGCACATCGGACCCCACGTAGACGTACTCGGGTGGGCCGGTGGGGGCCGGTTGTGGTGCGGCTTGAGGCGGCTGCGCGGTGGGGACTTGTGACGGCTGCTGCTGGACGGCGGTCCGCGAGGGCTTGACCTGGGCGCAACCGCAAGCACTGAGCAGCAAGATGATTGTCAGTAGGCCCACTGCGAGACGCATCATGGTGAGCACCTCCGTGGTCCACATTCAACGGCGCCCCGATTTTCCCTGCCGTGCGCCGGCGGCCAGGCCGAGATGATGTCCAACGAGCAGAGGCTGATCGGCTTTTATGGTCATCCGCCCCGACCCGTGCTGGACGAGTACCGCGCCAAGCTGGGGCTGGAGCTGATTGACTTGGACGTGGGGATCGGAGCGCCGGAGACACGGCTGGTGCCGGAGACGTACTGCCAGATCATCACCAACATCGTCAGCAACGCCGAGCACCTGAAGGATCGTCTGGCCGTTGTGATCGCCTCGGTTGGTGAGGACAAGTGCGACCAGGGGCGATTCGCGGCTCGGGTGCTGAAGGACCTGGGGATCGAAGTCGTCGAAACGCGGAACGATGCCCCAAGGCCGTGGGGAGAGGTCAAGATCGCGAGCTCGCGGCTGCCGCTCAAGGAGAAGGTCTTGCGCATCATGGACACGATCCACACGCCGGACGAGCGGCGGTACGAGCACTGCGAGCCGGTCGCGGGGTTCTGGGGCGTGCCGCCGCATGACCTGAGCTTGCTGGAACTGTTCCCCGACGAGACGCACGTGTACGGGTGGACGCGGTGTGTCGAGGCGGGCGTGCCGGCGGACCTGGAGTTGGAATGCTATGTTGACCCGGGAGTGCCGACGGTGTTCTTTGCGCAGACCTTTTGCGCGAAGCAACTGCTGGCCAAGCATCTGGCCAGGAAGTATCGTGGCCTGTCCGTTGATGCCGACGGGCCGATCGGCGCGAGTGTGGCCGCGAAGGTGGAGGCCTTCCTGAAGCTGGGCTAGAGGCGGCTTCATAGCCTGAACGACCAATGACAATCGCGCCTGAAGGCGCTCGTACAAGAGTTATGAAACAGCTTGTAGATCAAAGGCGCTCGAACTAGCGAACTGAGCGGAGGGCCGTTGTGCTGTTGGCCGATTGCGGAACACAGTGGTCGAAGGTCCGCGACACGCGCGAGCCCACGCCACGGATCGTGGAAACGCGCGTGCTGCTGCAGAACCCGGACTTGCACTTCGACCTCGCGACCGGACACCTGGGCAGAGGCCGGACGGACCGCTACGAGAACGAGCTGGTGGCGCTGGCGACGGGCAGTCTGGCACTGGTGGCGGAGGAGGATTTCGCGGTGGTGGACGTCGGGGCGCGGGATACGAAGTACTGCGCCTTCGAGGGGCGGAAGGTCGCCGAGATGGACTGGAATCAATCGTGCGGCGCGACGACCGGCTTCACGCTGGACCTGCTGGGGCGGTACTACGACCTCGACTATGCGGTCTTGGAGCCCGCGGACAAGGCGATCAACGTGACCTGCGGGGTGTTCGGCATTGAGCGGATCTTTGACGCCGTGATCCAGGGCGGAACTCCGGAGGACGCCGTAGCACAATTCGTCCGCGGGGTGGCGCGCAACGTGCACAGCTTTGCCGGTCGGCCCGAGCGGCTGTACCTGTCCGGCGGGCTCTGCCTGAACCGGTGCTTTGTCCGCAGCCTTGAGCTGTACACCGAGGCGGTCCCCCTGGGACGCGAAGTCCTGTTGCGCGGCCTGGAGGAGATGGCGGAGCGCTGAGTAGTACGAGTGTTGCGGGCAGGTACGCTCCGTGGGGGAGGCGATTCTCGAGGCGGCGCATTGCCGGGTCGAAGGCCCGCGGCATGACCTGTCATGAATTCTGGGCGTCGCGCCGTCGCAAGATCAACAGCGTGCGGGGCGAAAGTTCCCAGTGCCGGCCGGCCGCATCCTTCTGGTCGGCGGCCTGGTACTCATGTCGGGTCCTGACCAGGCGGGACTGCTGCGCATAGTTGGCCAGGACGAGGAAAGCGTTCTCGCGGACGAACAGGCTGGCGACCACGCCCTGCGGGAGCGGCTGCTGGAACAAATTGCTGTCCGCGATTTCCAGGTAGGCCACCGTGGCCTCGCGGACGAGAGGGCGGTAGCGGTCGAGCCAGGCCAGGTGATGTTCCTGGGCCCCCGGGCGTCCGGGGCAGGAGTCCCACCATCCGTAGGAATGCGGACCTTCCGGATGCGCCAGGTAGTGCTCGCGGATGGCCCGCATGTGATTGGTCCAGAAGCACTTGCCGTCGTCGCGGTAGCGGACGTTATCGGCAAACGCGCGCTCGCCGGTGACGGGTTTGCCCCCGATGAGTAGCGGGAATTGCAGATACGGGATCGAGTGCAGGAACAGCTCATCGTCGTCTGCGAGCCTGGCGCGGCTGAGGTCGAAGCAGGGGCAGACATAGGGGTCGAAGCCTTTGACCTTCTCGCGCATCAGCTCGATCTGCTTGACGCCCTCGCCGACCCACAGGTAGTCGTAGACCTTGTCACGCGTCGGCGGCGCGTTGGAGCCGCCGCAGTGGAGCTTGACGATGCCGCCGCGGCGTTTGACCAGGGCGTAGATCAGACCGAGTAGATCCTCGATTGCCCCGCCGTGATCTGCGCGCTCTTCGAAGGCCAGGATCTCGTCGCCGATGGGTTGGCCGGGGGTTGGGGGGCGATAGCCCCAGTCGTTGTACAATCCGTCGGGCTGGTACTCGTCGAGGACCCGCTCCAGCCGGGGCAGGAGATACGCGCGCCAGGAGGGACTGGCGGGCGAGCAGTGGGCGTACCTAAAGTAGAGCTCCACAAGATCGCCCTCGGGCGGCGCCCAGTCGGGATTGAAGTCGGGATCGGTGCGTTCAAAGTAGCCGCTGGAGACATACATCAGGACCTTCATGCCGCAGTCGTGGGCCATCGCAATGAACCGGCGGAGCGCCTCGGGTCGGCAGGCGGTGAACTTGTCGGCACCGTAGAGTCTCTGCGAATCGTTCCACTCCTCGTGGACCTGGACCAGGCCGACCCCGTGGGCGGCGTACCACTGGAGGCGTTCGTAGTCCCTCTCGTCAATCTCGTACGGTTCGCGCCAGGGATACTCGCCCAGATTGTAGATCACCTGGCCGGGCAGGTAGTTGGTGATCAAGTGTCGGCGCAGGCAGGCGTGAATCGTCTGCTCCGCCCAGGCCAGGTTGCGCAGGCGCCGGCGATGGCCTTCGCGGTCGAGATCCAAGGCGCTATTCATCAGAGGTCAACTCCTGTCGGAACGGCGACCGTCTTGTGGATAGGGGCGGCCCACAGCGATGCGGCACTGTCGAAGGTTCGACCCGCTGTAGCCGATTCCTTGTGATAGTCGGTGGCCGCAGAAAGATTGCGGCGTGGATTGGCGTGGCACAGGAGAGGGCGTTTGCCGGCGCGAACCTGGAAGGTTGATGTCAGACCATCGGCGGCATGGCCTGGGAGCAAAGGAGCGAGGACCCATGTATCGGCTGACCCCCGCAGGGCTGTATATGCTGGCAGAGATCGAGAGCGACGCGACGGCGCTGGAGCGCGTCGAGCGAATGGTGACGGCGCTGGGACGTGATATGGACGAGGTCGTCCGCGTCAGGCCTGATAATGTCGTGGAGGCGGCGACTGAAATCCAGGGCAACTGGCCTCCTGCGGAGGTCCCGGAGGGACAGTTGAAGGAGCGTACGCGCTCCCTGGCGTTCACCAGACTGCAGCTCGGGGATGAGAAACCGGACCTTGACGAGGTTCTGCAGGATGCTCCCGAGGACACACCGCGGGACCTGGTAGCGAACCTGCTGGGCTGCTTTCGGGCGACCCAACGGCGGCTTCGGGAGGACGATCAGACCAGAAACCACGTTTGCTGGTGCGCCCACGAGTTCGGAACGATGGTCGGCTGCCCGCACGGCTGCCAGTATTGCGGTGCCGGTAAGAATGGCAAGCTGATTAGCGTTGCGGTAAATGTGGAGGAGTTCATCGAGGGTGTGGTCGAACCGACACTGCGCGAAAACCCTTGGCAGAAGTGTTTTCGCATGATCGGCTGGGGCTCGGACCAGATCACCTTTGAGCCGGAATACGGGCTGTTCGACGCGCTGACGCGCAGCATGTCGAGGTTCGAGGACCGTTATGCCATCATTCATACGGCCAGCGACAACGTGCGCTGGATCGCCGATCTGCCTCACCGCGACCGCCTGATCTGCGTGTGGAGCCTGACGTGCAACGCGGTGGCCGGGCAGATCGAGCCGGCGGCGCCCTCGGGCACGGAACGCATCGAGGCTGCGCAGTTCTGCCAGAGGATCGGAGTGCCGGTACGGTACAAGTTTAAGCCGATTGTGCCGATCCGCAACTGGCGGGAGGAGTATGCGCAGACCGTCGAGGAGCTGTTCCGTGAGACGCAGCCGGAGTCAATCGGCCTTTGCGTGTTGATGTGGATGACCGCGGAGCAACTCAAGCAGAGGATTGATCCGGCGCTGCTGGATCCGGAGTACGTGGCGGCAATGGAGGAGGCTGCTGACGACATGAAGGAAGTGCACACTGGTCCCTTCCCGCCGGCGGTCAGGGCGGAGGTCTACCGCTTCTTCATCGAAGAGGTGCGCCGCTGGAGTAAGGAGGTCCCGATCTACCTGAGCACTGAGTCGCGCGAGCTGTGGGACGAGCTGGGCCCGCAGATCGGCCAAGACAAACGCGCGTTCGTTTGCGGATGTGGCCCGCTTGCGCTGCCCGGAGGCGGCCTCGCAGTATCGCGGTCGTTCAAGTACTCGACGTACGAGGCGAAGGACGCTTGAGCAGGGCGAACGCTTCTGAGAGCGGGGCCGAGGCGGGAGACTTCCAAGGGGTCACGAAGTTGTGGCTCATGGTGATTGCCGTCGAATAGCGGGAGATGACTTGACATGAGACGAGCGGAGATCATCCTGCAGTCTGTATTGGCCGGGCTGCTGGCGATCGGGTGGATGGCCGGTTGTGGAGGAGCAGGGACCGGCGGTCCGAGCCCGGCGCCTGGCCTGCCGTTGGGTCAGGCGATTGCTTTAGTGGGTCCCAGCGGCAAGGCCCTGAACGCTCGGGTCACCGCAGAGGTGGTCGAGGAGAGCGGTCAGAGGCGATGCCGGGTTCGCCTGGCCGCAGAAAGCCTGCCGGACGTGGCCGGCTTCAGCGCACGGGTGGAGGTCCTGGCCGGAAGCCTTCAGTGTCTGGCAGCGGAAGCCGTGGTGGCGGCGGGGGAGAAGAGCATTGGCTGTGGGGAAGTCGGCGAGGACGGCCGCGAGGCCGTAGCGGCGGGGGCCTCATTGGCGGAGGCACTGCATGAATTGGCAACATTCAGCTTCTCGGGTAGCAGCCGGAATGGGCGCGTCGCGTGGTCGGTGCGGCTGTATGACGCGGAGGGGAAGCTGCTGGCGCGGACGGCGGACGCCGATGAGGGAAACATGCGAGCGGCCGAGGCAGCATGTCCGTTGGGAGACCTAGATGGTGACGGTCAGGCGACCGTGGGGGACGCGATCAAGATCTTGCGGATTGCGGTGGGTTTGGATCCCGGTGACCCGAGGGCTGACGTGAACGGCAGCGGCACAGTAGACGTGGGCGACGCAATCAGAGTGCTGCGTTGTGCGGTGGGGCTGGATCCATGGCCGATTTTGAGGGACGGACAGGTGTGCTTCGGTGGGCGATTCTGGGACGTGAAGGTCGGAGATGGCAGGGGGCCCGGACCCAACTCCTGGTCGGCCGAGAACGTCTCGGTAGATGCGACGGGCCGGCTCCACCTGCAGATTGCACAGCAGGATACAAAGTGGACCTGCGCCGAGGTGATCCTGTCCGAGCCGCTGGGCTATGGCGAGTACCTGTGGCAGAGGGTCCAGAGCGATTTCGCGGCCATGGATCCGTGGACTGTTCTGGGGATCTTCATCTACCGCAGCGACCTGGAGGAGATAGATGCACTGGAAGTGAGCCGGTGGGGCGATCCCGGTAGTCCGCCGCTGTTCCAGCACGTGGTACAACCCGCGGACTGCGAGGCGATCTCTGCGATCAGGTGCCACCGGTTCACGTGTGAGGCCACGAGTGTCACGATAAGTCTGCTATGGACGCCCGGGCAAGTGAGGGTACGCGTCTGGAACGACGACACCGGCGAACTCATCTCGGACTGGACGTACGAGGGGCCCGAGGTTCCTGAGCCGTTGGAGGACACGCGCGCCAGAATGAACCTCTGGCTGTTCCAGGGGCATCAGCAGATTGGCAAGGGCGATGAGGTCGTTATCGGGGATTTCCAGTTCGGCCCGGTTCTGCGCATCACTTCGCCCAGCGAGGGCGCTCAAGCGGGGCGGTTCACAACGGTCTCCGGCGTGGGGCTGCCGGGAAGGACGGTGGAGGTCCGGGTGCTCCCGGAAGGCGACATCTGGTACTACCAGGGGGCCGTCGAGGTTGATCAGAACGGTGAGTGGAGCTTGCTGTGCTGCATCGGCGACGCGGCGACGCCCTCAGGTTTGCGCTTCACGATTGAAGCGCAGAGCGATGACGGGCAGG
>JALGUG010000163.1 GCA_029820995.1 Candidatus Zipacnadia bacterium
AAGATGGTCAACTGGGCCGGACAGGAGGACCGCCCGACACGCGTCGCCGCCGCCGCGGCGCGACAGGAGCAATCCTGGACCATCGAGGCAGCCATTCCGCTGGAGGAGCCCGGCATTACCGGTACTCGGATCGGCTTCAATCTGTGCCGCGAACGCCGCGCTCACGGCGCGTTGGAGCTCTCCTGCTGGTCGCCGACCGGCGGGGCCTTCGCGCGACCGGATCGGTTCGGCGATTTGCAGCTCGGCGACGGCGTGTTGCAGCAAGTGGAACTCGGCCCGCCCCTTGTCGGTCGCAACACGGCGCGGGTCACACTCCGGAATGACCTGGATCGGCTGCGAAAGCTCTCGGTTCGCGTCGAAACGCTCAAAGGAAAATTCGCTCGCTGGGAGAGCAAGCCCTTTGAGCTTGCGCCTGGCGCAACCACAACATTGGACGCCCCCTATCAATTGGCCAGCCCCGGCCAACGGCAGCGGATCCGTTTCGAGGTGCTAACGCGACCCGGCAAGCGCCGGATCGTGCGCCGCGAGTTCCTCGTCGCCTGCCTGCCCATGGCCGAGCTTCAGCTCACGCCCAGGCTACTTTTCGACACAGACAAGTATCTGACTGCGAAGCTCACGCTCAATGTCACCGAGGCTTCGCTGCCGAACACTCTGGCGGAAATCGGCCTGGCGCGGGGCGAGAAGCTGCTTCATCCCATGCCACTCCCGCCACTGCAGGGGGAGCGCGTCATTATCGTCCTGGACGTCGGCGGCCTCTCCTCCGGTACTTACACCATCGCGCTGCGCCTCAGCTTCCCCGAAGGCCGTCATCATACGATCACCGCGGACTTCCAGAAGATTCGGGGGCCCTTCAGTCCGTAATCCGTGGGGGGAGAGCGGGGCGTTCTTGCCGCGGAAACGCCTCGGCGCTATTTGCCGAGGCGCTTGACCTGCCATGATGGTGGCTGCCGGGGCAGGATTCGAACCTGCGATTTCCTGATCCAGAGTCAGGCGTCTTGCCAGCTAGACGACCCGGCAGCAGCACCCATAGCCTACCCAGAATCAGGCTCCGAGTCAACATGCTCTGCAACAGTTCTCGTGTTCGGACCTCTTGGCTGCTCCCTCTGTCCGTTTGCTTGACAGTAGGGAGTCGCGCAGGTACAATGCTCTAAAGGGAGAGCAGAGGCTGGGGCGCTGCCGGCATGACTTGTCCGCGCTGCAAGCAAGCGATGCGCGAGGTGAAGGGCACCTTCCACAAGAAGCGCAAGTGGATCTGTCCACGGTGTGGGAAGGTGCGCATGCAAACCGATTCCGGACGGCATAGGATCGCGCGCGATGGCTGAATCCGAGCGTTCCTCCCGCCTCCGCGCCGCCTGGATTGCTGCCGCCGTCATCGGGGTGGGCGTTCTGTGGTGGGCTGTGTTCTCCCTCATGGGCCGACTGTGGTGGCAGGCTGATCTGGGAGCGGAGAAGGTGCCTCCGCCCGCCCGCGTTGAGGTCCACGCCCCTCGACACGATTGGGTAGACCTGGACAAGTACTCGCGCGAGCATCCTGTCTGGGAGCCGGCCCGTGAGTAGCCGCGCGCCACGGACGGATGCGCGACCTCCACTATGAGCACAGGCGAGATCACGATCATTGGCGGTGGTCTGGCTGGGTCTGAAGCTGCGTGGCAGGCCGCTGAACGGGGCGCGCACGTCACCCTCCACGAGATGCGGCCCGTAGTGCCGACGGCGGTGCACAAGACCGGACTACTGGCCGAACTGGTCTGCAGCAACTCACTGAAGTCACGCTCGCTGCAGCGTGCCGGCGGGCTGCTCAAGGAGGAGCTTCGTCGTCTGGGATCGCTGATCATGCGCTGCGCCGACGAGAGCGAGGTCCCCGGCGGGCAGGCCCTGGCCGTAGACCGGGATCTGTTCGCCGGGAAGGTGACTGCGGCCATCGAGCAGCACCCGAACATCAGCCTCGTCCGCGAAGAGGTCACCGAGCTCCCTGCCGACCGCATCACGATCGTCGCCACTGGCCCGCTGACATCCGAGAGGCTCGTGCGCTCGATCTTCGCCCTGACCGGGGAGGACTGTTTGTTCTTCTACGACGCCCTGAGCCCGATCGTGGCGGCCGATAGCATTGATCCGGAGCACTCCTTCAAGGCTGATCGTTGGGACAAGGGCGACGACGAGCCTGCGTACATCAACTGCCCTCTCACCGAAGAGCAGTATGACGCCTTCTACGCCGCGCTGCTGGAAGGCGAGAGCGCCGTCAAGCATGACTTTGAGCCGGACGAGCTGTTCGAGGGCTGTCTGCCGGTGGAGGTGATTGCCGCCCGAGGGCGCCAGGCGCTGCTGTTCGGGCCCATGCGGCCGGTGGGCCTCACCGATCCGCGGACGGGCCGGCGGCCCTTCGCCGTCTTGCAGCTCCGGCCGGAGAACGCTGAGCTGACAATGTACAATCTCGTCGGCTTCCAGACGTCCCTGAAGCCCAGCTCGCAGGAGCGCATCTTTCGTCTGATACCGGCTCTGCACGACGCCGAGTTCTGCCGCTACGGCATGATGCACCGCAACACGTACATCCACTCGCCGGGCTTCCTCAACGCCGGCTTCCAGTGTCTCCGCCGCCCGGACCTGTTCTTCGCGGGCCAGCTCACCGGTGTCGAGGGGTATAATGAATCAACGGCCTCCGGGCTGGTTTGCGGCATCAACGCCGTGCGCGTGCTCCGGGGCCGGGACCCGCTGATCTTCCCGCGGGAGACGGTCATTGGCTCGCTGGGTCATCATGTGTCCACGCCGCCGCTGGGCGGTAAACGGTTCGAGCCGATGAACGCCAACTTCGGCATGATGCCGCCACTGGACCGGCCCCGTGGGATGAACAAGCGGGACCACAAGCAACGCCTCGCCGAGCGCGCCCTGGCGGCGCTGGAAACCGTGCAGTCCATCTTGGGCTGAGCGGCTATCGCAGCTCGTCCGACAACGGCTACCATGTCCGCACACCAGGTTGACGCCTTCCTCGGCTACTTGACCAAGACGCGGCGGCTTTCGGAGCTGACGGCCAAAGCCTACGCCGAGGACGTGCGTCAGCTTGCCGACTTTCTCGCTGCCACGTTGGGGGAAGATAGAGCATACGAGTGGCAGCAAGTTGACTATCGGTTGATCAGGCGCTACCTGGCTCATCTAGCTCAGGGGCGCTACGCCAAGCGGACCGTTGCCCGGAAGCTGGCCGCGCTGCGATCGTTCTTCCGATATCTGGTCCGCGAGGGCGTGTGCAAGCTGAATCCGGCCGCCATGGCGGCCACGCCCAAGCCCGACAGGCGCCTGCCGCCGGTCCTATACGAGGAGCAACTGGGGGCGCTGCTCCGTCAGCCGGACCTGAATACACCCTTGGGCCAGCGCGACCGTGCCATCCTCGAAACGCTCTACGCGGCGGGTCTGCGGGCCGCGGAGCTCGTCCGTCTAAACTTGTTGGACCTGGACCTCGACTCTCGCGAGCTACGCGTGTGGGGCAAGGGCGCCAAGGAACGCGTCGCGCTGCTGGGAGAGCCGGCGGCAGCGGCCTTGCGCCTGTACCTCGACCGTGGCCGGCAAGAGCTCCTGGCCCGAGCACGGAAAAAGGGGCGGCCGGTGGCGGAGGACGCGCTGTTCCTGAACTACCGGGGGGGGAGACTGACCACTCGGAGCTTGCAGCGTCTGGTGCAGCGGTGTCTGACCGCCGCGGCGATCGCGCAGGACGCCGGTCCGCACGCCCTACGGCACAGCTTCGCGACGCACTTGCTGGACGGCGGCGCCGATCTGCGAGCCGTGCAAGAGCTCCTGGGCCACTCCAGCCTCGCCAGCACGCAGATCTATACCCACGTCACACTAGAAGGCCTCCGCCGCGTCTACAACGACGCCCACCCGCTGGCCCATCGGGGTGCCGAAGAACAGAAAGGCTAGACGCAGAATGAAGTCCGACAAGATACACGCGACGACGGTGCTGGCCATTCGCAAGGACGGGCAGGTCGCCATGGCGGCCGACGGACAGGTCTCTATCGGTAACGCGATCATGAAGCACCGGGCGCAGAAGGTGCGCCGACTGCACGACGCAAAGGTCCTGGCCGGCTGCGCGGGCAGCGCGGCCGACGCGTTGACACTGTTCGAGCGGTTTGAGACCAAGCTCGACGAATACAGCGGCAATCTCCAACGAGCCGCCGTGGAGCTGGCCAAGGAGTGGCGCATGGATAAGGTGCTGCGGCGCCTGGATGCGCTCCTGGTCGTCGCGGACACCGAAAGCTTGTATCTGCTCTCGGGCACCGGCGACCTGCTGGAGCCCGACGACCAGATTGTCGGCGTCGGCTCCGGGGGAGGCTACGCTCTGGCTGCAGCTCGCGCGCTGGCGGCCCACACCGATCTGTCGGCCGAAGAGATCGCACGCGAAGCACTGAACATCGCCTCCGGCATCTGCATCTATACGAACGATCAGATCGTGGTGGAAACGCTGTAGTGCCCGACCCTGAAACCTGAAGGTGGCTCGCGCAATGGATACCAAGACGGAAGAGAGAACTCGCAGTCCGCTTCTGGAGGAGCTAACCCCTCGCCAGATCGTGGAGGAGCTCGACAAGTACATCATCGGCCAGGATGCCGCCAAGCGGGCCGTTGCGGTGGCAGTGCGGAACCGCTACCGCCGTCAGCAGCTCCCCGAAGATCTGCGCGACGAGGTTATTCCCAAGAACATCATCATGATCGGCCCCACTGGTGTGGGCAAAACGGAAATTGCCCGCCGACTCGCCGCCCTGGTGCATGCTCCGTTCATCAAGGTCGAGGCCACCAAGTACACCGAGGTCGGCTACGTGGGGCGCGATGTTGACGCGATGATTCGTGACCTCACGGACTACGCCGTCCGGATGGTGGAGGAGGAGAAGTTTGCCGAAGTCCGGGAGGAGGCCGAGCGTCGTGCCGAGGAGCGACTGGTTGAGCTGCTTACCGAGCCCACTGCTCGTTCGCGCCCCTCGCCCGGCCCTTCGATCTTCGGGATGCCGGTGCAGGCGGAGCCCACAGAGGAGGAAACGCCGGCTCGGCGCGAGCTACGCGAGCGCGAGGAGCGACAGCGGGCAACGGCAGAGGCCCTAACGCGCGAACGCCTCGCCTCGGGAGCGATCGAGGACCAGGAAGTGGAAATCGAAGTCGAGGAGGGCACGGTCGGCAATCTGCAGGTATTCTCGCCCATGGGTATTGAGGAAATGGGCATTGACATGCAGCAGATGTTCGGGAATCTGTTCGGCAAACGCAAGACCCGCCGCCGCATGACCGTGGCTGAGGCGCGCCGTCAGCTCGCCTGGCAAGAAGCCCAGGAGCTCGTGGACCAAAACGAGGTCGCCCGCGAAGCCATCGAGCGCGTGCAACAGATGGGCATCGTGTTCCTCGACGAGCTGGACAAGATCGCCGGCCGCGAAGCGACCCACGGCCCTGACGTTTCTCGCGAGGGCGTTCAACGCGACATCTTGCCGATCATCGAGGGCAGCACCGTCCCGACGAAATACGGTCCAGTGGATACTCACCATATCTTGTTCATTGCCGCCGGCGCGTTCCACGTCTCCAAACCGTCCGATCTGATCCCCGAGCTCCAGGGCCGATTTCCCATCCGCGTCGAACTGGACAGCCTCACCCAGGACGACTTCCGCCGCATCCTCGTCGAGCCCCAGAACTCGCTCGTGCGACAATACACGGCGCTCCTGGCGACCGAAGGGGTGGAGGTCGTCTTCACCGACGACGGGTTGGCGGAGTTGGCCGACGTCGCGGCGCGGGCCAACGAGCAAGCTGAAAACATCGGCGCTCGGCGCCTATACACCGTGATGGAGCGCCTGCTCGAGGACCTGTCCTTCCACGCTCCGGAGGTGGGGGAGACCCGCATCGAAGTCAACGCCGCGTACGTGCGCGAGCGCTTGGCCGAGCTGCTCAAAGACCAGGACCTGAGCCGGTACATTCTGTAGCCCGCGGTGTGCGAAGTGGCAGCCACAAGGAGGAGGGGCCGGATTACTGAGCGACTGCGTAGCAGTCGCAAGTATCCGGCCCGCAAACCATGGGCCAACGAAAACGTGATGACCTAACCCGCCGGGACTTCCTTCGCGCCACAGGCCTCGGACTGGCCGGCGCGGCTGCGCTCGGGGAGCTCGGGACACAATCGGTTAGCGCCGCCGAACAGGCCAAATCGGTCGTCGCGCGCGTGCGCTGCGCCGCCGCCGCCCCCGAAGCCGAGGCCTCCGTCTTTGAGCCGATGCTATTGCGCGGCCTGCAGTTGCTCCCCGGCGCCGACGACGGCCTCGCTGCGCTCAAGCGCCTGGTGGCGCCCGAGGATGTCGTCGGGCTGAAGCTCAATCTGCTCGGCGGCCCCGGCATGTGCAACACGCGCGGCGTCGTAGAGGCGCTCGTCAACCTACTTCAGCGGGCCGGCATCCCACCGGGCAACATCATCGTCTGGGAACGCTTCGAGCGGCATGTCATGCAGTGTGGCTGGGAACTCTCGGACAAAGAGGGCCAGGTGCGCTGCTTGGCCACCAAGGGCCGCATCGCGGCCGTCGGGAACGACGAACACGTCTTCTGGGAAGGCGATCCACCCGACCGCAAGGGCAATCGGCGGTCGTACTTCACTCGGATCCTCACCGAGCTGTGTACCAAGGTTATCAACCTGCCGATCCTGAAGGACCACATTCAGGCGGGCATCACCGGCGCGCTGAAGAACATGGCCTACGGTTCGGTGGACAATACGGCCCGAACGCACCCGGCGCCGTACCGCTGCGATCCCTTCACGGCCGAGATCATGAGCCAACCCGTGATGCGGGAGAAGGTCGTGCTGCACCTCATGGATGCGGTGAAGGGCCAGTACGAGGGCGGCCCCCAAAGTCGGCCGCAGTTCCAGTGGCCGCAGCGGGAGCTGCTGCTGAGCACCGATCCGGTCGCCGTGGATGCCTTGGCCCTGCAGATGATCGAGCAGCAGCGCAAAGATGCCGGACTGCGCAGTCTGCTGCAGACCGACCGGCCGCCCAAGCACATCCACACCTGCGCCGAGCGCGAGCTAGGCACGGATGACCTCAAGCTTATCGAGGTCCGTTCGGCGACGATCTAGGTTTACAGCCAGACCGCGCCATGTCGAGCAGGCGCACGCGGTTAGGAGGGGACGAATACGAGACTCCGGTGAAAGCCGGAGACGAAGTATCCGGCCCGCAAACCAGGAGCTACTACGGATCATGACTATCGGCGTCATCAGCGACACGCACGGCAATCTTGCGGCCTGGACCGCGGCGCAGGAGTATTTCGAGGGTGCCGAGCTCATCGTCCACTGCGGCGATGTGCTCTATCATGGCCCCAAGTTCCAGCCGGTCGCGGAATACGATCCTGCGCGGTTGGCCGAAGCGATCAACGCCTGTCCGGTTCCCGTGATCATCGCGCGGGGCAACGGCGACAGCAACGTGGACCAGCTCGTGCTGGATGTCCCGGTGCAGAATCCATACGCCTTGGTGCAGTGGGGCGACCAGCGTCTGCTCGTCGCTCACGGCGATGGGCCGACGGCCGATGAGTTGCTCCCTCTGGCGCGGAAATGGCAGATCAACTTCCTGTTCACGGGACACCTTCACGTGCCCATGGTCCGCGGGGTTGACGGGGTTATGCACGTCAATCCCGGGAGCCCGACCTATCCGCTGGGTGACGATCCGCGCCCGACCATCGCGCGGCTCGTGGACGGCGTGCCGGAGATCATCCAACTGTGAGAGGCGCGCCGTCCGTCGAGACGGCCGAGCCCGCTGGTTTGCCTCCGGCCGTTGACCTTATGCCATTCTCTGTGCACTCCGTGTCTCCGTGGTGAGATTCTGGAGACGCTCGCATGTTCCGGCGTGCCTTCGTGGAGACAGCAGCGCTCGGCCGGTTTCGGGCCGTTAACCTTGTGCCCTTCTCTGTGCATTCCGTGTCTCTGTGGTGAGATTGTGGAGGTGGTCTGATGTTCCAGCTTGCCTTCCGCTCCGTACTGGTTCTCGGCATGCTTTTCGGCTTGCTGTTTGCCATTGCCACTGGATTTCTGTATGCGATCCATGCGCCGCTGATCGTGGCGGTGTTGCTCGCGTTGGTTATGCTGGGGATCCAGTTTGCCATCGCGCCCTGGATCATCGAGTGGGTGCACAAGATCAACTGGGTTCCCGCGGCCTCGGTGGACCCGCGGCTGGCCGAGTTCATTCGTCAGACCTGCGAGGCGCGGGGCATCCCGGAGCCTCGCTTCGGGATCATTGAGGACGGCAATCCCAACGCCTTCACCTTCGGCCACTATCCCGGCAACGCGCGTGTGGTCATCACGCGGGGGATTGTTGACCTGCTCGACGAGGAGGAGCGCGAGGCCGTGGTGGCGCACGAGCTGGGGCACATCATCCACTGGGACTTCGTTGTCATGACCGTCGCGGCTGCCGTCCCGCTGATCCTGTACTACATCTTTCGCTTCGGCATCCGGGCCGGGCGTGGCCGCAACCGCAACAGCGGCGGGATTGTGCTGGTCGCGATTGCCGCCTTCATTGCGTACTGGATCAGCCAGTATCTAGTGCTCTTTCTCTCTCGCGTACGGGAGTACTATGCGGACCACTTCTCGGCGTATCAGACGGAGCGGCCGAACGCCCTGGCCACG
Source organism: Candidatus Zipacnadia bacterium (assembly GCA_029820995.1). Lineage (GTDB taxonomy): Bacteria > Armatimonadota > Zipacnadia > JALGUG01 > JALGUG01 > JALGUG01. The sequence goes on from JALGUG010000163.1 coordinate 8,609, forward strand.
GCGCTGGTCAAGATTGCGTACGGGTTGGCGGCGGCGCCCAAGGAGAAGGAGGAACAGGGCGAGCGGAAAGACCAGGTGACGGTCGCGGCACAGGGCGCCAAGTCTCTGGGGATCTTCGATCCGAACTTCGGCTCCTCCTTGGCGCTGGCGGCGGCGGGCTCCTACGCCATGGACGGCACGTCCTCGCCGGAGCGCACCGTCGAGGCCATGCGCTGGGACATCTGGAACCCGTGGGCCTTCGTCTGCGAGATCGGCTCGACCCATCCGCTGCCGGCCAAGCGCCTGAAGCAGCTCGACCGCATCGCCGAGGAGATGGGCCAAAAGCCCACCTACGACCTGCCCAACTATCCCCCCGAGAGCTATTGGGACGAGTTTGCCGTGGACCTGTTGGCGCACTACGCGGTCTTGATCCTCGGGGCGCTGGGCGTCGCGGCCGCCTTCGTGCTGTCCGGCGGCCATCCGGCGCCGCTGGCGGCCGTGGGAGCCGGCGTGCTCGGGCTGGGACTGGGCTGGCTGGCGCGCACACGCTACGCCTATCCGCGGGAGCAGTTCCGCCCCTGGGTCGTCGAGAACCTCGTCGGTCAGGTCAAGGTGAGCAAGGTGCGGAGCATTCCGTGCGAAGTGGAGGGAACCATCATCGGGCGTGGCGTCCCGGGCCTGTACTGGTCCGAGGACCTGGTAATCCAGGACCGCACCGGCTTCCTGGTCCTGGACTATCGCCAGCCGCTGCGGATCCTGGAGTGGCTGTTTGGGCTGTTTCGCGCGGAGAGCTTCATCGGCCAGGCGGTGCGGGCCCAGGGCTGGTTCCGCCGCTTCCCGCGCCCGTTTATGGAGCTCTGGAAGGTCTATCTGCCGGACGGCTCAGTGCATACCTGCTACAACTACCTAGTCGCCTTGTGGGGCAGCGTCGTGGTCTCCCTCATCGGCCTCGTGATACTGGTGGTCGCAGTGGTTGGTCAAGTCTGAGAAAACGTGAGAGCCGAGGGGCAGCCGCCGGAGAAGGACCCCTGAGAGAGCGTCCGCGAGGATCCAACTGCGGAGACACCGGCTCCTGGTTCAAGCCGGCCGCGGGCATCTTCGAGCTGCCCGATCGGGACCATGCCAGCAGCACCAGAGAGCCCACACAGACGGCACACCCGGCCAGGATGGTCAGGTCGGCCAGATTGCATACGAGCGTGGGGGAGACCGGCAAGAAGTCGGTTACGGCCCCCAGCGTCATACGGTCTATCCAGTTGCTCATCCCGCCGCCGATCACCGCTCCCAAACCCATTACGGCGTTCCGCGGCCAGTGCAGCTTCCACCGGCGCGCCGCGTAGTCGAGAATCCAGTAGGCGCCGGCCAGGATCAGCACACAGCCGATGATGTCCGTGGCCGGGGTCACTTTCAGGCCCCAGAGGCTCCAGGAATCATACGTCAATCCGCCGCCGAAAACCGGATTCTCCAGATGGTAGAGGCTCGGCCCCCATCGAGTGAGTCGAAGCGCCTCCCCCGGAAGGCTGACGGCACGTACGCAAGCTTTGATCAACTGGTCCGCAAAGACGATCAGCGCCGCCCAGGCCAGCCAACTCCGGTCGCGATTCATCTTCCAGGCAGTGGCCGCCAGGAAGACCAGTATGAGCAGGCTGGTCACGTTCAGCCCCGCCAAACCATTCACTGCAGGTTGCTCCCCCAGCCTTGCAGCCCGGCTCGCCCCGGGCGCCCCGGTAAATCCTAACCTTGTCGGTTCCTTCTCGCCCGGTCCGCGCTGGACCTCCCACTCCAATGCAATAACATCACGACTTGTTGGGGCCTCCATGTACATACGGGCCATGCCGCCCCAATGTCCGGCACACGCACTCCCTGCAAGAGTGTGTTCCGTCAGAACTGGTGGTCTGTAAGAAACCGCTTGGCCTGGTCGAACTCCTCCGGCGTGATGGCCCGATGGTCGCGGAGGAT